>DHXA01000230.1:0-3639 GCA_002413455.1 Rhodanobacter sp. UBA5168 | reverse complement strand
GCACCGATGGTCAGGCGCGTCATATTCAGATTGAGGTTGGGTGGTGGACCGAACAGCTCGTGCAACAGCGCGCTACGCTGCCGATAATTCAGCTTGTTCTGAAGCAACCACGCCGACGAGTCCGTCAGTGCGGCCCCGAAGCCGACGATGGATTGATATTTCTTGCTGATGTCGATGACCACATCGTCGGGTAACGATTCTTGGCCGTTCATCGCAATGTCGGGCTGCCGCGCCAAGCGCAGTCGGCGATCGGCCGTGCTCAGCCACAGCCTGACCGAGGCTGTCACCGGAAGCGGCGTCGAGGTCACTTTGGCCTGCACCGCGAAATGCTCGCGGCGCGGCGCATAAAAGGCAGTCAGTGCGAGCAAGGTAATCAACGTGATGGATGCAATGGCCACCCAGCCGGAAACACCTTTGCGCTCATCCATGCTGCACACAAGGCCCCTCGCCCACGTTGTGGTTCATTGGCGACAACCCCATGCTCACGGAGCGCCCAGGCTTGCGCATGGCAAGTCAGCGCGTCCATCCGTCGTACCCGCGATGATTTTCACGTCGGCAAAGGAAGCGGAAAACGGCGGCGATGCCAACACACCGAACGGCACATCGATGTGTGAGAGGTCGGCGCCGGCCCTGGTGAAGCACGCCAGCGGAATCGACACGGTGTGGCGGGCGCCGTTCGCATAGGTGCCAAAGAGGTGCGCAAGGTCGACACTTCTCGTGCAGTCGCGACCACACCCCATGTACACCTTCACCGGCCCTTGGGCGGGCGTGGCTATCACCACATCGAACTGCAAGGTCGCATGGGTGGAGACCAGCGGCATCAGATTCCGGGGTTGAGGACTCCGCGCAAAAAATCGGCCGGCGCCGAGCCAGGTGACGGATTTGGCGTCCTGCTGGGTGTTGACTTGAACCGTGCGCAAACGCAGCACCGGATGGCTGGCCGGCCACTCGATGACGGCGTTCAGATCGGCACCGATGTCATGCGCAGGGTGCTGCGGGCTCTCATCGGCCAGGTAGAGCGCGAACGGTGGCACGGCCAGCGTGTGAAACACCGACAGCACCGACGCTTCGGCGCAAGCGTCGGCGGCGGGATAGGCGGGCAGCGTGGCTACCTCGTGCTTGCCGGAGTAGCGCAGCCCGTAGCCGGGCGCGAACAGCCAGCGCGTCGCCTGGATGCCGCTACCGCCCGCATCGGGACAGGGGACACCCGGCCACGGCATGGCGAGCGTTCCGCTGAAATGGTAAGGACCCGCGCCGGAATGGCCTGCAAAGAGGACGTCTGCCACGCCCTCGCCTTCGGTCCCGGGCAACCAGGCGGCCACGAACGCGTCGGAGAGATTGAGTAGATTGTTGACGTAGAGCGGGCGCCCCGCCACCAACACGACGACGACGGGCTTGTGGCCCTTGGCCACCGTTTGCAAGACGGCCAGGTCCTCCGGATAGCGATCGCTATGCCGCAGCGTCGCCGACGGCATGATGTCGCCCAGGGTCTCCGCGTAAGGTGTCTCGCCAATGACCGCAACGATGGCATCGAAGGACTTGAGATCCACGCCCTGTGCCGTTTCGCTGTAAGTGACATTCGCCGCGCCATCGGCGTGGCGCAACCCGGCCAGGATCGTGTCGCCATGGGGGAAGTCGGCATTGCTGTTGCCCGTACCCTGCCAGGTCGACGACCAGCCACCGGATTGGTTGGACAGGCTGTCGGCACTCTTTCCCACGACCAGGATTTTCGACCCTGGTTTCAAGGGCAGCACGTCGTGATTGTTCTTCAACAGGACCAGCGACTCCCGAACGGCTCGCCGCGCCAGCGCGCGGCTCTGCAACAACCCGGCGTCGCCGGCCCCCGCGCGTTGCGAAGGCCGCGTGCCAAACAGACCCATGCGCAATTTGGCACGAATGATCCGACTGACGGCGTCATCGATGCGCGCCATCGGGATCTCGCCCTTCTCGACCTGGCGGGTGGTGTTCGCGATGAAGGCCTTCCAGTCATCGGGCACCATCACCATGTCGATGCCGGCATTGATCGCCTGCGGGCAGCTGGCATTGGTGCATCCCGGCAATTGGCCGATGGCATTCCAGTCGGAAACGACAAAGCCCTGGAAGCCCATCCTGTCCTTCAGTGCACCCGTCAACAAGGCGCGCGCGCCCGACATTTTTCCGTAGTTGACGCCTGCGGCTACATCATCCCAGCTGTTGTACGACGCCATCACGCTCTGCACCCCGGCTTCGAGCGCGCCGAAGTAACCCGACCCGTGCACGTTGATCATGTCGTGCAGGCCGACCTTGGCGTCGCCCTGGTCCGTTCCGTTCCGGGTCGCTCCGTCGCCAATGAAATGCTTGGCGGTCGCCATGACGTTGTGATCGCCAAAGCCGCCCTGCAGCCCTGCGACGTAGGCGCGCGCATACGCGCGCACCAGCGGACCCTCGGTGGAAAAACTTTCGTAGGTGCGTCCCCAGCGGGCATTCTGCGCAACGGCGAGCGTCGGGGCAAACACCCATTCGACGCCGGTGGCGCGTACCGCCCTGGCGGTTGCCGCACCGATGGCTTCGATCAAGGCCGGGTCGTGCGCCGCACCCAGACCGATGTTGTGCGGGAACAGCGTGGCCCCGAAAACATTGTTGTCCCCATGCACGGCATCGATGCCCCAGATGATCGGCACCTTGATCGCCGCATCGGTCGCCATCGACGCATCGTAATAACGGTCGGACAACGCCAGCCAATCCGCGATCCCGGCGTGCTTGTCCAGATGGGGCCAGGAACCTCCGCCGTTGAGTACCGAGCCAATATGATATTTCGCGACCTCTGCCGGCGTGATCGACTTGATCTCGGCCTGCGTCATCTGGCCGATTTTCTGGGCGAGACTCATGCTCGCCACGATTTTCCGCACGCGCGCTTCCAGCGCGGGATCGGCTGGCAGCCGGCTCTCGATCGCCGGCCAGTCCGCATAGTGGGTCGGCTCCGGTACGCGATGGCTGAAGGATGGTGCCACCGACGGTTGGGCCTCTTTCGCCGCTGCCGCGTCAGCGGCCAGGGCGGTGCCCGCGCCGTCGACTGTGGCCAGCACTGCGCACATCAAGCACAACCATCGGGTACGAACCATGAGGAGCCTCGTTTGTCTGGAGCATTCGCCTGACACTTTACAGGCGTGTGGTTTCCACCGAGGCACGCGAACTGCACCGACATCACACTTCTGTAGCGCACAGCTACTACGGCACAGGCCCGCCAAACGCAAGCCCGGGGTGACACCGCGCGAGCAAAGGCGCCGCAGTGCGGCGCCTCGCGGATTACAACTTGTAGTTGAAGCCAAGCAGCACGGTGCGCCCCCAGGTGTCGTATTCCAGCGGACGGGTAAGCGGAACGTTGTTGGGGAGCGTGGCGATCTGCACCGTCGAATCCGCCGAGTTGCCCAGATTGTTCACCTGCAACAGGATCGACAGTCCGTCCAGGCTGCCGCTGGAAAATGCATAGCCCAACTGCAGGTCGGTTTGACGGTTGGCCAGGATCTTGGTGTAGCCGAGCTGATCGAACAGGGCCACCGCTTCGCCGGTAAACGACGAGCGATAGCGTTCGGCCACGCGCACCGAGAAACCATACCGTTCGTAGAACAGGGTCAGATTCGCCACCTGTCGTGACAGGCC
>DHXA01000004.1 GCA_002413455.1 Rhodanobacter sp. UBA5168 | reverse complement strand
TCGTTGGAAAAGATGCCGCGGAACTTCTTGAACATGGGTCCGCCGTGGGTCGGCTTGGCTAAAAAGTAAGCTCGCCAGTCTAGTCAGCGTGACCGGCATGCGCAAGGACAATAACGTTAACAAATCCTTTTACAACACCGTCATATGCGCGTTTCCTTTATCTTGAAATGAACTGCGCATGGCGGCAGAAAGTCGCCAATCCGGGCATATGGCGCTACCATTCCATCTTTTGACCGGGGCATCCCGGCTCGGCTAACGGCCGGCCGCGGCACGCTCGGCCTTTCCATCTTGCCCGGGGGTTCCCGCACTCATGCCTGCCGTCATCTGCGGATCGCTGGCCTACGACACCATCATGGTGTTCCAGGACCAGTTCAAGAATCACATCCTGCCCGATCAGATGCATATTCTGAACGTGTCATTCCTGGTCCCGCGGATGCGTCGCGAATTCGGCGGTTGCGCTGGCAACATTGCGTACAACCTCAAGTTGCTTGGTGGCGATCCGTTGCCCGTGGCGGCCGTGGGCCAGGACTTTGCGCCATACCGCAAGCACATGGAGCAGTGCGGCATCCAGCTCGATTGCGTGCGCCAGTTCGATGACCAGTTCACGCCGCAGTGCTTCATCACCACCGATCTGGACAACAACCAGATCACGGCCTTCCACCCCGGCGCCATGTCCAGCGCGCAGGAAAACCACGTGCGTGACATCCCGCAGATCGATTTCGCGATCGTCGCGCCGGATGGGCGCGAGGCGATGCTGCAACACGTTGAGGAGTTTGCTGCACGCGGGGCGCCCTTCATCTTCGATCCGGGCCAGGCGATGCCGCTGTTCAGCGGTGACGAATTCCGCTCGATGATCACCAAGTCCACCTATGTGATCGTCAACGATTACGAGTCGCAGCTGCTGCAGGCGCGCACCGGCTGGAGCGCCGCCGAGATCGCCGCGCACGTGACTGCCTACATCGTGACCCAGGGGCCGCGTGGCTCGACCATCTACGTTGATGGGCAGACCCACGACATTCCACCCGCACGCGAACGCCAGATCGTCGATCCGACCGGTTGCGGCGACGCTTATCGCGCGGGCCTCATCTTCGGCATCATGGCCAACAGGGACTGGCCGACGGTGGGACGCATGGCGTCGCTGATGGGCGCACTGAAAGTCGAGCATCCCGGCACGCAGAATCAGCGCTTCAGCTATCCCGAGTTCGCTGCGGAGTTCCTAGACCAGTTCGGTTACGCGCTGGATTGATCGCTGCCGCGGTGGGCAGCTTACGATGAGGCTTCGCGGCTGATCGAAGCCTCGTTCGTGTCACTCGACGCGAAAGCCGATCGTGGCGTTCACCGCGTCCTGCCAGCCGCGGTACAAGCGCTCGCGGGTGGATTCGTCCATCCCGGGTTGGAAGCGACGCTCCACCTGCCACAGCTCCGCGATCTGCGCGCGGCTTTCCCAGAAACCCACCGCCAGGCCCGCCAGATATGCCGCACCCAACGCGGTGGTCTCGGCAACCCGCGGACGAAGGACCGGCACGCCGAGCATGTCGGCCTGAAATTGCGCCATGAAGTCATTGGTGATCGCGCCGCCGTCGGCGCGCAACTCCTTCAACGGGATGCCGGCGTCCGCCTCCATCGCGGCCAGCACGTCGCGCGACTGGTAGGCCATCGACTCCAGCGCCGCACGCACCACGTGTTCCTTGCGGGTTCCGCGCGACAGACCAAACATCGCACCACGCACGTCGCTGCGCCAGTACGGCGCGCCGAGCCCCACAAACGCCGGCACCAGGTACACGCCATCGCTGGATGACACGCTCTGGGCGCATGCCTGCGAGTCGCTCGCCTGCACCAGCATCTGCAAGCCATCACGCAACCACTGCACCACCGAGCCGGCGACGAAGATGCTGCCCTCCAGCGCGTACTCCACGGTGCCATCCAGCTCCCAGGCGATCGTGGTCAACAGCCCGTGACGTGATGGCACCGCCTGGGTTCCGGTATGCATCAGCATGAAACAACCCGTGCCATAGGTATTTTTGGCCATGCCGGGCTCGAAACAGGCCTGGCCGAACAATGCCGCCTGCTGGTCGCCGGCCACACCGCTGATCGGCACCCCGGCCGGCAAACCAGGCAGTGCCACGGTATGGCCATATACCTCGCTGCACGAACGCACCTGCGGCAACATGCTGCGCGGGATACCCAGCATGCGCAGCAGCTCGTCATCCCACTGTCGCGCGTGGATGTCGAATAACAGTGTACGCGCAGCATTGCTGACGTCGGTGACATGCAGCTTGCCGCCACTGAGATTCCAGATCAGCCAGCTGTCGATCGTGCCGAAGAGCAGATCGCCGCGCTCGGCGCGGGCGCGGGCGCCGTCGACGTGATCGAGGATCCAGCGGATCTTGCTGCCGGAAAAGTACGCATCGATCAGCAGCCCGGTCTTTTCGCGCACCAGCGGGGCATAGCCGTCCGCTTCAAGCCGATCGCAGAGCGTCAGGCTCTGCCGCGACTGCCATACGATGGCGTTGTAAACCGGCTGGCCGGTGCGCCGATCCCACACCACCGTAGTTTCGCGCTGGTTGGTGATGCCGATGCCGGCCAATTCACCAGCATCGACTTGTGCCGAGGCCAGCACCTCGGCGACCGTCGCCAGCACGCTGGCCAGGATCTCCTGCGGATCGTGCTCCACCCAGCCCGGCTGCGGGAAAATCTGGCGGAACTCACGTTGCGCCGCGCCCGCGACGGCACCGGCACGGTCAAACAGCATCGCACGCGAGCTAGTGGTGCCCTGATCTATCGCCAGTATGTAACGTTGCGCCACGACACTTCCTTTCGCGCGAACCCTCGGCAGAGAGTAACAACAGGCCGGGTGGGGGGCGATCGTGAGCGCCAACGACAGCCAAAGAACA
>DHXA01000041.1:4258-10819 GCA_002413455.1 Rhodanobacter sp. UBA5168 | reverse complement strand
GTGAACTGCGTCAGCAGGATCGCGTGGCGATCGTCACTTATGCAGGCTATGCCGGCGTCGCCCTGCCCTCGACCGCAGGCGACCGGCACGCCACCATCGACGCGGCGATCGACGGCCTCGGCGCAGGCGGCTCCACCAATGGCGGCGCCGGCATCGAGCTGGCGTATGCGCAGGCGGAACAGGGCTTCATCAAGGGTGGCGTGAACCGGGTGATCCTTGCCACCGACGGCGACTTCAACGTCGGCACGGTCAGCGAGGAGGCGCTGAAGACGACGATCGAGGATCACCGCAAGAGCGGCGTCGCGTTGACCACGCTGGGCTTCGGCGAGGGCAACTACAACGACGCCATGGCGGTGATGCTGGCCGACGTGGGCAACGGCAGCCACCACTACATCGACAGCCTGCAGGAAGGCCGCCGCGTGCTGGTCGACGAGATGTCCGCCACCTTGCTGACGATCGCGAAGGACGTGAAGATCCAGGTCGAGTTCAATCCGTCGCAAGTGCAGGAATACCGCCTGATCGGCTACGAGAAGCGCCTGCTGAAGCGCGAGGATTTCAACAACGACAAGGTCGACGCCGGCGAGATCGGTGCGGGCGCCAACGTCACCGCGATCTACGAGATCACTCCAAAGGGTTCGGATGCCGCGCGCATCGATCCGCTGCGCTATGGCGACAAGACAGCACCGCCCAAGGGTGGCAGCGAACTGGCCTTCCTGCGCCTGCGCTACAAGCTGCCGGGACAATCGGACAGCAAGCTGATCGAACAGCCGATCACTTCGCAGGCTGGGGCACAACCCAGCGAGCGCCTGCGTTATGCCGCCGCGGTGGCCGCCTTCGCCGATGCCTTGCGCGGCGGCAAATACCTGGACGGCTACGGTTACACGCAGATTGCCGCGCTCGCCAACGGCGCGCGTGGCGACGATGCCAGCGGCTATCGCGCCGGCTTCGTGCAACTGGTGAAGCTGGCCGACGGACTGGCCACCCGCGTTCATGCCGACAGCGATACCGCGGCGCGTTGAAGTTTCCGGCCCCGCTGTGCGGACCGCGGCAGTGACTGCAGGCAAGACCCCCGCTGCAGTCCTCCCCCGCCGCCCTCGCCCGGCGGGGCCGGACCTCGTCATCCACGCCATCGCGACGCCCATGCCGGGCGCGATCGTCCCTTCGCCATGGTGTGGATGGCGACGAGGACAGAGCGACGCGCCGGGACATTCCGGCCTACCCGCTGGCAGGCGATTTGGCTTACGCTCGCTCCCCATGGATGCTGCGGTCGATCCCGATGCGATGCTGATGCTTGCCTATGCGCGCGGTGATCTCGCCGCGTTCGAAGCGCTGTATGCGCGCCATCGCGGCATGCTCTACCGGTTTCTGCTGCGCAGCGTGCGCGACCCGCATCGTACCGACGAGCTGTTCCAGGAAACCTGGAGCCGGGTGATCAGCGCACGCGCACGCTACCAGCCGCAGGCGAAGTTCAGCACCTGGCTGCTGCAGATCGCGCACAACCTGATGATCGACAGCGCGCGCCGCCAGCGACCGATGGCTGACGGCGACGAAGCCGAGGTCGCACTGGCCAACGTCGCCACGCCGGAATGGGAACAACCCGATCATGCCCTTTCCGAGTTCGAGCGTCGTAGCGGCCTGCAGCGCGCGATCGAACAGCTGCCGCACGAACAGCGCACTGCCGTGTTGTTGCGGCTGGAGCAGGAACTCACTCTGGAAGAGATCGCCACGGTGACCGGAGCCGGCCGCGAGACGGTGAAGTCGCGCCTGCGCTATGCCATGACCCGATTACGCGAAGTGCTATCCGAATGACCAACCAGCTGCCGCCGCAGGATCCACGCGAACCGGACGAGAAGTTGCCCGGCGAAGCCGAGTTGGCCGCGCTTTATCGCCAGTTGCCGCACAGCGAGCCGGCTCCTGCGCTTGATGCGGCGGTGCTGCGCGCCGCCGCGCGGGCGCTGGCAAGCGATGGACAGCATGCCGCCCCCGAACGTCGGAAATCGCCACGGGAGCGTGGCGACTGGGTGCACCCGAGGCCGGATGCCACGACAGGACAAACCGACGCGAAATCCACCGGGCTCGGCAGCAGGGCCAGGCCACGCTGGCTGATCGCACTGAGCAGTGCCGCGACCCTGGTGCTCGCTGCCGGACTCGCCTGGCATATGCGCGAACTGCCTCCGGTCCCATCGACGCCAGCGGCCATGGATAGCGCCGCACCGGCGCAGGCCACGGCGGCAGCGCCGCTGCCGCGTGCCGCAGCGCCTGCCGCAGCGACGCAGTCGACGGAACCCGCGCCCCCCCCTCCGATGGAGCCATCCAAGCAACCGCCGCCGAAAATGGTTGTGGCGGCTTCGCGTACGGCTGCGACGAACTCGTTACGCAAGACCGCAGCCGATCAGCGTACGGAACGCGCCTCCAGCAAAGCCCAGGTGGCCGGCGGGTTGACCCGCTTCGCCCCGGCCCCGGCAGCTGCGCCTGCCGCACCCCCCGCGACGCTGCAAGAGACGGCCAGTAATTCGGCCATGGCCAAGCCACCGGTGGCCGAAGCCGCAACGGAGATGCCCGCGATTGCCCCGGCGCCCGCCGCATTTTCAGCGAACGACATCGCCGCACCGAACGCCAGCGATACACCGGCGCAGGAGCTGGACAAGATCCAGCAGCTGTTCAAGCACGGTCACGATGACGAAGCGCGGCAGCGCCTGACCGCATTCCAGCGCACGCATCCGCAGTGGAAGCTGCCGCCGGAGCTCCGCGCGCAACTGCGCAAGCCATGAGCGGAGCGTTGTTCACGCTGGCCCAGCCGTGTCGCCATCAGGAAGAAATCAAGAAGAGCCGCTTCCTCGCACTGGCCGCACCGGCCGGCTCACCCGAACAGGCGCTGGCTTTCCTGCACGACGTGAGCGAGCCCACGGCCACGCACAATTGCTGGGCCTACCGCATCGGCCAGGACTATCGCTTCAACGACGACGGCGAACCCGGCGGCACCGCCGGGCGACCGATCCTGCAGGCGATCGAAGGTCAGGACATGGATCGTGTCGTGGTCGTGGTGACCCGCTGGTACGGCGGCATCAAGCTCGGTGCGGGCGGCCTGGTGCGTGCGTATGGCGGCACCGCTGCCGAATGCCTGCGGCGCGCCGAGCGCGTGCCGATCGTGGCGATGGCGCGGCTCGGCGTGCATTGCGATTTCGCCGAGCTCGCCCTGCTCAAGGCCCGCCTGAAAGACTTGCAGGCCGAGATCGAAAACGAAGCCTTCGGCGCCGATGGCGTGGAACTGCTGCTGCGCCTGCCGGACAGTCATGTCGCCGAAGCCCAGCTGCGCATCAGCGACATCAGCCGCGGCCGCAGCATCGTGAATCGCCTGGATTGAGCGGATAAGCCACCGCAAGGATTGAATCGGCCGGCGCACGCCCCACCTTGAATGGCATTGCCCGCGCCTGCGCGAGTCCGCGTCTTCGATCCGTCCTGCGAGAGCTCATGAGCGACGCCATCACCGACACCGCACGTCCCGCCCGCCGCATTGGCGCGTTGCGCGAACTCTGGCCCTTCCTGAAACCGCACCGCGCACTGGCCGGCGGCTGGCTGTTGTTCCTGGGCCTGTCCTCCGGCGCCTCGCTGGTGCTGCCGATGGCGTTCCGGCACATCATCGACCAGGGCTTCGGCCACTCCAGCCAGGCGGTGATCAACCAGACCTTCATCGCGCTGTTCGGCGTGGCGCTGGTGCTCGCAGTCGCCACCGCGGCGCGCTACTTCTGCATCACCCTGCTGAGCGAGCGCGCGCTCGCCTCGCTGCGCCAGACGCTCTATTCGCAGGTGATCCGGCTGGACGTCGTTTTCTTCGAACGCAGCCGCGTCGGCGAACTGCTGTCGCGCCTCAGCGCCGATACCGAGGTGGTGCAGACGCTGATCGGCTCCGGGGTCTCGGTCGCGCTGCGCAGTGCGGTGATGCTGATCGGCGCCGCAGTGGCGATGGTGTGGACGGCGCCGTCGCTGGCCGGCCTCACTGCGCTGGTGATCCCCGCGGTGATGCTGCCGATCCTGCTGTTCGGCCGTCGCGTGCAGAAGCTGTCGCGCGCCAGCCAGGACCGGCTGGCCGATGCGGCGGCGATCGCCAACGAAACCCTCAACGCCTCCACCGCGGTGAAGGCGTACGCGCGCGAGGACATCGAGAGCACCCGCTACAGCAACGCGATCATGCGCGCGCTGGCCACGGCGCGCCGGCGCATCGGCATGCGTTCGCTGCTGACCATGGCGGTGATCGTGCTGGTGTTCGGCGCGATCACCCTGGTGCTGTGGGCCGGCGCGCGCCACGTGCTGGCCGGCACGCTGAACGCCGGCGTGCTCGGGCAGTTCGTGCTGTATGCCGTGTTCGCCGCCGGCTCGGTGGCGGGGTTGTCCGAAGTCTGGGGTGACGTGTTGCGTGCGGCCGGTGCCATGGAGCGCATCGGCGAACTGCTCGCCGAACGCGCCGACATCGTCGATCCGGCGCAACCGAAAGCCCTGCCCCGCCCGATGCATGGCGCGCTGCGTTTCGACGGCGTGACCTTCCACTATCCGACGCGCCCCGATACCGCGGCACTGCACGATTTCACGCTGGACATCCGCCCCGGCGAAACCGTCGCGCTGGTCGGCCCCTCCGGCGCCGGCAAGAGCACGGTGTTCGCCATGCTGCTGCGCTTCTACGATCCGCAGAGCGGTCACATCAGCATCGACGGCATCGATCTGCGCGCGGCCACGCTGGCCGACCTGCGCGGCGCGATCGCACTGGTGCCGCAGGAAACGGTGATCTTCGCCGGCAGCGCCGCCGACAACATCCGCTTCGGCCGACAGGACGCCAGCGACGAGGAAGTGCGCGAAGCCGCACGCGCCGCCGAAGCCCACGACTTCATCAGCGCGCTGGACCACGGCTACGACGCCGAACTTGGCGAACGCGGCGTGCGCCTGTCCGGCGGCCAGCGCCAGCGCATCGCCATCGCCCGCGCAATCCTGCGCGACGCGCCGCTGTTGTTGTTGGACGAAGCCACCTCGTCACTCGATGCGCAGTCGGAAGCCGCGATCCAGCAGGCGCTGGAGCGTCTGGAGAAAGGCCGCACCACCCTGGTCATCGCCCACCGCCTCGCCACCGTGCAGCGCGCCGATCGCATCGTCGTGTTGGACGGCGGCCGCATCGTGGCGCAGGGCACGCACGAGAGCCTGCTGGCCGAGGGTGGGCTGTATGCCGAGCTGGCGCGGTTGCAGTTTGTGGCTTGAACGGCGCGATGCATCCCTGTCCTGAGGCCCGGCTTTCGACCCGCATCGGACGCATGCGATAGCACCACCCACTTCATGAGTGCCGCACAAGCCACAGGAACCACGCCATGCGATCTTTCGGCAAGCCCGCCCGGGGTGAACGTCTTGAACGCCTGCACGACCTGCCGCTGTGGGACGGCGAGCGGTTGCGCAATATCCATCCGGTGTTGCCCGGTTTGCGCGACGCCTCCGCACCGCGGCCCACCCTGCGCGATTTCATCTGCGGCGATGCGGATCGCGCGCCACCGGCGCCACTGCCCGCCGAGGATCCGCGCGGCGCGTGGCTGAAACCACCGACCAGCGGACTGCGTGCCACCTGGCTGGGCCACTCCACCGTGCTGCTGGAGATCGATGGCTGGCGCGTGCTGACCGATCCGGTGTGGGGCCAGCGCGCCTCGCCCTTCACCCTGCTTGGCCCCAAGCGCTTCCAGCCGGTACCGGTCAGCCTGCGCGACCTGCCGCACATCGATGCGGTGGTGATCTCGCACGATCACTACGATCACCTGGACTACCCGACCATCCGCGCGCTGGCGAAATCGGATGTCCCCTTCGTCACCTCGCTCGGCGTCGGCGCCCACCTGGAAGCCTGGGGCATCGCGCCGGCGCGCATCACCGAGCTGGCCTGGTGGCAGACCCATCGCGTGCCGGGCACCGGCCTGAGCATCACCGCCGCGCCGTCGCAGCATTTCTCCGGGCGCGGCCTGAAGGATCGCAACCTCACCTTGTGGTCGTCCCTGGTCATGCAGGGCGAACGGCACAGCGTCTTCTTCAGCGGCGACACCGGGCTCACCAGCGAATACAAAGCCATTCGCGACCGGCTCGGCCCGTTCGACCTGGTGATGCTGGAAGTCGGCGCATTCCACCCCTCGTGGGGCGACATCCACCTGGGCCCGGCCAATGCGCTGGCAGCACACGAGATGCTCGGCGGCGGCGTGCTGATGCCGGTGCACTGGGGCACGTTCGCGCTGTCCACGCACGCCTGGGACGAGCCGGTGGAAACGCTGCTCTCGCTGGCCGACCCGCAGCGCACACACCTGCTGTTGCCGCAGCTCGGCGAAGCCGTCGAGCCGGTGCAGCGGCGGCCGGTGACGCCATGGTGGCGCCGCGGCGAACGGATCACCCGCAAACACGACATCGAACCCGATCCTGTCGATGCCGCCGGAGCCGATCGTCTCGCAGGCTCGCTCCCGTGGCCGCTTGATTGAGCAGATCGTGCGACCAAGGGCACGAAGGAAATCAGGTCGGATCAGAGTCGACTTTCTGATGGGAACGGCACGA
>DHXA01000041.1:1851-4042 GCA_002413455.1 Rhodanobacter sp. UBA5168 | reverse complement strand
TTCGCTTCCTGGATGGCGAGGTGGGTCATGGCCGAGGTGGGTGTGGCGCCGTGCCAATGCCGGTGGCCCGGCGGACACCCGATGATGTCGCCGGCGTTGATCTCGACGATCGGGCCGCCCTCGCATTGGGTCCAACCCTTGCCCGAAGTGACGATCAAGGTCTGTCCCAGCGGATGGGTATGCCAGGCGCTGCGCGCACCGGGCTCGAACGTCACGCTGGCACCTGCCACGCGCGAGTCGCCGCCGCGCTGGAATTGCCAGTCGATGCGGACGTTGCCGGTGAAATAGTCAGCCGGCCCCTTGACGGAGGCTTGCGAGCCGTTGCGGATGATTTCCATGGTGATGCTCCTGTCGACGGGTGCGATATGTGGGCGTTTTAAGACGCCCCGCTGCGGCGGCCCTTCTGCACCTCGAACAATCCGATCCGAAACCCATGCAGAGTGCACCCTGTGCGCGATGCTCTTGTTGTGCCCGCCCTACGGAACAGAAGCAGGAGCATCGCGCACAGGGTGCGCTCCCACGAATGCGACCGTTGCCTTACCTGCCGGCGCGTGCCGCCAGATGCGCCGGGTAACGGTCGCCCTGCACGTGGACATGTGCCAGCGATGCCTCGATCTGACGAAGGTCGTCAGCGCTCAACTCGACATCGACGGCGCCGATGTTCTCCTGCAGGCGCGACAGCTTGGTGGTGCCCGGAATCGGCACGATCCACGGCTTCTGCGCCAGCAGCCACGCCAATGCGATTTGCGCCGGCGTGGCGCCCTTGCCGGCGGCGATGCGACCGAGCAGGTCGACCAGCGCCTGGTTGGCCGAGGGCAGGTTGCGGCGCCTGCTCGCCGACTGGTGCCCGCCGTTTCCCGGCTACCGCCCGTACTACCCGAGCCGACGACAGATCTCGCCCGCGTTTGCGCTGCTGGTGGATGCACTGCGTCGCGAAGCCTGAGGAGCCGGCCGGCGCTGCCGACGCTCGACGAAGCCAACTCGACATCGCGCTGCTGGCGGAATCGATGACGGCGCTACCGCGGCAGTTTGACCGGCCATCGCGGCAAGGGGATTGATTGCGTCCTTTCTGCCGTGGCGCCGCGAATATCTGCTCCAGCGCACAACGCATGGCGCGGCACGCGCCTACCATGCGCAGGCTTGCGAATTCACGCAGGCCGAGGAAATATGGCCGGGGGGCGTATGAAAAATGATTCGGTGGTTCGTGGCGACAACGGTTTCACCCTGATCGAGCTGATGATCGTGGTGGCGATCATCGCCATCCTCGCCGCCATTGCGATTCCGGCCTACCAGGATTATCTGATCCGTGCCCAGGTGTCGGAAGGGCTGAGCCTTGCCGAGGGCTCCAAGGCTGCCCTGGTCGAGTTCTATGCCAGTCGTGGCAGATTTCCCACCACCCAGGACGAGGCAGGGCTGCCCGATCCGCGTTTCATCTCGGGCAAGTACGTTGGGCGCGTGGACGCCACCCAGCGCCACGGCATGATCCTGGTGCACTTTGACAACACCGGCGCGCAATCGGCCAATCCGGCCATTGCCAGACTGCAGCTGGGTCTGTCCGCCGTGACCAGCGCCGGATCCATCAGTTGGTCATGCACCAACCCCAACATCACCGACGCTCTGTTGCTGAGGAAGTACCTGCCGTCGAGTTGCCGGGCTTAGCCGAGGTCCGGAACCGGGGCCTCATGCACCGCCGCGGCATTGCTCAGTTCGCCAGCGGTTCGGTCAGCATGGGGCGCCGCACGCTCAGTGCGGTTCCTGCGGCGGCCACGATGATCGCCATGATCGCCAGCCACTGCAGCAGGCTCAGCCGCCCGTCCAGCAACGCCGCTCCGGCCACCGCCGCGATGGCCGGCTCCAGGCTCAGCAAGGTGCTGAACGTGCGCGCCGGCAACAGGATCAGGGCGATCATCTCCAGCGAATACGGCAGCGCCGAGCTGAGCACCGCCACGCCCAGCGCATACGGCAGCAACGCGGGCGACAGCAGCGCGCCACCGGCATGCGCGACACCCACCGGGATCGCCAGCAGGGCGCCGATCAAGGTGCCCCAGGTCACCGCGTCGGCCCCGTAGGCGGCGCCTGCCCTCTTTCCCAGCACGATGTACAGCGCCCAGCCCACGCCCGCGGCCAGGGCGTACATCACGCCCACCGGGTCGAGCGCCTGCATCTGCACGCGCAGCGGTAGCGGTAGCGG
>DHXA01000041.1:674-1548 GCA_002413455.1 Rhodanobacter sp. UBA5168 | reverse complement strand
AGCGGTAGCGGTAGCGGCAGCAACAGCGCCAGCCCGGCCACCACCAGCGCGATCTACACGAAGTCGATCCAGCGGCGCGAGCCGAACAGCGCCAGCGCCAGCGGCCCGGTGAACTCCAGCGCCACGGCAATGCCCAGCGGGATCGTGCGCAGCGACATGTAGAACACCAGGTTCATGGCGCCCATCGACAGGCCATAGCCCCACAGCGCACGCCAGTTGCGCTGGCAGTTGCCCGAGCGGCGCCACGGCCGCCGCCACAGCAGCAACAGCAGCGCGCTGAGCCCCAGCCGATAGGCGGTGGCGCCCTGGGCCCCCACCTGCGGGAAAAGGTGCTTGGCCAGCGACGCGCCGCACTGGTAGGAGACCATGCTGATCAAGAGCGCGCCGATCGCCAGCACGAGGAGAGCCACGGTGGGGCGTGATGACATGAGTGCTGACGCCGCCGGAAAAACAGTCCGCCCATGATGCCCGCGCAGCCTGACGAAACCCATCACGCCAACCGCCCCGCGGCCGCCGTTGCTGACAGCTGCTGGCAGCAATGAACCGCGCGGCGCGCAGGATGGATGGCCGGGTGTCGCCGAGTGCCGGGACATTCTCGCCCGGCACGGCACGAGCGGGCTGCGCCGGCTCGGTCACGAGTGACAAGGACTCATGCGCGAGCATGCCGGGCCTCACCGTCGAGTTGGGCGAGCCTCATGCGTGAGTCTTTTCGGCTCAGCGTCGAGCAAAAAAGACTCACACCCCAGCACACCGGGCCTCATCGGCGAGCCGGCGAGCCTCATGCGTGAGTCTTTTCGGCTCACGATCGAGCAAAAAAGACTGGGGCGTGAGCATGCGGAGCCTCATCGTCGAGTTTCCGCGCCTCACCGCCGGG
>DHXA01000041.1:0-429 GCA_002413455.1 Rhodanobacter sp. UBA5168 | reverse complement strand
GACGCGGCTCAGGCTGGCGGGCGCCGGCGTTGCGCGATGGCGGCCACCAGCCGCACCAGTTTCTCGGGGTTGCGCTGCACGTGGATGCGGGTGATGCGTTCGCCGTCGCTTTCGCAGGACTGGGCGGATTCCAGCTCGCCGTTGATGTAGCGCAGCACGGCGTCCGGGATCACATGCCGAAGGCGCCGGCAGAGGTTCTCGCCACGCTCGTCACGCGGATGTGCGCGCCTGTCCGCCACGTCACCCGCGTCAGTGCTGCCTCGGTTTCTCCCGCTCCGCATCCACCGCATGCTTCACCGCGGCCACGAACTGGCGGCGCGCGGCAACCAGTGCGTCGGAGGTGGCATGCGGCCACGCGCCGACCTGGGCGATCACCAGCTGGCGCGAGGGATCGACGTAGACCATCTGGCCGAAGATGCCGATCGCGGC
>DHXA01000192.1:2794-10871 GCA_002413455.1 Rhodanobacter sp. UBA5168 | reverse complement strand
CGCCAGCTCGCGCAGGTTGAGGTTGCATGGACTCACGTTCGACCAGGTGTGCACCACCGCCACCAGCGGCCGCGCAATCGCCTCGTCGTCGAGGCCGGTGGCGCGCAGCATGGCGCGCGCGGGTGCGCGGTCGGGGCCGCTCTTGATCAGGTCACTGCGCATGGGTATTCCGTTGGCTGGATGAAAAAAGCGCCCCCTGCGTGCCAGGGAGGTTGGCGAGGCGGACGAGTGCTGGCGGCAACGGGGCGCGCGCAGTCCATCCGGTGCCGGAAGCACGCAGGGGGCGGCAGGAAATACGGACACATCCCTGTGGCCGTTGGGAAACTTCTCGTGTCAGCCGCACGCGCGCGCTCCGCAGAAAAACGCGGCGGTGTTGTCGGCGTGGTCCTCGATCGCGGCAAGCACCGCGTCGCGCACGTCGTCGGTGCCGGCATGGCCGCCGATGTCGCGGCTGTGCGGGCCGTGGCGCAGCACCTGCTCGACCGCCGCCTCGATCGCGACTGCTTCGGCTTCCAGGCCCAGCGAATGGCGCAGCAGCAGCGCGGCGGAGAGGATCGCGCCGACCGGATTGGCCACGCCTTGCCCGGCGATGTCCGGCGCGGAACCGTGGATCGGCTCGTACAGGCCACGGCGACCGTCACCCAGCGAAGCCGATGGCAGCAGGCCCAGTGATCCGGCCAGCGCGGCGGCCTCGTCGGTGAGGATGTCGCCGAACAGGTTCTCGGTGACCACCACGTCGTAGCGGTTCGGCTGGGTCAGCAGCAGCATCGCCATCGAGTCGACCAGCTGGTGCTCGAGCTTCACGTCGGGGTAGTCGGCGGCGATACGTTGCACGGTGCTGCGCCACAGCCGCGAGGTCTCCAGCACGTTCGCCTTGTCGACCGAAGTGACGTGATGACGGCGGCCGCGCGCCAGCTCGAACGCGCGGCGCACCACGCGTTCGATTTCAGCCACGGTGTAGCGGCACTCGTCGGTGGCGGCATCCGCACTGCGTGTCTTGGCGCCGAAGTAGGCGCCACCGGTGAGTTCGCGCACGAACAGCACGTCGATGTTCTTCAGCTTCTCGTTCTTCAGCGGCGACAGGTTGGCCAGTGCCGGATGCACCTGCAGCGGGCGCAGGTTGGCGTACACGCCGAGCGCGGCACGCAGCGCCAGCAGGCCCTGCTCGGGGCGCACTGGCGCGTTCGGATCGGACCACTTCGGGCCGCCGACGGCACCGAGCAACACCGCATCGGCGGACCGGCACGCCGCGAGCGAGGCGGCCGGCAAGGGTTCGCCGGTGGCGTCGATCGCGGCACCGCCGATCAGTTGCTCGTCGAAGGTGAACACGTGTTCGTAGCGCGCGGCCACGGTCTTCAACACGGCCACCGCGGCGGCGGTGACTTCGGGGCCGACGCCATCGCCGGGCAGGGTGACGATGCGAGCTTTCATGCGCTTACTCCGTTTGATCGAAGCCGGTTTTGTTGAAGAGTGCGGCCATGGATGGCCGCTTCTTGACTTTCGCGTTCACGGACGAACGCATCAATTTGATCGGTGTGTTGCAGCAGGTAGCCGAGCTGGTCGACGCCGTTGAGCAGGCAGTGCCGCGCGAACGGCTCCAGCCGGAACGGAATGCGGCCGCCGTCGGGCAGCGCGATGAACTGTTCGCGCACGTCGATCGCCAGCTCGATGCCGGGGTGCCTGAGCAGCCAGCGGTGTTCGAGTTCTTCGATGGCGATCGCCAGCAGGCCGTTCTTCAGCGCGTTGCCGCGGAAGATGTCCGCGATCTCGCTGCACAGCACCGCGCGGATGCCGTAGTCGAGCAAGGCCCACGGTGCGTGCTCGCGCGAGGAACCGCAGCCGAAATTGCGCCCGGCGACGAGGATCGAGCAGCCGCGCGCTTCCGGCCTGTTCAGCGGGAAGGCAGGGTTGTCGCTGCCGTCGGCCTGGTAGCGCCAGTCGTGGAAGCACAGCTTGCCCAGCCCCTCGCGGGTGGTGGTGGTGAGGAAGCGCGCCGGGATGATGCGATCGGTATCGATGTTCTCGTCGGCCAGCACGGCGGTGCGCGAATGGAGGCGGGTGATCGGCTTCATGCGGCTTGCTCCCTGCTGTGGTCGGGCGTGGTCAGGTATTCGCGTGCGTCGGCGATGCGCCCGGCGATTGCCGACGCCGCCGCGGTGGCCGGACTGGCCAGCACGGTGCGGGCGCCCTTGCCCTGGCGGCCTTCGAAGTTGCGGTTGGAGGTACTCACCACCAGCTGGCCCGGCTGGGCCAGGTCCCCGTTCATCGCGATGCACATCGAGCAACCGGGCACGCGCCACTCGGCGCCGGCCGTGGTGAATACGTGGTGCAGGCCTTCGCGCTCGGCGTCGCGGCGCACCGCCTCGGAGCCGGGCACCACCAGCATGCGCACGCCGCTGGCGATGCGCCGGCCGTGCAGTACGCGAGCGGCTTCGCGCAGATCCGACAGGCGCGAGTTGGTGCAGCTGCCGACGAAGACGACGTCGACCGGCGTGCCCTGCATCGGCTTGCCGGCTTGGCTCTTCATGTACTCGAGCGCACGGCGTTCCTGCGCGTTGGTGGCGGCCGGCACCGGCGCGTCCATCGCGATCGCCATGCCCGGGTGGGTGCCGTAGGTGACCGTCGGTTTCACGGCCGTGGCGTCGATGCGCACTTCGTGGTCGTAGGTGGCGTCGTCGTCGCTGCGCAGTGCGCGCCACGAGGTCACGGCAGCATCCCATGCCGCGCCCTGCGGCACGCGCGGGCGGCCCTTCAACCAGGCGAACGTGGTGTCGTCCGGCGCGATCAGGCCTGCGCGCGCGCCGGCCTCGATCGACATGTTGCAGACGGTCATGCGTTCGTCCATCGACAGCGCCTCGATCGCCGCACCGCGGTATTCGAGTACGTAGCCGGTGCCGCCATCGACGCCGATCGTGCCGATGATGTGCAGGATCAGGTCCTTCGCGCCCACGCCTGCAGGCAGCTGGCCGTCGACATGGATCGCCATCGTTTTCGGCTTGCACTGCAACAGGCACTGCGTCGCCATCACGTGGCCGACCTCGGTGGTGCCGATGCCGAACGCCAAGGCTCCAAACGCACCATGCGTGGAAGTGTGGCTGTCGCCGCAGACGATGGTCATGCCCGGCTGGGTGGCGCCCAGCTCCGGGCCGATCACGTGCACGATGCCGCGGTCCGCGCTGTCCCAGCCGTGCAGCTCGACGCCGAACTCGCGGCAGTTCGTTTCCAGTTGGCCGACCTGCGCCTGTGCCTCGGCGTTCGCGTATGGCCGGCTGCCGTCGGCGTTGGTCGGCAACGTGGGTGTGGAGTGATCCAGCGTGGCCAGCATGCGATCGGGCCGGCGCAGCGACAGGCCGCGCTCGCGCAATTCGCTGAACGCCTGCGGTGAGGTCACCTCGTGCACCAGGTGCAGGTCGACGTAGAGGATCGCCGGCGTAGCGGCGGTTTCGGCGACGACGACGTGGGCGTCCCACACTTTTTCGAAGAGCGTCTTTGCACTCACGCGGATGCCTCCATGGAAGCGGGCTGTTGTTGAGGAGTCCGGCGATGGATGGCCGGTTCTTGATCTTCGCGGTCAGGGACGACCGCATTCACCAAACTCAGCCAGTTCCAGCGGTCCTCGGTGCGGCCGTCGAACAGGCCGAAGAACGCCTGCCGCAGCTGCTGCGTGATCGGGCCGGGCGTACCCGCGCCGATCGCCTTGCGATCGACCGAGCGCACCGGGGTGATTTCCACCGCCGTGCCGGTCATGAACACTTCGTCGGCGGAATACAGCGCCTCGCGCGGCAGGTCGCGCTCTTCCACCGCGATGCCCAGATCGGCAGCCAGCGTGATCACCGCGTCGCGGGTGATGCCGGCCAGGATGCCGGCGCTGGACGGCGGGGTGAGCAGCTTGCCCCGCTTCACCAGGAAAAGATTCTCGCCGGCGCCTTCGCTGAGCAGGCCGTTGTGGCCCAGTGCGATGCCCTCGTCGTAGCCGTTGCGGCGCGCTTCCAGACCGATCAGCTGGCTGTTGAGGTAATTGCCGCCGGCCTTGGCCCAGCCCGGGATGGTGTTCGGTGCGGGCCGCTGCCACGACGACACGCACACGTCGGCGCCGCGTTCGGCCGCGTCGCCGAGATAGGCGCCCCAGTGCAGCGCGATGATCGCCACGTCCACCGGGTCATCCCGCTTCGCCAGCACGCCGAGCCCCCCGGCGCCGCGAAACACGATCGGCCGCACGTAGGCCGAGGGCATCTGGTTGGCGCGGATCACGTCGACGCAGGCGGCATTGATCTCGTCCTCGCTGTAGCCGATGTCGATCTCGTAGACGCGCGCCGACTCGAACAGCCGGCGGGTGTGCTCACCCAGACGGAAGTAGGCCGGGCCGCGCGGCGTGGCGTAGACGCGTTCGCCCTCGAACACCGACGAGCCGTAATGCAGCGCATGCGTGCTGACGTGGACGGAGGCCTCGGCCCACGGCTTGATCTGGCCGTTGTGCCACAGGAATGGCGTGCTCATGCGGTCGCTCCCTTGGCGCGCGTGACGGCGACGGTGGCCGGCGTCTGTCGTTCGATCCGGTTGACGATGACCAGCGCAGCCAGCGCGGTGGCCTCGACGATGTCGGTGCTGCTGCCGTGGCCGCGCCAGTCGCGGGCGGCGTGGCGTGCGCTCAGCTGCGCGTGGCCCTGGGCGTCGCCGCCTTCGCCGATCGCGTCGATCTGGAAGCGGGTGAGCTCCAGCGGCGTGCCGGTGGCGCGCTCGATCGCGCGCAGTACCGCGTCGACCGGACCGTCGCCGATCGCCGCCTCGCCGATCTCGTGGCCGTCGTCGTGGGCCAGCTTCACCGAGGCCGAGGCGCTGCCGCCCAGGTGCGAGCTGGTGTGCAACTGCATCAGGTGCCACGGGCCGGCGGCGTGCGGATCGTGGCCCAGCGCCAGCGCTTCCAGGTCCTCGTCGTGCAGTTCGCGGCCGTGATCGGCCAGCGTCTTGAAGCGGGTGAAGATCTCGTCCAGCGCGGCGTCGTCCGGCGTGTAGCCGAGCGCCTGCAGGCGCTGGCGCAGCGCGGCGCGGCCGGAGTGCTTGCCCATCACCAGGCTGGTTGCGGCGATGCCGACGTCTTGCGGCCGCATGATCTCGTAGGTGCCGCGATGCTTGAGCATGCCGTGCTGGTGGATGCCCGATTCGTGCGCGAACGCGTTGGCACCCACGATCGCCTTGTTGCGCGGCACCGCCTGGCCGGTCAGCTCGGTCAGCAGGCGCGAAGCCGGGTACAGCTGGCGGGTGTCGATGCGGGTGTCGACGCCGAAGTGCGGCGCACGCACCTTCAGCGCCATCACCACTTCCTCCAGCGCGGCGTTGCCGGCGCGCTCGCCGATGCCGTTGATGGTGCATTCCACTTGGCGCGCGCCGGCGCTCACTGCGGCCAGGCTGTTCGCCACCGCCATACCCAGGTCGTCGTGGCAGTGGCTGGAGAAAATTGCCTTGTCCGCGCCGCGCACGTGCTGGCGCAGGTAACGGAACAGCTCGACGATCTCGCTCGGCGTGGTGTAGCCCACCGTGTCCGGCGCGTTGAGCGTGGTGGCGCCGGCGGCGACTGCCGCGCTGAACACTTCGACCAGAAATTCGGGTTCGGTGCGCAGCGCATCCTCGGCGGAAAACTCCACCTCGTCGCAGAAGCCGCGGGCGCGTTCGATCGCGCGCACCGCAGTGTCCAGCACCTGCGTCTTGCTCATGCCGAGCTTGTGCTCGCGATGCAGCGGGCTGGTCGACAGGAACAGGTGGATGCGCGAGTGGTGTGCCGACGTGAGTGCGCTGGCCGCACTGTCGATATCGCCGTCCTGGCAGCGCGCCAGCGCGCATACCGTAGTGTGCTTCAGCGCCCCGGCGATTTCCGCGACCGCCGCAAAATCGTCCGGCGAAGCTTGCGGGAAACCCGCTTCGAGGATGTCCACGCCCAGCGCTTCGAGCTGCTGCGCCATGCGCAGTTTCGCGCGCCGGTCCATCGAGAAACCCGGCGCCTGCTCGCCGTCGCGCAAGGTGGTGTCGAAGATGCGCACGCGATCGGCGACGACGTCGTCGCCGCTGGCGGAGGTGTTCTGCTGGTCGGGGTTTTTCATCATGGCTCCGCTGTGTGGGCGTCGCCGAGGGCACAAAAAAACCCCGCATCCGTTACCGGGTGCGGGGTTCTTTGGGTGTTTTCAGGTTTTTCTAGCTACCTGGACACATGCCCTCAGCCCGCACCTCCGTTGGTAATAAGGAGTACGAGTACGAGGGCAAGAAGGAGCGTGCCGCGAGCCTGCAGCAGGCCGGCAACCGTCGTGAGACGGTTTCCTTTGGCGATGCGGCGATGGCTGTTGCGCTGCGACATGAGACCGACCGTAAGCCAGCATGGCGGACCCTGTCAACCGTTTTCTTATGAAAATTCGTTCTAAGCGGTCGTTCGCCGTTTGGAAGGCTATCCGTCCAAACGTCGTTCCCGGACATCTGGCCGCGCGCGCGATGCACGCGCGGGAAGTGGCTTCAGCGCGGCCCGAACAGGGCGCGCAAGTAGAGTCGAAGGGCCTGCTGCAACTGCTCGAGCGCCACACGTCGACCGGCCAGCCCCGGCTCCGCGTTCAGCGCCACGGCGGCCTTCATCAGTTGCAGCACCACCACCGCGGCCCCGCGCAACTCGCTGGGTGGAAGGTCCGGGGCGTGTTGCCCTAGCAGCTCCTGCAGCTCGCCGCGCAGACGCTGGCGAATTGCCAGGCCGCGCAACGCCGGCTCCGATGCGACCGTTTCGGCCAGCACGACGAAGGCGGGATGGCGACGGCGGAACGCCACCAGCAGGCGGATCAGTTCCGTCGCGAGCCGGTCGCTGTCCCATGCTTCGGCGCGTTCCGCCAGTTTGTGCAGGCGCTGCTGCAACGCGTCGGCGTAGTTGCCCATCAAGGCCTGCGCCAGCGCCTCCTTGGTCGGAAAGAACTGGTACAGCGAGCCGATCGCCGCGTCGGCACGCGCGGCGATTTCGGTCATGGTGGCGGCGTCGTAACCCTTTTCGACGAAGCAGGCGGCGGCCGCGTCCAGCAGGGAAGCAACCCTTTCGTGACCGCGCCGCCGCTGCGGCGTGCGCACGCCGCCGATTGACTTTTGTGAGGTCATCCTCATAAATTCCAAAGCGAGGATGTCCTCGCATTCATGGCTGGAGAATATCGTGGAAAAGCTTGATCCGCGCACTACCGCGCTGGTGCTGATCGACCTGCAGAAGGGTATCGCACCTTACGCGGGCGGCCCGCACAGTGCTGCCGACGTATGCGGGCGCGCCGGCGTCATGGCGGCGCGTTTCCGCGAAGTGGGCGCGCCGGTGGTGCTGGTTCGCGTCGGATTCGCGGCCGATTTCGCCGACGCGCTGAAGCAGCCGGTGGACCAGCCATCGACCAGGACATTGACGGCCGACTGGCTCGAGTTCGCCGACGAACTGGGCGAGGCGGACAGCGACATCCACATCATCAAGCGCCAGTGGGGCGCGTTCCACGGCACGGAGCTGGACCTGCAGCTGCGCCGTCGTGGCATCACGCAGATCGTGCTGGGCGGCATCTCCACCAACATCGGCGTGGAATCCACCGCGCGTGCCGCCTACGAGCACAACTATGCGGTCGTCCTGGCCGAGGATGCGATGAGCGCGGCAGATGCCGCGCAGCACCGGTTCGCGGTGGAGATGATCTTCCCGCGGCTGGGCCGGGTGCGTTCGACCGCGGAGATTCTCGACGCGCTGGGCTGAGCGCCCGGCTCCCGTCGGTCAAGCGGGGATGTGGTCGGACAGCCAGCGACGCAGCGCATCGTCGTCTGCCGCCAGTAGTTCAGCCGAGGCCGCGCGCTGCAACATGGCCGCCAGCGGAGCGGGCACGGCGACGCGTCCGCCAATCAGCGGCTCCACCACGCCCTCGAACTTGGCTGGATGCGCGGTCGCCACCACCGCCCATGGCGAACGATCGCCCTCGTCGCGCAGGCGGTCGAGCCGGTGCATCGCGGTGGCGGTGTGCGGGCAGAACACTTCGCCGTGCTCGCGCGCATGCCGCACGATGGTCTGGCGGATCGCGGCATCGTCGACGCTGTCCGC
>DHXA01000192.1:539-2550 GCA_002413455.1 Rhodanobacter sp. UBA5168 | reverse complement strand
GCCGGCGAAATAGTCGGGCAGGGTGGCGTTGGCATTGCACGCCAGTTGCACGTCGCCGACCGGCAGGCCCAGCTCGCGCACCCACAGGCAGGCCAGCGCGTTGCCGAGGTTGCCGGTGGGCACGATGAAGTTCAGCGGCGTGCCGTGTTCGCGCCACCAGCCCAGCGCCGCGTGCGCGTGGTAACTCATCTGCGGCAGCAGGCGGCCGAGGCTGATGCTGTTGGCCGAGGACAGCGGCAGTTGCACCTGCAGCGCGGCATCGTTGAGTGCGGCCTTGACCATGCGCTGGCAATCGTCGAAGCGACCGGCCACGCGCAAGGCGCTGACGTTGTCGCCGAAGCAGCCGAGCTGGTGCGCCTGGCGCGGCGAGACCAACCCGTCCGGATACAGGGCCACGACGCGGATGCCCGGCTGGCGGTGGAATGCGGCGGCCACCGCGGCGCCGGTATCGCCCGACGTGGCGACCAGGATCGTCAACGGCCGGGCATCGGCACGCGGCAGCCGGCGCAGACAGGCGGCGAGAAAGCGCGCGCCGAAATCCTTGAACGCGCAGGTGGGGCCGTGGAACAGCTCCAGCATCGCCGTGTCCGGATGCGCGGCCAGCGGGCGCAACGGTGCCTCGAACGTGAAGGCCTCGGCGCAGATGGCGGGCAGCTCGCCGGCCAGCGCATCGCCGGCGAAGAACGGCGCTAGCAGGGTGGCCGCAGTGTCGGCCAGCGTGCCGTGCGGATCGAACGCGGCCGGATCGATCGACGGCAACGCTTCGGGTACGTACAGGCCGCCGTCCGGCGCCAGCCCGGCAGCGATCGCCTCGCCGATCGGCACAGTCGGGCCGGCGCTGCGGGTGCTGTGGTAACGCAATGGCTCGACCACGTTCATGCGCCCGCCTCGAGCGAGGGAATCAGTGTGGCCGCCGGCCCGTCGATCGGTGACACCCAGGCATCGCTGTCCAGCCCGGCTTCGGCGAACGCGGCCTGCATCGCGATGGACGCGGCATCGGCATCGGCGCGGTTGTCGTACCAGCCGAACACGCTGGGGCCGGCACCGGAGATGCTGGCGCCCAGCGCGCGATGGTCCAGCGCGGCCTGCTTCACCCGCGCGAAATTCGGGATCAGCGGGGCGCGCCGCGGTTCCACCAGCACGTCCTTCAGGCCCTCGCGCACCAGCGCCGCGTCACCGCGCCAGCAGCCGGCCAGCACCAGCGCGAGGTTTGCGCTTTGCGCGACGAACTCGCCCAGTTCGTAGTGGCCGGCTAGCGCTGCGCGCGCCTTGCGTGTTTCCAACACCACGTGCGGATGCACCAGCGCGCAATGCCATGCGGCCGGCACCTCGATGCGCAGCAGGCGCTCGTGGGTGGCCAGCACTAGCCCGCCGAGCAGCATCGAGCCGAGGTTGTCGCCGTGCCGGCTGCCGCTGGCCACCGCTTCGCCATCCAGCGCGAAACCGTACAGCGCTTCGCGCGGCAGCGGCTTGGCCAGCAAGGCGTTGGCAGCCACCAGCGCCGCCACGCACGAGGCGGCCGAGCCGCCCATGCCCGAACCCAGCGCGATGCCCTTGTGCAGCACCAGCTCGAAACCGTGCTGCAGGCCGAGCGCCTTGCGCAGCGCGAGCAGCGCGACGCCGGCGGTGTTCTGGCGCGGGTCGGTGGGCAGCTCGGTGACGCAGCCTCGGATCGCCGCGATGCGCACCACCGCCTCGTCGATGCGGCGCACCTCGGCGCGGTCGCCGGCGCCGGTCACGCTGTGACCCAGCAGGTCGAAGCCGACGCCCACGTTGCCGACACTGGCGGGCGCGAAGGCGCAGGCGATTTGCGGTGGTTTGGCGCGACGCGGCGAAGCCATGACAGGTTCCAGCAAGGAGAAGTTCATGCGCGCGCCTCCAGCGACTCGGCGATACGCAGCAGATCGGTGAACACGCCGGCGGCGGTCACCTCGGGACCGGCGCCGGGGCCCTGCACCGACAGTGGATTATCGCAGTAGCGGCGCGTGGTGAACTGCACGATGTTGTCGGT
>DHXA01000192.1:0-245 GCA_002413455.1 Rhodanobacter sp. UBA5168 | reverse complement strand
TCCAGGCTGGCGACATGCCGCAGCACGCCCCCGGTGGCCTGTGCCTCGGCCAGCCGAGCGGACATCAGCGGATCCATTTCGTGCAGTCGCTGCATGCAGCCATCCAGAGGCAGGCTGGCCAGCGCGGATGGCACCAGACTCTCCACCGCGACGTCCTCCAGCGACAGCGGCCAGCCCGCCTCGCGCGCCAGGATCACCAGCTTGCGCGCCACGTCGACGCCGGACAGGTCGTCGCGCGGATCCGG
>DHXA01000074.1:2293-5093 GCA_002413455.1 Rhodanobacter sp. UBA5168 | reverse complement strand
CGATGTCGAACGGCGCGCGGCCGCGGGTGCCGCAGCTTTCGAGCAGCGATGCCTGGAACCAGCCGCGATGCTGATCGGAACCCTCCAGATACATCACCTTGTAATGCGAGGCCGTGCCCTGCTGCAGCTCGGGTCGCTGGCTGATCACCGCGAAATGGGTGACGCCCGAATCGAACCAGACGTCCAGCACGTCGGTGACTTTTTCGTAATCGTTTGCCTGGTCGCCGAGCAGCTCGGCCGCCTCCAGCGTGAACCACGCGTCGACGCCGCCCTGCTCCACCTTCTGCGCGACCTGTTCCAGCAACGCCACGGAATCCGGATGCGGCTCCTGCGTGGCCTTGTGCACGAACAGCGCGATCGGCACGCCCCACGTGCGCTGGCGCGAGATGCACCAGTCCGGGCGTCCGGCGACCATGCCGGCAATGCGCTCCTCGCCCCAGCCCGGCACCCAGCGCACGCTCTTGATCGAGGTCAACGCGGTCTCGCGCAGCGTCGCCTGTTCCATCGAGATGAACCACTGCGGCGTGGTGCGATAGATCACCGGCGTCTTGTGGCGCCAGCAATTCGGGTAGCTGTGCTCGATCTTCGCGAACGCCAGCAGCACGCCACGCTGGCGCAGCAGGTCGACGATGGCGTCGTTGGCCTTCCAGATATGCATGCCGCCCAGTTCGAGCGGAGCGGCGGCCGGCGTGTCGGCACGATAGGTGCCGCGCGGCTCGATGTAGTTGAGCAGGCCGATCCCGTACTCGCGCGCCACCACGAAATCCTCGACGCCGTGGTCGGGCGACGTATGCACGGCGCCGGTGCCGTCCTCGGCGCTGACGTGCTCGCCGAGGATCACCGGCACCTCGCGCGGATAGAACGGGTGATGCAGTTTCAGGCCTTCCAGCGCCCTGCCCGATGCGTGACCGAGAATCTTGCTCCCCTCTCCCCACGGGAGAGGGGTTGGGGGTGAGGGTTCGGTGGAACCGGGATGGTTCGCTCCGCCCGCACCCTCATCCGCCCTTCGGGCACCTTCTCCCGCAGGGAGAAGGGAATAGCGCGCGCGCACCTTGTCGACCAGTGCGCTGGCGACGACGAGTAGCACGCGCCGGCCATTTCGCTGCGGACCTTCGATCAATGCGTATTCCAGCTCGGCACCCAGCGATACCGCCTGGCTTTCCGGCAGTGTCCACGGCGTGGTGGTCCAGATCGGAATGGCAACGATCGCATCGCCGGCGTCCATCCCGAACTTCGCCGCCAGCGCCTTCGCGTCGACCGCGTCGTAGGCCACGTCGACCGCGGGCGAGATCTTGTCGCCATATTCGATCTCCGCTTCGGCCAGGGCCGAGGCGCAGTCGAAGCACCAGTACACCGGCTTGGCGCCGCGCATTACGTGACCGTTCGACACGATGCGCGCCAGCGCACGCAGCATGTCGGCCTCGTAGCTGAAGTCCATCGTGCGGTACGGCTTTTGCCAGTCGCCAAGTACGCCAAGACGCTTGAAGTCGGTGCGCTGGGTGTCGACCTGCTCGGCCGCGTACTCGCGGCACTTCTGCCGGAACGCGGCGGCATCGAGCTTGTCGCCCGGCTTGCCGAACTTCTTTTCCACCGCGATCTCGATCGGCAGGCCGTGGCAATCCCAGCCCGGCACGTACGGCGCGCGGTGGCCGGCGAGCAGCTTGGACTTGACCACCATGTCCTTGAGGATCTTGTTGACCGCGTGGCCGATATGGATCGAGCCGTTCGCATACGGCGGGCCATCGTGCAGCACGAACACGCTGTCGCGACCGGCAGTCTTTTGCTGGATCTGCGCATAGCGGTCGACCCGCTCCCACTCTGCCAGCCAGCCCGGCTCGCGCTTCGGCAAATCGCCGCGCATCGGGAAGTCCGTCTGCGGCAGGTTGATCGTGCTCTTGTAGTCGTGGGTCATTGCGTGCGTGCCATCACTGAGTGTTGCCGTCCGCCAGCTGGCGGACAAAGAGTTCAAAGTTAAACGATACGTGGGCGTGCCGAAAGCCGGTCACGCTTCGACCAGTCGGGGGTTCATGCCCAGCAACTCGCGCGCCTTGCGGGAGTCCAGCGCCATCTGCGCCTTGAGCGGCTCCAGCCCATCGAACTTCTGTTCGTCGCGCAGCTTGGCGACGAACTCCACCGCCATGCGCTGGCCGTACAGATCGCCGCCGAAGTCGAACAGGTGCACCTCCAGCAACGGCTGGCTGACCTGGTTCACGGTCGGGCGCACGCCGAGGCTGGCCACGCCCGGCCAGCTGCACTCGCCCTCGCCCAGCCCCACGCGCACCGCGAAAATGCCCTGGACCGGACTGACGCGCTGCAGATGGATATTGGCGGTGGGATAGCCGAGCGTGCGGCCAAGCTGGTTGCCGTATTCCACCTTGCCGTCGATCACGAACGGCCGCCCCAGCAGCGGCTCGGCGCCGGCAAACTCGCCAGCAGCCAGCAGCGCACGTATGCGGCTGGCCGAGACACGCACGCCATCGAGCTGCACCGGTGGCATCGTGCAGGCGGTGAAGCCGAGCTGCGCGCCCATGTGTTCCAGCAGCGCGATATCGCCGCCACGCTTGTGCCCGAAACGGAAATCGCCACCCACCCATACTTCGCGCGCGGCCAGCCGTTCGACCAGCACGCGCTGCACGAAATCCTCAGCCGACATCGCCGTCAATGCCTGGTTGAAGCGCAGCAACAAGGTGTGTTCCATGCCGGCGGCGGCGAAGCCCCTCAGCTTTTCGCGCACGCTGGACAGGCGCGGCACCGGTTCGGCGGAAAAGAACGCGCGCGGCAGCGGCTCGAAGCTCACCAC
>DHXA01000074.1:0-2098 GCA_002413455.1 Rhodanobacter sp. UBA5168 | reverse complement strand
TCGAACGCACCGACCGCGATCACGCTGCCGCGCGGCGCCAGACTAGGGCCCGCAACATCCCTGGAAAGTCTCATCATCGCGTGAGTATAACGGTCGCGCGGGCGCTGTTGAGACCGTCCGCCGACCTCACGCGGCACGCAGGTCGCGCATCCGGAAGCCGCCGGCAAACAGCATGCCGACATAGGCCGTGCCGCCGGCCGTCACCAGCACCAGCAGATGCCATAGCCGGGTCGGCCAGCGCACGTTGGACCAGTCCGGCCACCACCAGCGCCCCAACAGCAATACCGCCACCATCACCGTGCAGGCCAGCAGCAGGCGCAGCAGATGGCGCGACCAACCCGGCTGGCGCTGGTACACACCGGATTTTTTCAGCCAGTGCCACAGCAGGTACAGGTTGACGTAGGAAGCCACCGCGCTGGCCAGACCCAGCGCCATGTGCAGGCCGGGCAACTGCGCCAGACCATCGAGCCATGGCAACTGCTTCAGCGCGGCCGGCGCCCACAGCTCGAACAGCAGCGCCAGAAACAGCACGTTCAGAAGCATGTTGGTGATCAGCGATGCCACGCCCGCGCGCACCGGCGTGCGCGTGTCCTGGCGTGCATAGAACGCCGGCAGCAGCACCTTCACCAGCGCAAACGCCGGCAGGCCGAAACTCAGCGCGGTAATCGACAACGTCGCCATGTCGGTGTCATGCGCGGTCCAGTGACCGTGCTGGAACAGCGTGGCCACCAGCGGCCCGGCCAGCAGCATCAGCCCGAACATCGCCGGCACCGCGATCAGCAGGGTGACCCGCAGGCCCCAGTCCAGCGCACGCGAAAACCCAACCTTGTCGGTGGTGACGTGGTGGCGCGACAGCGACGGCAGGATCACCGTGCCCAGCGCCACCCCGAACACGCCCAGCGGCAGCTCCAGGAAACGGTCCGCCTGCGACAACCAGCTCTGCGAGCCGACGATCAGGTACGAGGCGATCACCGTATCGAACAACAGGTTGATCTGCGCCACCGAGGATCCGAACAGCGTCGGCACCATCAGCCGCATGATCTTCCGCACGTCCGGATGACTCCAGCCCCAGCGCGGCAAAGTCAGCAGATCCAGTCCGCGCAACGCCGGCAGCTGAAACAGCAACTGCAGCACGCCGGCCACCAGGATCGCCCAGCCCATCGCCATGATCGGCGTCTGCAGCCGCTTCGACAGCCACAGGGCACCGGCGATCATGCACAGGTTGAGAATCACCGGCGTCAGTGCCGGCAGGCCGAAGCGATGGAAGCTGTTCAGCGCGCCACCGGACAGTGCAGTGAGCGACACGAACAGCAGGAACGGAAAGGTCAGCCGCAGCAGCTCGACGGTGAGTTCGAACTTGCCCGGCTCGTCGATCGCGCCAGGCGAAAATAGCGTGGTCACCTGCGGCGCAAAGATGATCCCGAGCGCGGTGATCACCAGCAGCACGCCGCCGAGGGTGCCCGACACCCGCGACATCAGGTTCTTCAGATCCGCATGGGAACCCTTTTCCTTCACCTCGGTGAACACCGGCACGAACGCGGTGGAAAACGAGCCCTCGGCAAACAGCCGGCGCATGAAGTTGGGAATGCGAAACGCCACCCAGAACGCGTCAGTGGCGCCGTTGGCGCCGAACGCAGCATTGATCGACATGTCGCGCACCAGGCCGAGCACCCGCGAGATCATCGTCATGCTGCTGAATGAGAGCAGCCCGCGGAACATGCTGGGGGACTTCATGTGTATTCTGTTACCTTCTGCATCGGCCGGGCGAGGGCGCGTAGTTTGACAGCCGTCGCAGGCAGGATGACAGCCCGCGATGTGGCAAAATCCCGACACCGTGGCCCGCCGGATCGACCGCAGGCCAGCCGCACCCCGTCCGTCGCCGCCTAAATGATTGACGCAACGGCGAATCGACCGCATAATTGGCGTCTTTTTCCACCCCTAACACTGCATTCCGGAGTTCTACCTTGGCCAACATCAAGTCCGCGAAGAAGCGCGCGCGCCAGTCCGAACAGCGCCGCCTGCGCAACATCAGCGCCCGCTCCATGGTCCGCACCGCCCTGAAGAAGGTCGTCAAGGCCATCGAGGCCAAGGACAAGGC
>DHXA01000182.1:87247-88660 GCA_002413455.1 Rhodanobacter sp. UBA5168 | reverse complement strand
TCGACGCCACCGAGTGATTCGGCCAGCGCGAACAGTTCGCAACGCTCGAGCATGCGCCGGGCCTTTTTCAGGCCACCCTTCACCTCGATCGTGATGATGCCGCCGAAGCCGTCCATCTGGCGCTTGGCCAGCGCATGCTGCGGATGGCTCTTGAGGCCGGGGTAGATCACCCGTTCGACCGCCGGGTGCTTTTCCAGCCACTTCGCCAGTTCCTGCGCGCTCTCGCAGTGGGCTTTCATGCGCAGGTGCAGGGTTTTGAGGCCACGCATGGCGAGGAACGCGTCGAACGGACCGGCCACCGCACCGACCGAGTTCTGCAGGAAGCCCATCTGTTCGGCGATTTCCTTGCTGCGGGCAACCACAATGCCGCCGACCATGTCGGAATGCCCGTTGAGGTACTTGGTGGCCGAATGCAGCACCAGGTCCGCGCCGTACTCCAGCGGTCGCTGGATCATCGGCGAGCAGAAGGTGTTGTCGGCGACCAGGATAAGTCCATGCTTCTTGGCAAACGCGGCGACCTTGGCCAGGTCGACCAGCTTGAGCATCGGGTTGGTCGGCGTCTCGGCCCAGATCATTCGCGTATTGGGTTTCAGCGCTGCCTTGAGCGCCTTGCCGTCGTTGAGATCGACGAAGCTGAAATCCAGCCCGGCCGAACGCCGACGCACCTTTTCGAACAACCGATAAGTGCCGCCGTAGAGATCGTCCATGGCGATCACGTGACTGCCCGAATCGAGCAGGTCCAGCACGGTCGCGGCGGCGGCCAGACCCGAGGCGAATGCAAAGCCGGCCAGACCGCCTTCCAGATCCGCCACGCAGCGCTCATAGGCCATCCGCGTGGGATTCTGCGTGCGCGAATACTCGTAACCCTTGTGCTTGCCCGGGCTCTCCTGCACATAAGTCGAAGTGGCATAGATGGGCGTCATGATGGCGCCCGTGCTGGGATCGGGATGCTGCCCGGCGTGGATCGCGCGGGTGCCCATGCCATGGACTTGCTTTGCGGCAGCTTTCATCGGCTTCCTCACAGCCCGCGTGGCGGGGTGCGTCTACGTTGTAAAGTCGCTCATCTTAGCCTTTACGCAGGCACTTGCCGACCGTGCAGGAACTCGGCGTTCAGATAGCCATTGGCAAAATGCGCCGCCCGCCACCGCAATCCGCGCCTTTCAAACGGTGTCAGCGCATTCGCGTGCTTGGCCGCTCCGGTCAGAACGTGCATCATTTGCCGGCTGCCGGGTCGCCGTATCACCCGACCATTCCCTGCCTCTCATGGACGTACCTGATGAATCACTCCCCCGCAGGTGTCAAAACGCTTCTGGTCACCGGTGGTGCCGGCTTCATTGGCGCCAATTTCGTCTTGCAGGCGATGGCCGATGGGCTGCGCGTGGTCAACCTGGACAAGCTGACCTACGCCGGCAA
>DHXA01000182.1:46335-86982 GCA_002413455.1 Rhodanobacter sp. UBA5168 | reverse complement strand
CTGGTGACCGCATTGCTGGCCGAGCACCAACCCGATGCCATCGTCAATTTCGCTGCCGAGTCGCACGTGGATCGTTCGATCGATGGGCCGGCCGAGTTCGTGCAGACCAACGTGGTCGGTACTTTGGGCCTGCTCGAATGCGCGCGCGACTACTGGCGTAGCTTGGAGGGCGCCGACCGCGATGCGTTCCGCTTCCTGCACGTATCGACCGACGAGGTCTACGGCTCGCTCGGCGCCGAAGGCAAGTTCACCGAGCAGACACCCTACGCACCGAACTCGCCGTACTCCGCCTCGAAAGCGGCGTCCGATCATCTGGTGCGCGCGTTCCAGCACACCTACGGCCTGCCCACGCTGACCACCAACTGCTCGAACAATTACGGACCGTATCAGTTCCCGGAAAAGCTCATCCCGCTGATCATCCAGAAGGCGCTGGCCGGTGAACCGTTGCCGGTCTACGGCGACGGCAGGAACATTCGCGACTGGTTGTTCGTGGGCGATCACTGCAGCGCCATCCGCCGTGTGCTGGAAGCCGGTCGCGTGGGCGAAACCTACAACGTGGGCGGCAATGCCGAACGCGAAAACATCGCCGTGGTGAAGGCCATCTGCACCCTGCTCGATGCGCGTCGCCCGCTGGCTGACGGTCGTCCGCGCGAATCATTGATCACCTACGTCAAGGATCGCCCCGGCCACGACCGCCGCTACGCGATCGACTCCAGCAAGCTGCAGGACGAGTTGGGCTGGCGGCCGTCGCAGACCTTTGAAACCGGCATCGCGCAGACGGTGGACTGGTACCTCGCCAACCAGCCATGGAGCCAGCGCGTGCTGGATGGCAGCTACCGCATGGAGCGTCTCGGATCATGACAACACAGAAAGGCATCATCCTCGCCGGCGGTTCAGGCACCCGGCTGTATCCGATTACCCGCGCAGTCAGCAAGCAGCTGCTGCCGGTGTACGACAAGCCGATGATCTATTACCCGCTGGCGACGCTGATGCTGGCCGGCATCCGCGAAATGCTGATGATCAACACGCCGCACGAGCAGGAAATGTTCCAGCGCCTGCTCGGCGACGGCTCGCAATGGGGCATCGACATCCGATACGCGGTGCAGCCGTCACCGGATGGCTTGGCACAAGCATTTACCATTGGACGTGATTTCATCGAAGGCAAGCCGAGCTGTCTGGTGCTCGGCGACAACATCTTCTACGGCGTGGGCCTGACCGAGCGGCTCAAGCGCGCCGCTTCGCGCGAACACGGCGCGACCGTGTTCGGCTACTGGGTCAAGGATCCGGAACGCTATGGCGTGGCCGAATTCGACGACGCCGGCCGGGTGATCGGACTGGACGAAAAGCCGGCCCAGCCTAAATCGAACTACGCGGTAACCGGCCTGTACTTTTACGACGGCCGCGTCTGCGATTACGCCGCCGCGCTGAAACCCTCGGCGCGTGGCGAACTGGAAATCACCGATCTCAATCGCTGCTACCTCGACGACAACTCGCTGCACCTGGAACAACTCGGCCGAGGCTTTGCGTGGCTGGACACCGGTACGCACGATTCATTGATGGAGGCAGGCAACTACATCGAGACGATCGAAAACCGGCAGGGCCTCAAGGTGTGTTGCCCGGAGGAGATCGCCTACGTCAACGGCTGGATCGATACCGAGCAGTTGCTCGCGCTGGCCGCACCGCTGGCGAAGACCGGCTACGGCCAGTACCTGCAGCAGCTGACCCGGCAGGCGCACGTACGATGAAAATCATGGAGACCGCCCTGCCTGGTGCCTTGATCCTCGAACCGCAAGTGTTCGGCGATGCCCGCGGCTTCTTCTACGAGAGCTACAACGAGGCGAAGTACCGCGCGGCCGGTGTCGACCACCGCTTCGTGCAGTCCAACGTCTCGCGCTCGGCGCGCGGCGTATTGCGCGGCTTGCATTACCAGTGGCCGAATCCGCAGGGCAAGCTGGTCAGCGTGCTCGAAGGCGAGGTGTATGACGTGGCCGTCGACATCCGCCACGGCTCGCCCACGTTCGGACAGTCGGTAGGCGTGATGCTGACCGCCGACAACCATCGCCACTTCTGGGTGCCTGAAGGTTTTGCCCACGGTTTCTGCGTGCTGTCCGAGTTCGCCACGTTCACCTATCAGTGCACCGCGCTGTACGACGCGAAGGCGGACGCCGGCATCCGCTGGAACGATGCCGCGCTCGGCATCGACTGGCCGCTGAGCGATCCGCTGCTGTCGGACAAGGACGCCAGGACGCCGTTGCTGAAGGATGTCGCACGCGAGCGCCTGCCGGTCTTCGTGCCGTGAGAATCCTGCTGCTGGGCGCCAATGGCCAGCTCGGGCGCACATTTCTCGATCACGCCGGACTGGCCGCGCGCGGCGATGTGGTCGCTGCCAGCCGCGATGGCGCACTGTGGCATGGCGGTCAAGGCGACGTTGCCGACCTGGCCGCTCCGGCCAGCCTGCCGGCGCTGCTCGACCGCGTGCAGCCGCAAGTGATCATCAACGCCGCTGCCTACACGGCAGTCGATCGCGCGGAACAGGAAGAGGCGCTGGCCACGCGCGTGAACGGCGAAGCGGTCGGCGTGCTCGGTAGCTGGGCGGCGGCAAACGCTGCGCTGGTACTGCATTACTCGACCGACTACGTGTTCGACGGCAGCCAGTCACAGCCGTACGCCGTCGATGCACCGACCGGTCCGCTGGGCGCTTACGGCCGCAGCAAGCTGGCCGGCGAGCAGGCGTTGCGCGACAGTGGCGCCGACCACCTGACATTTCGCACGGCATGGGTGTATGCCGCGCACGGCCACAACTTTCTGCGCACCATGCTGCGCCTGGGTGCCGAACGCGAGGAACTGCGTGTGGTCGCCGACCAGCACGGCGCACCGACCGACACCACGCTGATCGTCAACGCGAGCCTTGCTGCGCTCGATGGCTGGCAACTCGCCGGCGTCATGCAGCGTCGCAAACTGGTCGGCACACATCATCTGGTTGCCAGCGGCGTCACCAGCTGGCACGGTTTCGCCAGCGCCATTTTCGAGCAGGCCGCCGCACAGGGCCTGATCGCACGCCAGCCGCGGGTGCTGCCGATCGACAGCGCCCAGTACCCTACCCCGGCCGTGCGCCCGGCCTGGTCATTGCTGGACAACCGCGGTTTCCAGCAACACTTTGCCTTCCCGCTGCCCGACTGGCGACACGGCTTGCACGAGGTCATGCGCCAGCTCGTCGCGGCAGAACATTGACTCAGGACACTGCGCCCATGTTGATTCCCCTCATCCTCAGTGGCGGCAGCGGCACGCGTTTGTGGCCGGTGTCGCGCAGGAACCTGCCCAAGCAATTCCTCGCGCTGGCCGGCAAGGGCACGCTGTTTCAGCAGACGCTTGCACGCACCCGGCAACTACCGCGGGTGGCGGCGCCGATCGTGGTGGCCAGCGACGACCATCGTTTCCTCGCCGCCGAGCAGTTGCTCGAAGCCGGCGTCGAGGGCGCCACCATCGTGCTGGAGCCACTGGCCCGCAACACAGCACCGGCGATCGCGCTCGGTGCGCTGCAGGCGCTCGAACGCGATGCCGATGCGCTGTTGCTGGTGCTGCCCGCCGACCATCTGATCGGTGACACCGCGGCCTTTGTCGATGCGGTGAAACGGGCCATGCCGCTGGCCGAAAATGGCTGGCTGGTGACGTTCGGCGTGCGGCCGGACCGGGCGGAAACCGGCTTCGGCTACATCCGCCGCGCCGAGGCCATCGACGACCATGGCTACCGGGTGGAGCAATTCGTCGAGAAACCCGACCTGGCCACCGCCGAGTCCTACCTCGCCGACGGTGGTTACGACTGGAACTCCGGCATGTTCCTGTTCAAGGCGTCGCGTTATCTGGAAGAGCTGCACGCACACGCGCCCGCCATGCTCGCCGCCGTGCGCGATGCGCATGCGAAGGCGTCGGTCGACCTCGACTTCGTGCGCGTCGACCACGATGCGTTTGCGCGGGCTGCGGACAAGTCGATCGACTACGCGGTGATGGAGAAGACCACGCGCGCGGCGGTGATCCCGGTCAGCTGCGTGTGGAGCGACATCGGTTCGTGGGCGGCGCTGTGGCTGACCGGCGACAAGGATGCGCAGGGCAACGTGCGCGAAGGCGACACCATGGCGGTGGACACGCGCAACTCGCTGTTGCGTTCGCACGACCGCCACCTGCTCGCCACGGTCGGCGTGGACGACCTGATCGTGGTGACCACGCCTGATGCAACCCTGGTCGCACACCGCGATGCCGCCCAGGACGTCAAGAAGATCGTCGAGCAGCTCAAGGCGGCCGGCCGCAGCGAGCACTCGCTGCATCGGGTGGTGCACCGGCCGTGGGGTAGCTATGACTCGCTGGAGTCGGGCGAGCGTTTCCAGGTCAAGCGGATCGTGGTGAAGCCCGGTGCCAGCCTGAGCCTGCAGAAACATCACCATCGTGCCGAACACTGGATCGTGGTCTCCGGCACCGCCGAAGTGACCTGCGACGACAAGGTGTTCCTGCTCGGCGAAAACCAGAGCACCTATATTCCGCTGGGCAGCAAGCATCGCCTGCGCAATCCCGGCAAGGTGGCGCTGGAGCTGATCGAGGTGCAATCCGGCAGCTATCTGGGCGAAGACGACATCGTGCGCTTCGACGACGTCTACGGCCGCGCCTGACTTCGAGATATCCGCGGGGCATACCCTGCAAGCATCGGCAACTCGCACTGGCCTTCTCGCGCTTTTTGCCCCCATGCCCCAAGCCCGCTGCGTACCTGCCGCGGGTAGCCCGTCGGTCCGGCCTGCCGCAGCTCTGCATGAGCGGCTCGCTGGCCAGGCCGAAACGGCGTAATTACCCGACGCCCGCGGAAGCATCGCGACGGCACCGGCGGCGGGCTTATCGCAAACCCTGCCGGACGCTGGCTGCATAGCCGCCCCCTCCCGGCTTGCGACACCTACGGATAACCGGCACCCTGCCGATATTCTGTTCATGGATCGCAGAAATCCACCTCGTACCTGCCGGTCAGCCCGCGGCGTCGATTGGCTCCTCGCCGCGGTGTACCTAGCCCCCGCGGAAGCCGTGTAGCCGTGAGCCACCTCCTTTCCAGCAGTGCCCAAACATCCGGGAACGCCCCGGCGCTGGCGTGGCTCGGCCGCTTGATCGATGCCACCACGCCCGATGAAGTGGGCGCGATCATCCTGGAACTGGCCGAGACGCAAGCGGGCTGCAGCAAGGCGGCCGTGCTGTGGACGGCCTCCGATGGCGGCTGTCTGCACAGCATCCCCCCCGACGCGCCCGGTATCGATCTCGCGCAGGCGCAGGCTGTCCTGGCTTCCGCCGACGGCGCGCATCAGTCGCCTGCCGATCGAAACCACCTGGCCCTTTGCCTGTTGCGACAGGAACGCGTGGTGCTACTGGTGACACTGGCCACCGGCGTATGCGCAAAGGCGTGGCGGTCGGCCGTTGTGCCCGGTTTGCAGCTGGCTGCCCGCCATCTGCACCACGCCATGAAACTGGCCGACCTGTACGACTCGCACAACCAACTGGAGCATTCCGAGAACCTGCAGAGCGCCCTGTTCGCGATTTCCGACCTGGCCAGTTCCGAGCTGGACATGCCGGACATGCTGCAAAGCATCCACCGGATCGTCAGCACGCTGATGTATGGCGAGAACTTCTTCATCGTGAGACACGACGCCGAGCGCCGCACCATGCGCTTCCTCTACTACTCCGACATCAAGGACGAGGATGTGCCCGACACCACCCGGGACCTGCCGCTGGAGGACCGGCAGCACACGTTGACCTGGCACCTGCTTACGGGCGGCAAGCCGTTGATGGGCAACAACGAACAACTGCTGGAACAGGTGAACGGGCCGTTGATCCTGTCGGGGCCGGACAGCGACGACTGGCTCGGCGTACCGATATTGCGCGAAGGCCAGGTGCATGGCGCGCTGGTGGTGCAGAGTTACGACAAGGGCATCGTCTACTCGCAGGATGACCTGGCGCTGCTCGAGTTTGTCGGCAGCCACATCCTGACTGCCCTGGAACGCAAGCAGAGCAAGGAGCGCCTCGAGAACAGCGTGCGCAAGCGCACCCAGGAGCTGGCCCAGGTCAATCACGACCTGCAGCGCAACATCGTCGAACTGCAGCGCGCCGAACGATTGCAGGCTGCACTGTTCCAGCTCGCCCAGCTGGCCACCGCCGACATCGACGAGAACGAGTTCTACAAGCGGGTCCATGCCGTGGTCGGCGCGTTGCTCAATGCGGAAAACTTCTTCATCGCCTTGCTGGTGCACGATCACGAGACGCTGGAATTCCCCTACTTTGTCGATGGCGCCGAACGGCACATGGACCGGCGCACGCTGGGCCGCGGCCTCACCGAATACGTGCTGCGCCGCGGTCAAGCGCTGAGGGCCGACCTGGCGGACATCGTGGAACTGGAAAGGCAGGACCAGGTTTCGCTGAAGGGCATGGGTCCCCCCTCGCTGTGCTGGCTTGGTGTGCCGCTGATGGTGGGCGACGAAGTGATTGGCCTGGTGGCGGTGCAGAGCTATACAGAAGCGGTTGTCTACAGCGTGGCCGATGAGGAATTGCTGAGTTTCGCCGCCCTGCAGATCGCCAACAGCATTCATCGCCGTCGTGCCGCCGCCTCATTGCATCAGGCCAACCTGCAGCTGGAGCATCGCGTGGAAGAACGCACGCTGGAGCTGCGCCAGCAGATCGTGCAGCGCGAGCAGATCCAGCGTCAGCTCAAGCATCAGGTCATGCACGATTCGCTGACCGCCCTGCCCAACCGCGGCTTCCTGCGCGACCGGGTCGAGCGCGTGCTGGCGCTGATCCAGCGCTATCCGGATCGTCGCTGCGCCCTGCTGTATCTGGACGTGGATCGTTTCAAGGTGATCAACGACAGCCTCGGACATCTGGCCGGCGACGCGTTCCTGAAAGCCATCGCCAGCCGCCTCCAGCGCTGCGTGCGCGAGCCGGACATGGTGGCGCGACTGGCGGGCGACGAGTTCGCCATCCTGCTGGAGGACATCGACTTTCCGGCCGCAGCCATCAATGTGGCCCAGCGCGTGCTGACCACCCTGGGCATGCCGCTGAAGATTGCAGGCAAGGAGCTGGAACCCTCCGTCAGTGTGGGCATCGCCTGCGGCAACGCCCACTACGTGGACGCCGACGAGCTGTTGCGCGACGCAGACATTGCGCTGTATCGCGCGAAGGAACTGGGCCGCAAGCGCTTCGTGGTTTTCGACGAAACGCTGGCCAAGGGCATGGTCGACGTGCTGGCGATGGAGGGAGAGTTGCGCCAGGCGCTGCAGCACGATCAGTTTCAACCCCATTTCCAGCCGATCTGCCGCCTCGGTGACGGCAAGATCATGGGTTACGAGGCGTTGATCCGCTGGAATCACCCGCAACATGGCCTGCTCAAGCCGGGCGAATTCCTGAAGGTTGCCGAGGACAGCGGGCTGATCGAAACCATCGACTGGCGCATGTTCGAGCTCAGTTGCGATCTGCTTTCGCGGCACGGCGTAAAAGACACCTTCATGACGTTCAATGTCTCGGCACTGCATCTGCGCCATCCGGATTTCGACGCCCGCCTCATTCGCATGGTCGAAGCGATCGGACTGACGCCGTCGCGACTGGTCGCTGAAGTCACCGAGGGCGCGCTGCTGGACAACCCTGAAATGGTGCGCGCGACGCTGGACCGGTTGCGCGAGGTTGGTGTCGGTGCCGCGCTCGATGATTTCGGCACGGGCTATTCCTCGCTCAGCTACCTGCATTCGCTGCCGCTGCGCATGTTGAAAATCGACAAGGCCTTCGTGCATGAACTCGACAAGGCCGGCAACACCAACAGCACGACGGTCGTGGCGGCCATCCTCGCCCTCGCCCATGCCCTGAACATCCAGGTGATCGCCGAAGGCATCGAAACCCAGGCCCAGCACGACGCGCTGATGACCATGGGATGCGAGATGGGGCAAGGCTATCTGCTGGGACACCCGGCGCCCATCGAGTACTGGCTGGAGCCGCACCCGCACACACACCCAGCGCATCTGCCCTGAGCAGGCGCCCTGGACCGCCGGCAAGACGATCTCGTTTGACGTACGAACTTTGGCTCGTGCTTACGGCAGATTCCTCGCTGCGGCGGCATAGAGATGTTTCAGCTTCCCGGCAGGCGCGGATGGTTCGCAGCGTCATGGGCGGTCATGGGATGGGCTGAGGCATCGACGAGGCGCGTGCGATCACATCACGCTGGCCGCGTCGCTCACCAATAACCCCATGCCGCCGTGTCGATGGAGTCGCGTTCAGTCGGCCCTACCGCCGCATTCGAGGGCAAACCCTTCATCGAGCCAACCGGTGATTCCTCCGGCCATGAGCTTCACCGCATAGCCAAGCCCTGCAAGCCTTGCCGCGGCCCGGGCCGCACCGTTGCAATGCGGCCCCGCGCAATAGGTGACGAATAACGTAGTCGGCGCATAAGTGCTCATGCGCGATCTGATGATCTTGCCGTGCGGCATGTTGATCGCACCGGAGACATGTCCCTTTGCGAACATCTCAGGGCTGCGTGCATCGAGGAGAACGAATCCGGGATCGCCTGATTCCAGCGCGGCGTGCGTATCGGAGCAATCCGTTTCGAACGCAAACAGGGATTCAAAGTGCTGGATCGCCAGCTCCGGAGGGGCGGCAGGAAATTGCCTGACAGCGTTTTGCATCGCGGATCTCCACTTGAAGGACACGGCTATTGTTGGATCGGCCCATCGGGCAGACAATTGGCGTGACTGACAACATTCGATCAGATCGTGCCAAAACCGCATCGCACCTCCCCCAAGATCAACCCTCGGGTCGCCGTCCTGATATACGACGGTCTGTGCGCTTTCGAATTCGCGTGCGCCGCCGAGATCTTTGGCCTGGCCAGGCCGGAACTCGGGCGCGACTGGTACCGCTTTGAGACGTGCGCATTGCATGCGCGCCCCGTGCGCGGCCAGTACGGAATGCAGATCAAGGCCGATGGCGGGCTTGATCGTCTGGCCTCGGCGGGCACCGTGATCGTCCCCGGTTGGACAGGCATCGACGCACCGGTTCCGGAAAGCATGGTCGAGGCGCTGCGCAAGGCGCATGCGCGGGGAGCCCGTTTGCTCTCGATCTGCTCCGGCTCCTTTGCCTTGGCTGCGACCGGGCTGCTGGATGGCAAGCGGGCGACCACGCATTGGCGCTATGCCGAGGCGTTGCAGCAGCGGTACCCATCCATCCGTGTCGATGCCGATGTGCTGTATGTCGACGAGGGTTCGCTCCTCACCTCGGCGGGAAGCGCGGCTGGCCTGGATCTGTGCCTGCACCTGATTCGCCGTGACCATGGCCCGGACATCGCCAATCAAGTCGCCAGGCGTTTGGTGATACCGCCGCATCGTGACGGCGGGCAGGCACAGTTCGTGAAGCGACCGGTCCAGAAGAACGCGCATGACAAGCTGGCGCTGCTGATGGATGCGATGCGCCGCCGGATCGACCAGCCCCTGCCGATTGCAGAATTGGCGCGTATGGCCGCGCTGAGCGAGCGGACCCTCATCCGCCGATTCAAGGATGCCACTGGCACGACGCCCGCGGACTGGTTGACGGGCGTCCGGCTGGACCGGGCTCGCGAGCTGCTCGAGGGCTCGGCGCATTCGATCGATTCGGTGGCCCAGCAGGCCGGCCTGGGTACGGCGACCACGATGCGCCACCACTTTCGTCGCAGGTTCGGCACCAGCCCGAGCGCCTATCGTCACAGGTTCGCCGGGGACGCGTAGATGGCAAACAAGTTTCCGCGAAGCGCGCCGGCATGGCGCCGGTCGCAGGTCCGCCTCGAATCTGTGCCCCACTGGGCGAGCTTTCAGGGGCGAGCCGCCCTTGTGTGGAAGTTTGTTTCCAACAATTATATTTGTGCAATGCAAGTTGTAATTTGCATGAACGTTCCTATCCTCACTCAGTCCGCGTAACGTTTCGGCGTCGCGCATCATGCTTGAACTGCCGGGCTAACCGGTACCGACGCTCTGGAGGCCGCATGCGTACTCGATGGATACCGGCACTGATCCTGACGCTTGCCGGCATCACGGCAGTGTTTGCGGCCGGCGGCCCATCCACGAACGGGCCGTCCACCAATGGGCGTCTCGTGCTGATCAGCCATGCCGCCGACTCGGACGTCTGGTGGAACACCGTCAAGAACGCGATCCGGCAGGCCGGCGACGACTATGGCGTGCAGGTGGCGGTGACGCGGCGCGGGTCCTTTGCGGCGATGTCCGATGCCGCCGAGGTGGCCCGTTTCATGGAAATGCAGCCATGACCACACCGGCGATCCCGGACTTTCGCTGCGACACCTCAACGCGCGACCCCATCGCGATGCGTGCGAGCGCGTCGCGGTCACAAGGAGATGTTCCGATGCGAAACAAAGGTGTCCGCATTCTCCCGATGTGCGGTTTTCTGTTCGCGCTGACCCTGACGACGGCTGCCTTCGCATCCGCGTCGCCGACGACGCCGGTCGACTGGGTCAATCCCTATATCGGTACCGCCGGCGGCGGTTCCGAATACGGCGGCACCATGCCGCTGGCGACCACGCCCTTCGGCATGACTAACTGGACTCCACAGACCCGGCAGAACCGGGTCAGCGTCAGCTCGTACAACTACGCCGACACGCATATCCAGGGTTTCATCGGCACGCACCAGCCTGCGATATGGATGGGCGACTACGGCTACGTCACCTTGATGCCGGAGCTGGACAGCATCAAATACGCGCCGGAGGCGCGACAGCTGCCGTTTTCGCGCAAGGACGAGGTCGCCACGCCGTATGGCTACGCGGTGACGATGGACGCGGGGGATGGCCGCAAGATTCGCGCAGAGATGACCGCGACCGATCATTGCGGCTACCTGCGCTTCGACTTTCCGGCGAAATCCGCGGCCAGCATGCTCATCGAGGTGACCCGCCCGGGCATTCACGGCTACGTCGAAGTCGACGTGCAGAAACAAGAGGTCCGCGGCTACAACCCCGACCGCCAGGACGCCGTCCTCGGGCCGCTGAAACTGGCCCAGTTCAAGGGCTATTTCGTGGTGCGCTTCAAGCAGGCGTTCTCGGCGCAGAGCGTCTACGAAGGCGTACTGGTACGGCCGGGCAACACCAAGGTCGAGGGGGACAACGTCGGCGCCTTCGTCTCCTTCGACACGTCCTCGGGGCAACCGGTCGAGGCGCAGGTGGGCACCTCGTTCATCAGTCTCGCGCAGGCGCAGGCGAACCTCGATGCGGAGTTGCCGGCGTGGAATTTCGACGGGACGCGCGATGCGCTCAAGGCGGCCTGGAACCAGAAGCTGGGGATGGTCGACATCGATGGCGCGGATGCGTCGCAGCGGCGGATCTTCTATACGGCGCTCTATCACGCACTGCTGTATCCGCGGCTGTTCTCCGAACACGGGCACTACTACAGCGCCTTCGACGACAAGGTGCATGCGGGTGTCTCCTACACCGACTATTCGATCTGGGATACCTTCCGCGCCGAAAACAGCTTGCTGACCCTGTTCGCGCCCGAGCGCATCGACGATATGGTGAAGGCGCTGCTGCAGGACGCCGACGAAGGCGGCTGGATGCCGAAGTGGCCCAACCCGTCCTATACCAACATCATGATCGGCACCCATGCCGATTCACTGGTCGCCGAAGCGATCGCCAAGGGCTTCAAGGGATTCGATTGGCAGCGCGCCTACGCGGCCGTGCGCAAGGACGCCACCGTGCCGCCGGAGGGCGACACCATGCGGCGCTGGTTCGATCGCGAGCCACATACGCCCTACGAAGCGCGTGCAGGCCTGAGCTACGCCTTGAAACTGGGCTACATCCCCGCCGACAAGGTGGCCGAATCGGCATCGAGCACGCTGGAGGACTCCTACGACGACTACGCGGTCGCGCAGGTAGCCAAAGCTACTGGACATGCGCAGGACGAGGCGCATTTCCTCAAGCGCGCACTCGACTACCGCAAGCTGTTCAATCCGGCGCGCGGCTTCATGCAGGCCCGCAACGCCGATGGCTCCTGGGCTTCGCCCGACGAGGGATGGACCGAGGGCGACCAGTGGGTTTATCTGTTCGCCGCGCTGCATGACATTCCCGGCACCGTGGCCTTGCTGGGCGGGCCGGTCGCTGCCGAGGCGAAGCTGGACGCGCATTTCAGCGGCGGCCATAACCACCACGACAACGAACCCAGCCACCACTACGGCTATCTGTACGACTTCGTGGGCGCACCGTGGAAGACCCAGGCGCGGGTGCGCGAGATCGCCGGCGACGCTTACTCGGACACCCCCACCGGCATCCTCGGCAACGAGGATTGCGGCCAGATGTCCGCCTGGTACGTGTTCACCGCGATGGGCTTCTACCCGCTCAATCCGGCCTCGGCCGAATACATGATCGGCAGCCCGCTGTTCACCCGCGTCACGCTCCATCTGGCGAACGGCAAGACCTTCACCGTGAACGCGAAGGGCAACTCCCCCGGCAACGTCTACATCCAGTCGGCCACGCTCAACGGCAAGCCGCTCGATGCCCCGATGATCCGCTATCAGCAGATCATGGCCGGCGGCACGCTGGACTTCGTGATGGGCCCGCGACCATCGCACTGGGCGGCGGATTGGCGACCGCAGGCAGTCGTGGCCGATGCCAAGCCATGATGGAGACATGCATGCCGCTGCTTGCATGCCATCGTGCGCACGGACGCCGCCGGCTTCGATTCTCGAGGTCTTCGCACGCCGGCGGATTGATACACTTGTTGCGCATCACACTCACCCGGCGACTTAATCCATGAGCCATCAGAAGACAGTCGACGAACTGTTGCTGAGCATCGCGCGCGACTTCGAAACGTTGCCGCACCAGTTGCAGAACATCGCCAGCTACCTCGAGCAGCAGCGCGCGAACATCATGGTCCAGCGCATCGGCGAGGTGGCCGAGGGCAGTGGCGTGCATCCCTCGGCGGTGGTGCGCTTCGCCAAGCGGTTCGGCTTTTCCGGTTTCCGGGAGCTGCAGTCGGTATTCCGCAGCAACTACACCGAGACGGTCACGCCGACGCGCAGCTACCAGCAACGCGTGCGCCAGGTCATTGCGGATGGCAAGCAGGCGATGGGATCCGCCCAGATCGCACGCCGGTTCATCGACGCAAGCCGCGCGGGACTGGATGAACTGGCCGGGACATTCGACAGCAAGCAGTTCAACACGGCGGTCGACCTGCTGGTGAAGGCCGAAAACATCTACGTGGTGGCGGTGCGCCGTACCTTCAGCATTGCCAGCTACATGGTCTACGCCTTGCAGCACACCCACAAGCGGGTGCATCTGGTGAGCGGCCTGGGCGGCATGTACCGCGAACAGATACGCAGCATCGGCAAGAACGACGTGCTCATCGCGATCAGCTTCCCTCCGTATGGCAGGGAAACGCTTTATTGCAGTCGCGTCGCCCATCAGCACAAGGCGAATGTGCTGGCCATCACCGATAGCGCGCTGGGTCCGCTGGGTCGCGAGGCCCGCGTGACGCTGAAGGTGAGCGAGGGCAGTGCGTTCGCCTTTCGCGGGCTGACCAGCACGATCTGCCTGTGCCAGTCCTTGTTCATGGCACTGGCTTACAAACTCGAACTCAAGGTCGAGGAAACCACACACCATGGCGGATACGATGATTGAACACATTGACGTTGCCGTGTTTGGCGCCGGACGCATCGGCACCATCCATGCCGGCAACCTCGCGCGCCATGCCCGTGCGCGGCTGCGTTATGTCGTGGACGTGAATGCGGCCGCCGCCCAGACGCTGGCCGAACGACACGATGCGCGGACCTCGTCGGTAGAGGAAGCGCTAGCCGATCCGGCCGTCGGCGCGGTGATGATCTGCTCGAGCACGGACACGCACACAGACCTGATCCTGCGCGCCGCGGCCGCCGGCAAGGCGATCTTCTGCGAGAAGCCGGTCGACCTCGATGTCGAACGCGCACGCGCCTGCGCCGCCGCGGTGCGCAAGGCGGGCGTGACCTGCATGATCGGTTTCCAGCGGCGCTTCGATCCCACCTTCGCCGCGCTCAAGCAGCGGCTGGATGCCGGCGAGATCGGCGCGCCGGAAATGCTGGTCATCACCAGCCGCGACCCGGCGCCGCCGCCCGTCAGCTATATCGCGCATTCCGGCGGCGTGTTCAAGGACATGCTGATCCACGACTTCGACATCTTCCGCTGGATCCTCGGCGGCGAAGCGGTCAGCGTCCATGCCACCGGTGGCTGTCCCGGCCTGCCCGACATCGCCGCAACCGGCGATCTCTCCCACACCGCCGTGACGCTGCGCACGAGCACCGGCGCGCTGTGCCAGATCAACACCTCGCGTCGCGCGTCCTACGGTTATGACCAGCGCTTCGAAGTGCTGGGCAGCCGCGGCTTGCTGCAGGCCGGCAACGTGCGCCCCACTCAGGTAATTGCCTGGGGCGAGCAGTCGATCAGCAGCGACAAGCCCGAGGCGTTCTTCCTGGAACGTTACCGCGATGCCTACGCGCTGGAGATCGAGCACTTCCTCGATGCACTGAGCAACGGCACACCCGTGCGCACCACGATCGAAGACGGGATCAAGGCGCTGGAGCTGGCCGAGCTGGCGACGCAGTCCTGGCGTGAGGGGCGGGCGTTGAGCATCGAAGCCTGAGGTTTGGGTTCTACCCCGTTAACGCGGACACATTCAAGGAAGCCGTGGCCTCGAAAGCGCGTCTTCTCGAACGACCCGGCCGTTGTCTGCCCTTGCCGGCTCGATGACGGCCGTGCAAGCCGTGACAGGCAGAGACCGCCCCGTTGCAGGCGGGCGCGATCGGCAGCTTTCGGGAAGCCCAATTTGTATGTGGACCGGACGGATCGTCGATGCCGCACCGAGGGCGCGGCCGATCTCATTTCTCCGTGCACTCACCCTTTGATCTGGCTCAACCATGCGGGCGCGTGCATCTTCCGCGCCCACGGGAACGCGCTGGTTCCGACCAAACCCGGACCATTTGCTTACGACTCGCCCATCGCCGGCGGCTACGCTGCCTCACCTGTTCCACTACAAAAGACACTGCGATGAGTTTGAGCCACGAATCGAGGTACCCCAGCCGACGCACGTTCGTGTTGAAGTTGCGCAGCGACGCAAGTTCCGACGCGCTCGCGGGTCGTCTGGAAAACATTGTCACCGGCCGTCAGCACGCCTTCGAGTCGGCCCGGGAGTTGCTCGACTCCCTTGCGAGCGAGCTTGTATCGAACGCAGGCGAGCCTCCCGACCCGACGCCAAGCGAAATCTGAGCCAGATGGCGGGATACGACTGATGACGATCGATAGCCCGGACAGAGCAATTCCGACGCTGGATGACGACGCAGGGAATCCTTGCGCCCTGATTGCTGAAGATCCGATCAAACACCATCGCACGGAATGCGCCGGGCCGGCGGTGATGCCTAGGGCTTGCCGTTCTGTCGGCCTCGGGAGCAGGATGCTGGAAACGGCGAGCGCAGTATTCTCCACTTTACGGCACGGTTGATTCGACATGTCCGCAGCCAAACGCGATGGTCCATCGAGCGGCGTTCGCCCGCCGGTCGCGCCATTGCGCTTCGACCGGTTCGAGCTCGACGAGGCGAACGCGTGTCTTCTCCGCGATGGGAAGGCGGTACCGCTCGCGCCCACGCCGTTTGCCGTGCTGTGCGCACTCGTGCGCGAACCCGGCTCGCTGCTTGCCAAGCAGGCACTGCTGGACGAGGTCTGGGGCCATCAGTTCGTTACCGAATCGGTCCTGAAGACGGTGATCAGCGAACTGCGCACGGTGCTTGACGACGATGCACGGCAACCGCGTTTCATCGAGACGGTGTCGCGGCGAGGCTATCGTTTCATCGCGACCACCGTCGCCGTCGGCTCGCACACGACCTCCGACGACTGGAAAGTGGCGACGCCGCCGGCCGGATCGCTGATCGGTCGCCGGGAAGCGCTCGCGCAGCTTCATGCGGTCTGGAATGCCGCCCGCAGCGGCAGGCGCAGCATCGCGTGGGTCACCGGCGAGCCCGGAATCGGCAAGACGACACTGATCGAACATTTCATGGCGGGCCTTGGCGACGCCGCCTGCATCCGCGGCCAATGCGTGGAGCAGTACGGCGGCGGCGAGCCTTACCTGCCGGTTCTGGAGGCCGTGGCCGAACTGTGCCGGCGTGACCCCGCGGCCGCGCCCCTGCTGCGCGCCGTCGCACCGACATGGCTGCTGCAGTTGCCCTGGCTCAGCACCGCCGACGAGCGCGACGCGCTGCGCCGCGAGCTCGCCGGCGTCGGGGCGGACCGGGCGCTGCGCGAAATGGGCGAGTTCCTGGACCGCTATACCGAGCACCGACCGTTGTTGCTCGTCACGGAGGATCTGCATTGGAGCGATCGCGCCACGATCCAGCTCATCGACTACATCGCGCGACGGCGCGGCAGCGCGCGCCTGATGTGGCTCGCCACCTTCCGTCTCGCCGAGGTGGTCGCATTGGATCATCCGCTGAACCCTTTGCGGCGCGAGCTGCGTCTGCATCGGTTGTGCGAAGAAATCGTGCTTGATCCGTTCTCCGGGGAAGAGGTGGCGGATTTCGTGGCGCTACGCGCGCCGGAGATCGTGGCGGACGAGGCCTTCGTGAGTGCCTTGCAGGAGCGCACCGACGGATTGCCGCTGTTCGTGGCATCGGTCGTGAGCGAGCTGGCGGCGCGGGCAGCGCAGGAGCCCGACGCCCCGGTCCCCGGCGCGCAGATCGCGCGCATGGCGGTTCCGGAAAATCTGGCGGCGATCATCGATCGCTACATCGCCAGGCTGGGCGACGAACACCGGATGATGCTGTCCGCCGCCGCGGTCTGCGGCGTCGACTTCCGCGTCGGCACCGTCGCCAACGCGATCGGGCGCGAAGCGCTATGGGTCGGCCACGCCTGCGACGATCTCGAACGCGAGGGTTTGTGGCTCACGGCCTCGCGCCGGGATGAAGGCGGCCGTCCGCTGGAGCTGACGTACTCGTTCCGGCATGCGATTTTCCGCCAGGTTCTGTACGAACGTACGCCTCCGTTGAGCCGGGCGGAACTCCACCGGAAGGTCGGCACCGCGCTGGAAGGCGAGCTGGCGGCCGGTTCGTCGATCGCCGCCGCGGAGCTCGCCATGCACTTCGAGCGCGGAAGCGAGCCGGCGACGGCGTTGCGCTACTGTGCGGAAGCGGCCGAAGCGGCGCTGCTCCATTTCAGCCCTGCCGCGTGCAGGGCGCTGGCCGAGCATGGACTTGAGCTGCTCCATCGATCGCCAGCCGGAACCGAGCGCGTGGACGTGGAGATCACACTGGCAACGCTTAGCGGCGTGGCCGCATTGCATATGCTCGGCTTCAGTTCCAGCGAGGCGAAAACCGCGTTCGCTCGTGCGCACGCACTGCTCGGCGGCGTACCGCGCCACCGCATGCGTGGATTGCTGCTGCACAGTTTCGGCATCACGCTGGTGACGCGCGCCGAGTACGCCGAGGCCCTCGGCGTGGCGGAACGCAGCGAAGCGTTGTCGGCCACGAGCGACGATCCCGTCCTGTTGCTCGGCGCGTGCGTCGTGCAAGGCGACGTGCACATGCTGCAGGGTCGGCCGAACCAGGCCCGCGCATGGTTCGAACGCGGCCTCGGCGCCGTCGGCTCGCTTCAGGAATCTCCGGAGAATCCGTTCATCGCCGATCCGCAGGTCACGACGTTGACCCTGCTTGCCGTCCAGCTCATGCATCTCGGGCGGGTCGAATCGGCAAGAAGGCGCTTGAGCGAAGCGCGCTCGCGAGCGCGCGCTGGCGCGCAGCCCATGACCCGGATGATCGCCATCTGGTTCGAAACCGTCGTCGAGCTGCGGCTGGGCAACGTCGAGCGCGTCGCCGCCCTCGCCGGGCAAATGCAGTCGCTCGTCGACGAGTTCGCTCTGGTGCAGGGGCGGACCGCGGCTCGCTGGTTTCTCGGCTGGGCGACAGCACGCGCGGGAAAGCCGCACGAGGGTCATGCGCTGATCCGGAATGCTTACGAGGAGAACACCCGTCTCGGGATGCTGGCGGGCGCCAGCGAGACCCTGGGTTATGCCGCGGAGGCGCTGCTGCTGGCGGGCGATCTCGACGGAGCCCGCAGGGAACTCGAGGAAGCACTTCAGATCTCGGAAAGACTCGGTGAAAGGATCTATCTCCCACAGCTCCTGCTGATCGAGGCGGCCCTCGCGCGTGGCCATGGTGACGCTGTCGCGGCGAATGCATCGATCAGGCGCGCGATCGCCGAAGCGCGGGCACAGGAAGCGGCCTGGCTCGAGTTGCTCGCGATGCTGGAACTCTTCGAGTACGGCGACGCGACGGCGCAAGACCGGTGCGCACTCGAAACACTCATCGGGATGCTTCCCGAAGCCATCGATACCGCCGCTCATGCCAAAGCCAGGGCATGGCTCGGCGACACCTCCCCAACCTGAGCAGCGAACCGACCGTCCGGCCGGAGTGACTCGTCTGTGACGGCACACGCGCCGTCGCACTGACGACCTGCGCGGGTGCCGCCCTGGCATCACGGCGATCAGTTTGGCGCCGAGGCATGTCCCGGCGATCCGATCCCGACGAAATGCCGATGTTTTCCTGACGACTCGATCGGCAGGCGGCCCTAGCGTTCACCTGTCGCCTGGCAAGCCAAATGGCCGCGAGGCAACGAGCGGCTGCCTGCCGCGGAGACAAGCCTGCCCGGCGACGGCGCATCCGACGCAGCGCGAAGCACGCGTGGCGCAGCCCATGACCTCGAACACGCAATCCAGAGACCACCCCCATGATCAATCCCATCGCGTACCCGACCTTGCTCACGGCATTCGGCACGCTGCTCGGCGGTTCCGCATCGATCGCGACCACATGGGTAGCGCACAAGACAGTCGGCAGGCGCGAGCTGGTGCGCGAGGAAATGCGCAAGCGCGAAACGCTCTATGGGGAGTTCATCGGCGAGTGCGCGAAACTCCTGATGGATTCGCTCACCCATACCTTGGAAAAGCCCGAGACCTTGCTGACTGTTCTCGCGCTGCTCAATCGCATCCGGCTTTGCGCGTCGCCAGCGGTGCTGGACCAGGCCGAGCGGTTGCTCCGTCGCATCACCGAACAGTATCTGTCGCGCAACCTGGCGCTCGATGAGTTGCGCCAGCTGGCGCGGTCCCAGGACGCCGATCTCCTCAGGGACTTCGCCGAAACCTGCCGCGCGGAGCTGACCTCCCTGCAGGGGCGGATCTAGCCGCAGGTCCGACAAATCGCCGACGAAATACCGACGCTTTGCTGACGACTCGCGATGGCACGCCGCCTACGCTGACCACACCGAAAAAACCAACCGGGTACACCCATGACGCACTCCCCATCCCCGCTTCAGATGCCTCGTTCGACGCCGTCGCCGCGACGCCGTACCACGGCCGCGCTCGCCACATCCGGCGCCCTCTTCTCCCCCCGGCTGCGTACTCTCTGCGCAGCCCTGATGGTGTCGTGGCTGGCCGGCTGTGCCGCGATCCCGCACCTGCCGGACGACGCGCAGATCAAGCGTCCGGAAGCCCTCCAGACCACCACGAGCTTTTCCGCCGCCGTGTCCGCCTGGCCCGCCGCGGGCTGGTGGCATCGCTACGGCGATCCGCAACTGGATCGGCTGATCGAGCAGGCCATGGCCGGCGCACCCACCCTGACGATGGCCAGGGCCCGCCTCGAGGCGGCGCAGGGCATGAGCCAGATCGCAGGCGCGTCGCGGCTGCCGCAGGTAACCGCGAACGCCGCCGCCGTCGAAGGCAAGCAGAGCTACAACTTCCTTACCCCTCGGGCTGCTCTACCGCAGGGTTGGAACGACTATGGCACCGCCTCCATCGACTTCTCCTGGGAGCTGGATTTCTGGGGCAAGAATCGCGCGGCGGTCGCTGCGGCGATCTCCGATGAGCGGGCCAGCGTGGTCGAGGTGGAGCAGGCTCGCTTGATGCTCTCGACCGCGATTGCACAGGCCTATGCCGAACTGGCGCATTTGTATGCCAGCCGCGACACCGCCGCCGACGCCCTGAACGTACGCGGGCAAATGGCCGACTTGATGCGTCAACGGCAGCGCCAGGAATTGGAGGGGTTGGTGACGGTGCGCCAGGCTGAGGCCCAGCAAGCGGCCGCCAACGCGGCGTTGCAGGCGACCGACGAGCGCATTGCGTTGCAGAAGAACGCCATCGCCGCCCTCGTGGGTGAAGGCCCTGATCGTGGATTGACCATCGCGCGGCCCTCGGCGACGGTGGACCGCGTGTTCGGCCTGCCAGCGAACCTGGCCATGGATCTGATCGGCCGACGCTCGGACCTGGTTGCCGCACGCCTTCGCGCCGAAGCGGCGGCCAGGCGGATCGATCAGAGCAAGGCCGCGTTCTACCCGAGCATCAACTTGGTCGGCTCCGTGGGCCTGATGTCGCTTGGGTTGGACAACCTCGCCAAGGGCACCTCCTCGTTCGGCGGCGTTGGCCCTGCGATTTCGCTGCCGATTTTCAATACCGAGCGCCTGCAGGGGCAGTTGCGCGGCGCCCATGCCGAGTACGACGCCGCGGTGGCCAGCTACAACGCCACGCTCATCAACGCCCTGCATGAAACGGCCGACGTGGTGACAAGCCGCCGATCGCTGGACGGCCAACTCGCTTCGCTGCAGTCGTCCGTCGACTCCGTCGAAGAGGCCTACCAGATGGTATCCAAGCGCTACCGGGGTGGGCTCGCGTCCTATCTCGAAGTGCTCTCCGTCGAGGACACCTTGCTATCTGCGCGCAGTGAACTGGCCGACGCGCAGTCGCGCACGTTCGCCCTGGATGTTGCGCTGGTGCGCGCCCTCGGCGGTGGCTTCAAGGCCCCCGCCGCCCCATGACTTCCCTCAAATCTGAAATCACAGGAATCCCGACCATGAATACGACGACGATCGAACTTCGAGCCGAGCCGGCCGCTCCCAAAGTCACTCTCGCCGGCAAGAAGCGCTGGCGCAGGCTGGGCATGTTTTCCCTGCTCGCGCTGGCGGCCGCTGGCGCCGGCATCGGCTACCGCACCTACTGGGTGCAGGTGGGCTCGCGCCACGTGGCGACAGACAATGCCTACACCGCGGCCGAGGTGGCCATGGTCACCTCGCAGATCGAGGGTCGGGTGACGGACGTACGGGCGGCCGACTCGCAGAGGGTCCACAAGGGCGACGTGCTCGTGGCCATCGATCAGACCGACACCCGGTTGGCCGTGTCCCAGGCACGCGCCGACATGGCCCGGGCGAAGGCGCAGGCGAGTGCGGCGGCGGCCGAACTCCAGCGCGCCTCCGTCGATCTGCGGCGACGCTCGGCGCTGGATGGCTCCGGCGCGATTTCGGGCGATGAGCTGACAAAGGTGAAGGACGGATGGAACGTGGCCAAGGCCGGCCTCGATGCGGCAGACGCAGCCGTACAACTGGCGCAGGCGGGCCTGGATCGTGCCCACGTCGACCTCGATCGCACCATCATCCGCTCACCCGTCGACGGCATCGTGGCACGCCGCCAAGTGCAGCCCGGCCAACGCATCCAGCCGAGCGTACCGCTGATGTCGGTGGTACCCGTGCAGGACATGTATGTCGATGCGAACTTCAAGGAAGTGCAGCTCGCCAAAGTGCGCACGGGCCAGCCGGTGCGCTTGGTGTCGGACTTGTACGGCGATGACGTTGTGTTCCATGGCACCGTCGAAGGGTTCTCCGGTGGCACCGGTGCGGCCTTCGCGCTCATACCGGCGCAGAACGCCACGGGCAACTGGATCAAGGTCGTGCAGCGTCTCCCGGTGCGCATCCGCCTGCAGTCGAACGAACTGGAAGCGCACCCGCTGCGGGTTGGGCTTTCCATGACGGCGACGGTGGACCTGAACTCCCGCTCTTGAGGAACTAGTCATGTCCGAGCTTTCACTTCGTTCCGACAACGCGCCGCTCCAGGGAGCGACGCTATGGATTGCCGCCATCGTGTTGGCCATGGCCAACTTCGTGGCCGTGCTCAACATGACGATCGCCAACGTCACCGTACCGAACATGACCGGCGCGCTTGGTGCCGCCGGCAGCCAGGGCACCTGGATCATTACTTCCTATGCGGTGGCCGAGGCAATCACAGTGCCGTTGACCGGCTGGTTGTCAAAACGATTTGGTGGAGTGTTGCTGTTCTCGATCGCGGTGGAGATGTTTGGCCTGTCCTCCCTGCTGTGCGGCCTGTCCACCTCGTTCGGCATGCTGGTCGGCATGCGCGTGCTGCAGGGCCTTGCCGGCGGGCCGCTGATGGCACTGTCGCAGACCTTATTGCTGCGGATCTTCCCGAAGGAGAAGGCCATGCAGGCCACGGGCCTGTGGGCCATGACCACCTTGCTGGCGCCTGTGGTGGGTCCAGTGCTGGGTGGCTGGCTGTGCGACAACTACAGCTGGTCGTGGGTCTTCCTCATCAACGTCCCGATGGCGGCAGTGTTCGGCGTGATCGCCTGGACCCTGCTCAGGAGCCGCGAGAACCCGCTGCAGAAAAGCCCGATGGATACCGTGGGGATGGTCCTGCTGGTGGTCTGGGTCGCCGCGCTTCAAATCATGCTGGACGAGGGCAAGGACGCTGACTGGTTCTCATCGACCAAGATCTGTGTGCTGGCCGTTGTGGCGGTCGTGGGCTTCCTTGCTTTCCTCATCTGGGAGCTGACCGCAGAACATCCGATCGTGGACGTGCGTGTCTTCCGGCATCGCGGCTTTGCCTCGTGCATGGTGGTCCTGATGCTGGCCTTCGGCGCGTTCTTCGGCGTGAACGTGCTGACCCCACTGTGGCTTCAGTACAACATGGGCTACACCACCACCTGGGCCGGCATGGCAGTGGCGTGGGGCGGGGTTCTGTCGGTGATCTTTTCGCCCATCGCGGCCAACCTGGCCTCACGGTTCGACGCGCGCTACTTCATCTTCCTCGGCGTGATGTGGCTTGGCCTGGACATGCTGTGGCGGTCCATGGCGAGCATGGACATGACGTATTGGCAGATCTGCCTGCCGCTGTTCGTCATGGGTGTGGGGATGCCGATGTTCTACGTGCCCATCACCGGCGTGGCCATGGCCTCGGTGAATGAAGAGGAGACCGCCTCGGCCGCGGGCCTGATGAACTTCGTCCGCACGATTTCCGGTGCGATCGCGACGTCCCTTGTCACGACCGTGTGGGAGAACAAAACCAAGTACGACCACGCCGAACTGACCAACATCTTCGATGGCGCCAAGGACCTGGTCCGGGCCATGCCATCCCTGGGCGACTACCGCGAGATGGTGCGCGGCGTCGCGGACAACCTGGTCTCCGGCCAGAGCATGATGCTGGCGACCAACCAGGTCATGGCGATGCTGGGTGCCATCTTCATCGGCGCCTCCTTCCTGATCGTGCTGGCGCCCAAGCCGACACGGGTGGTGGATGCAGCGTCCATTGGGCACTGAGTTGAATGGGCCAGTGCCCTGGAGCCCCGGCGGGACTGCGCTCGGCCACTTCCTTTCGCATGTCCCAGCGCCGGTTTAGCCAACCACGCATGCCGTTTGCCAATACGACCTGGTTGCCGCAAAGCCAGCATGAGGCAACGGCCCGATCACTGACTGGCTACCTCCGCGGCAACGCCGCAGGAGGGCCCTTTGTTACCCACGGAGAAGATCATGACACCCATGACCCAGCCGTCGCACAGCGACGTCAGCAGCGTCAACTTGGCACGGACGTCCCTTCGCCAGCGCGTCTCCGGTCGACGCATGGAGTCCCCCCGAGTGTCTGCATCGGCCGGACAACAGTCGTTCGCCTATTTCCACATCCGAAAATTGGCCAGACGGCTCGAGAACGATCCGGCGCGCCTGGCGCAATGGTGGGCCGGCGATGGCATCGACGAACTGGGCGGCCTGACGCCCGCCCAGCTCCTCGCCGCCGGACAGCACGAACTGCTGGAGGGTTTCCTGCTCGACATCATCGCCCGACGGCGCGAATGAGGTGAGTCCTCGCGAGATCAGGATCCTGCACCAGCCTACTTCAACTTACTCGAGGTTCTTCCATGAAAATGTCGACGCCGCACCCTATGCGCAACCCCAATCCCACGGCCAAGGCGACCGGCCTCGCCTACCTCATGTTCGAGCGCCCCAGCCTGGGCGATGCCGCGCGATACCTGACCGATTTCGGGTTGCGCTTCGTATTGCGCAGAAAGAACCTGCTCTTCTTCCGCGGAACCGATACGGCACCGTTTTGCTATGTCGTGCGCAGAGGGCCGGCGCCCCGCTTTGTCGGACTCGGACTGCAAGTGGAAAGCGATGCAGAGCTGAAGGCCCTTGCGCGCGTGCCCGGAGCGAGCGCCATCCAGCCGTGCTCATGGCCGGGCGGCGGCTGGTGGGTTCACCTGCGCGATCCCTCCGGCTTCAAGGTGGATGTCATTCAACGTCAGCACGCGGTCGGCGAACTCGAGCACCGGGCCATGTTGTCCGTCAATGCGCCATCGGCATCGCATCGGGTCAACGAGGAGCAGCGGCCGCCGCTCTCCGCGCCGGAGGTGAACAAGCTGGGGTACGTGATGCTCGACGCGGTCGATTTCCAGTCCACCTGTGCGTGGTACACGCAGCATTTCGGTTTCATCCCGAGCGACGTGCAAGTGCTTCCGGACGGTTCGCCTGCGCTGGCTTTCATGCGCCTCGATCTTGGCGATACGCCGACCGACCACCATACGCTGGCACTCGCCCAGGGTATTGCTCCCGCGTACAACCACAGCGCCTACGAAGTGGTGGACACCGATGCTATCGGCGTGGGGCAGCGCGTGCTCAGGGAGCACGGCTGGAAGCACGCATGGGGTATCGGGCGACACACCCTCGGAAGCCAGATCTTCGATTACTGGAAAGATCCCTGGGGTGACAGTCACGGGCACTATTGCGACGGCGATCTGTTCACCGCCCACGTGCCGATGGGCGTGCACGAAGTGAGTCGCGAGGCCATGTCGCAATGGGGGCCGGTCATGCCCGCCGGCCTTATCCGGCCCAAGCTGGGGCTCTCTGCCTTGGCCGCTGCGGTTCGCGGTTTGCGCAACAGCCCCGATCTGAATCTCGCCAAGCTCCACGCGCTCGCCAAGGCCCTCGGCTGACGGCGAGTTCTGATCAGTTGACGGCGACCTTCCGCTTGCCAGAAGACGAAAACCCACTACCAGACCATGAAAGTCTTTCCGAACCTTGTAGTGTGCGAACACTGCGACGCGGTTTACCGCCGACCAATGCTTGCACCCGGTGAATCCGTGCGCTGTGAAGTGTGTGCAGCGTCGTTCCATCGCGCGGGTCGACTGAATGTCGATCGCTGGCTGGCCCTGACGGTTGCGGCCACGGTCGTCTACGTCATCGCCAACGTCTGCCCGCTTATCCGCATCAGCTTCAAGGGTCTGCATAACGAGGCCACACTTTGGCAGTCCGTGGCCGCGTTGGCTCACGGCTCCGCGGCGCTGATCGCCGTGCCGGCGGCGTTGACGGTGATCGTCATTCCCCTGCTGCATATGCTGCTACTCGGATGGGTACTGCTTCATGCACGACGAGGGCGGCGGGCGCCCGGCTTCCACATCGCGATGAAACTTCTCGTGGTGCTTCGCCCGTGGAGCATGCTTGAGGTAGCGCTGATCGGCATCTTGGTTTCGGTCATTAAGCTTGCGGGCTTTCTGTACGTCACCCCGGGCGTCGGACTGTGGGCGATCAGCGTACTGACGGTGTTGTTCACGCTGATCGCAGGCCCGGATATACGTCACCTGTGGGACTCCACCGAAAGCGCGGTGCGTTCATGAGTACACGTCCACGCGCGCTGGAACTGGGCGTGATCGGCTGCCATACCTGCGGCCTGGTCTGCGCAGCGCCATCCCCAGCAAACCAGGCTGCGCGCTGCCCCCGATGCGGGGAAGTCCTGCATGCGCGCCGATCTGACGGCGTTTCGCGTGCATGGGCGCTGCTGCTGGCGGCGATGGTCTTCTACATCCCGGCCAACATGCTACCCGTGATGTACACCGACATGCTGGGTCACGGCAGCAACAGCACTATCTGCACCGGCATCATCGAGTTCTGGAAAGCTGGCTCCTATGGCATCGCGCTGGTCATTTTCATTGCCAGCGTGGCGGTGCCATGCGCGAAGTTCCTTATTCTCGGCATGCAGCTGATCACAGCGCGGCGTCACCCACGCTGGGCCCGCCGGGAGCGGGCACGGCTCTATCGCCTGGTCGAGATTGTCGGCTACTGGTCGATGCTCGACGTACTTGTGGTGGCGATCGTCGCAGGGCTCGTCAAGTTCAAGGCGTTGGCAGATATCGAGCCACGTCTCGGCATTCTTTTCTTCGGCGGCGTGGTGATCCTCACCATGCTCGCTGCCATGCAATTTGATCCCCGGTTGATCTGGGACGGTAATGAAACATGAGCGACCCACTTAGGCACGTGCCACCTCTGGATGACGCAGCGATCAGTCGGCCCGGTCGACGTCTTTCCCTCATCTGGATCGTTCCAGTGCTGGCCGCGCTGATCGGTTTGTCAATGCTGATTCACGCCTGGCTCTCGACTGGCCCGGAAATATCCATCGCGTTCCAAACGGCCGAAGGCCTTGAGGTGGACAAGACGCCGGTGAAGTACAAGGACGTAACAGTTGGCGTGGTTTCCGCCATTTCCTTGAGCGAGGATGGTTCGCACGTCATCGCGACGGTGGCGCTGGACAAGCATGCCGAGAACCTGGCTCGCGCCGATACGGGGTTCTGGGTCGTGCGCCCGCGCATTGGCCTGCAAGGTGTGTCGGGCATCGATACGCTGCTTTCCGGCGCATATATCGGTGTCGACAAAGGGGCTTCCCGCCAGCCACGCAACGATTTTGTCGGCCAGGAAACTCCGCCCACCGTCATCCACGGCGCGCCGGGAAAGAGCTTCGTGCTTCACGCAAATGACCTGGGCTCACTCGACGTCGGTTCACCTGTCTACTACCGCCGTATTCGCGTCGGGCGCGTTGCTTCCTATCACCTGAATGCCGATGGCCGCGACGTCACCTTGGAGATATTTGTCGATGCGCCGTATGACCGCTTTGTCACCGCCAAAGCGCGCTTTTGGCATGCCAGCGGAGTCGACATCACGTTGGGTGCGGACGGCCTGAAACTGGATACGCAATCGTTCGCCACCGTGCTCGCTGGCGGCATTGCCTTCGCCAATCCGGTCGACGTCACAGATGCGCCAGCATCGGCCCAGAGCGTGTTCGACCTGGCAAAGGATCAGCGTACGGCGATGGCTCCGCCCGATGGCGCCTCGCAGTATTTGCAGTTGCGTTTCGAGGATTCGCTGCGTGGCCTGGCCGTGGATGCCCCAGTGGAGTTTGCTGGGAAGAACGTCGGGCGGGTGGTATCGCTGGACCTTGACTATGACGCGAGCAAGCGTCGCTTTCCCACCGTGGTAGGCATCGTCATCTATCCAAGTCGTCTGGGGGGCGTGTTGGCGCGGTTGCCGAAGTACAGCGGAAGCATGGAACAACAGGTGGCCGCCTTCCTCGCCAACCTTATCCAGCATGGCCTGCGAGCCCAGGCGCGGTCAGGCAATCTTCTCACCGGACAGCTGTATATCTCTTTGGGATTCGTTCCCAAAGCCGCAGGGGTCAACTTCGATCCTGAGGTGCGGCCGATTGCGATACCCACCGTCCCCGGCAGTTTCGATCACATGCAGGAACAAGTGGCAAGCATTGTCAGCAAGATCGAAAAGATGCCGCTGGATGCCATTGGCCAACACCTCGATGATTCATTGATGGATCTGGACAAGAGCCTCAAGCAGATCAATGGGCAGGTGCTGCCAGCGACCACGCAGACACTGCAGCAGGCCGATCGCACCTTCCAGACAGTGCAAGGAGCGTTCAGTGACAGTGGCCCCCTGCAACAAAACCTGCAGCAGGCGCTGTTGCAAGTTCAACGCACGGCGCAATCGGTGCGTACGCTCACCGACATGCTCGGCCGACATCCCGAGGCGCTGCTCAAGGGTCTGTCGAGCGATGCGCCAGTGGCAGGTCCATCCTCTTCTTCCCATGCTACGAACACGGGGCATTCGCCATGAATCTCATTTTTCGCCCGATGCCCATTGCGCTAGCTTTCGCGTTGACCGCTTGCGCTTCAACGCCTATCCATTACCACACGATGTTGCCGCCGGTGACGCACGAGGCGGTCGCGCAACCGCCGGTCGCGTTCCTGATCGATGTGTTGCCGGTCGGCATTCCCGCTCAACTCGACCAGTCACAGCTGGTGGTGCGGCAAGGAGAGAGCGGCATGGCCGTGCTCGACGGTGAACGCTGGGCCAGTCCTCTCGGCGACGAGGTACGTGGCGCACTCTCATCCGAGCTGACCGTTCTACTGAATACGCAAGACGTTGCTGGATTACCCATCCAGTCCGACCAGCCGGTTGTGAGAGTGAAGGTCCAAATCCGCCGCTTTGATATTTGGCCAGGACAACGAGTCCAAATCGCTGCGGATTGGGAGCTGACCTTTGCCAATGGCAATGGCACCGGAAGTGCGCGCGTGGTGCGCATGGGTCACGTGGATGAACCGGTCTCTGGTGGCTACCAAGATGCAACGATTGCTTGCCAACGTGCCGCCATGGATTTGGCCACTCGCATTGCATCGGACACCAGGACTCTGGCGCTCTCGCGCTGAATCTCGGCCGCCCACTTGGCATGTCGACTCGCAATGGTGAATGCGTTATGCGGTGAATCAGGTCAAAAGGTGTGCGCGTTTGAGAAGGCATCCGTGGACGAGGCGTTGCGAAAATGGAACATGTCGCATGGACAATCGCTTACGCCCTAACTGCGCCATGAGCGTAACTCAAACGGCAATGGCAGCTTTCTTCTTGTGAAAGTCACTCAGCGACTGTCCGAAAGTCGTCGTTCGGGAGCCATGGGTTTGCGGGCAAGGCCAGCGAGCCCATTCTCGCAAGCTTGCGTGTCGTACCGGCGGTGCCGCGGCGGGCACGGCGGATCGACCCGCATAGCCCGGATGGCCGCGCGCGAAGCGGCGAGCCCCGGGTGCCGATGCCATCAACTGCATCTGCGCACCCGCCGAAGCCACGCGCGCAAAGTCCACTCCCGCGCTCCGTCCGAAAACACGCGCGCGCAAAGGTAAAAGCCCCGTGCGCAACCGGAAAACGCTTGCCGACGGGCGAGAAACTTCCGAGCGCAAGGGCAAAACCCTCGCACTGCGAACCTCCCGACCTCCGTGTGCAACCGGAAAAGCATTGCGTGCAACGGTAAAACGGTTGCGCGCGACCCGAAAACCTTCGCGCGTGGTGCGCCGGACCTCGGCATGTCGCGTTTCCGGCAGGCGCGCGCAAGGGTTTTTCGGTTGCACACGGAGGTCAGGACCTTTGCGCTTGGGAGTTTTTCGGTTGCGCGCAAGGTCGGGGCCTCCGCGCTTCGGAGTTTTTCGGTTGCGCGCGGAGGTCGGTATATTCGCGGAAGGGGTTTTACAGCGGTGCATGGGAGTGCCGGGGCCGCGTTGGGTGCGGAGGGGCGGCGAGGGCAAGTGCCTAAACCTCAACGCGAACCAGCGGTGGCGGCATCTGAGTTCGCATCATGGCGCGGCTTTTCTGATCCGCCTCGAAATATCCGCTTTGGCCGGTTGCGGCCGCTGCGTTGGAAGCTGAGCAGTGTGCCGACAGGCTGATTACGGACGGCAACCGTCTCTTGCCTCATTCGTCCGATGCTCGCAGTGTCAACGAGGCTCGTCGTGGTGTCCGCACAGCGTAAACCCCGGGTCGGACAGCGACGGCGGTGGCGCGGCCGTGCCCCATTGCGAGGGCGCCGAACCCATCACCAGTTTCAACGTGCCGCCGTCGGCAATCTGACCGTGGCGGAACCAGGCCGTGTCCAGCGGCTTGCCGTTGAGCGTGGCCGATTGCACGTAGCGGTTGAGGCGATCGCGGCGGAAATTCTCGGCGACGATCCGGAAGGTCTTGCCGTGACCCAGGTCGAGGTTCACTTCGGGAAACGAAGGCGTGCCGATCAGGTACACGTCCTGGCCCGCGTTCGGATAGAAGCCCATCGACTGGAACGCGTACCAGCTCGACATGGCACCGGAATCGTCGTTGCCGGGGATGCCGCCGCGGCTGTCGCTGAAGTCGCGTCGGAGCAGGTCGATGATGCGGTCCGCGGCGCGGTCGGGGCGGCCGGCCCACAGGTACAGATCCGGAATCAGGAAGCCTGGCTCGTTGCCCATGTCGAAGTGGCCGCGCTCGAAGAGACGGTCGAGGCGCTGCACGAACGCGTCACCGCCGCCAGCCATGCCGATCAGCCGGCGCACGTCCTGCGGCGCGTACAGCGAATAAGTCCACAGATCGGCTTCGTAGAAGAAATCCGGCCAGGTGCCACGCTTGACCAGATACGGCGCGGCCCAGCTGCCGTCGGCATTGCGCGGACGCAGGAAACCCTTGACGCCTTCCTGCTCCAGCGAGGCATCCCACAGATTGGCCCAGCTGCCGGCCTGCTTGGTATAGCGCTTCGCTTCCTGCGCGTGGCCCAGTCCGCACGCCAGTTCGGCGATGGTGAAGTCGTTGTACGCGTATTCGACGGTGCGCGAGCCGGCGCGTTCGGTGGGCTGGGCGATGTAGCCGAGCGTGTTGTAGGTATCCAGGCCGCCGCGGCCGTGCTTGCGCGGATCGGCCGGCGGCACCTGGGCATCCTTGAGCATCGCCTGCAGACCGGTGGCGTAGTCGATGCCGGTCAGGCCTTTGACGTAGGCGTCGGCCACCAGTACATCGGCATTGCTGCCGCCCTGCGTGCGGCCGTTGTCGTTGCCCACGCGGGCGTCGGGCATGTAATCCGCATGGCGATACGTGTCGATCAGCGAGCGCACGATGTCGCGCTGGCGGTCCGGCGCGATCAAGGTCAGCAGCGGGCCGTCGCTGCGGAAGGTGTCCCAGATCGCCTGGAAGTCGTCGTAATAAGGCTCATCCGACGACCACTTCGGATTCTCGCCGCTATGGTCGGAAGGCATCAGCATGGTGTGGTACAGCGCGGTGTAGAACTTGCGCCGCTCGACTTCGTTCGCGCCGTGGATCTCGATCCGCGACAGCGCCTGATTCCACTGCGTCACCGCCGCCTGACGCACGGCCGCGAAGTTCCAGCCGGGGATTTCCTGTTCGGCATTCCGACGTGCCTGCGCCAGGCTGATGAAGGAGATACCGACCTTCACCTGGATCGCCTGGCCGGCCTTGACGCGGTAGTCCAGCGAGGCGCCGAGATCCTGGTCGGTATCGGTATGCGCGTGATGGGCCGAGCCAAGTTGGCGATCCTGCCAGGTCTGCGCGCCAGCAGCCGGTACGTCGGTCGCCAGATAGAAATACACGCGGTATTCGCCGCCTTCGTTCCAGCCGCCGATGTAACGGCCGACGCCTTCGATCTCATGGCTGGACACGACGTTGACGTCGCCGCCGAGAAAGCGCTGGTCTTCCGGGCCGGTGCCTGTGTTGATGGCGTGCTGGAGGTCCACCGTGACATGCGCGTCGCCCGCATCGGTGAACGTGTAGCGGTGCAGGCCGGTGCGCCGGCTGGCGGTCAGCTCGGCCTTGGTCCGATAGCGGCTCAGATAGGTCGAGTAATAGCCCGGGCTGGCCTCTTCGTCGCTGCGCGGCGAGCGGATGTCCGCGGGCTGCAGCGCGCCCGTGACCGGGGCCACCAGAATGGTGCCGTACTTGCCCGCTCCACCACTCAGATGCAGATGGCTGAAGCCCACCACCTCGCCCGTGCTGTGGTAGCCGGACTTGATCATTTTGCCGTCGAAGGTGCGCACATCCGGGCCGAGCTTGACCATGCCGAACGGCACCGTGGCGCCCAGGAAAACTTCGCCGTCCCAGTCCACGCCGATGAACGGATCCACGTCCTTCGCATGATCGGCGGCACTCACCGAGGTGGCGATGGCGAGCAAGCCAGCGCAGGCGAGCCCAGTGGCCCAGTGGCGGGCCCCGCAGGAAAGGCGACTAGCGAACCATTTCATCTCGGAGGGACCCTTGTCGGCGGGGAGGTCGCAAAGAAAGGTTGCCGGAACGGTTACCCGCTGCGGCAACCCACGATGACGCAAAAGCGTTTGACTAGTGAACCGTTGCCCTCGATCACACGGAAGGTCAACAAATTGCCGCACCGAGAGCCACGGAAGCTACTTGGCGATCGACTGCTGGTTGCGCGAAATTATCAGGCATGCATATCGTGCTGTGGGCCGACGCGGACAGGTTGCCGCCGGCGGTCGAGGTCAACGGCGGCAGGGTGCTTGGCCAGCGCATGCACGTGGCAATGGACATGCCGATCGATGCGGCCTGTGTTCAGTACCGATCTCCCGGCGGGCTACGCCCTGATATCGGGCGACAGCGACCAGGACCCCTAACGGGGTGCCCGGACCTGTGGGCTGCTCCGGATTCATTCCATATATCGCTTCATCGCGAAATGGAGATATATACTTGCCGGCATCGTCCACCTGGAACCACGCGATGCCGGCCATCAGCTTCGAATTCTTCCCGCCCAAGACCGACGAGCAGCGCGCGCAGCTGGATCGTGCCGCACAGGTGCTGAAGGCGCACCAGCCGGACTACGTCTCGGTGACGTTCGGTGCGGGCGGCTCCACGCTCAGCTACACCGGCGACACCGTGGCGCGGCTGCACACGCAGCACGGCCTCCACGTGGCGCCGCATTTGTCCTGCGTGGGCGGCACCCGCGCCGAACTGGCCGCATTGCTGGACGGCTATCGTGCAGCCGGTTACCGGCGCATCGTGGCGCTGCGCGGCGACATGCCTTCGGGCATGGCCACGGCCGGCGACTTCCGCTACGCCGCCGAACTGGTGCGTTTCATCCGCGAGCATTGCGGCGACCACTTCCACATCGAAGTGGCGGCATACCCGGAAACCCATCCGCAGGCCGACGACGCGTTGCGCGACCTGCAACATTTCAAGGCGAAGGTCGATGCCGGTGCGAACGGCGCGATCACCCAGTATTTCTTCAACCCCGACGCCTACTTCCGCTTTGTCGACGACGTGCGCAAGCTGGGTGTGAACGTGCCGATCGTGCCGGGCATCATGCCGATCTCCAATTACAGCCAGCTGAAACGCTTCTCGGACATGTGCGGCGCGGAGATCCCGCGCTGGATCGCCAAGCGCATGCAGGCGCATGGCGACGATGCGGAATCCGTCCGCGCGCTCGGCGCCGAAGTGGTGGCTCAGCTGTGTCGGCGCCTGCTGGATGGCGGCGCGCCCGGCCTGCATTTCTATACGCTCAACCGGGCCCGCGCGACGCAGTTGGTGTTGCAGCAACTTTTCTGATGCATCGGCCGGGTATGCTGCGGCGATGCTCCGCTCAGCCGCCCTGTTGTGTCTCGTCCTGCTCGCCTGGACCTTACCAGCCAGCGCGCAAACGGAGATTCACCGTTGCATCGGCGCCAACGGCAGCGCGGTCTTCACCGACCAGCCCTGCGCCGCGTTGCAGGCCACCCCGGTCAACCCGGCCGCCACGCCCGACCGCCGCACTCCACCGATCACGGCGCCGCCGGTCCTGTGCGCCGCCAGCCTGGGGCAATTGCGGGAGAGCGTAATCGACGCGTTCGCCAGCCGCGACGCGAACCGGATGGCCGGACTGATGCTGTGGGAAGGCTACGGCCGTGGCGCGGCCATTGCGGACATCCGCTCGCTCGGCAACCTGATGAAACAGCCGCTGCTGGACGTCGATCTACCCGGCGATCCGGCGCCCCCGGACAATGGCGGGTCCGCGCCGGCGATGTCCAGCAGCAGCGATCCGTTCGCTGCCGCCCCCGCCGTCCCCACTCCCGTCGGCAATCAACTGATCCTTCACACTGCCGATAACGACGGCAGCGGCAATCCACGCGAAATCCGCTTCGGCATCGTGCGCCAGGCCGGCTGCCTGTGGTTGCGCAACGCCGATTGACGCGGGTCGATGACGCTGGACGGATGCCGAGCAGCTATCATGGGCGGTCCCCATTGGAGAAGTGACATGGCGCAGCAGTATCCCGAGTGGATCTGGCAGAACGGCAGCATCAAGCCATGGGCCGAGGCAACCACGCATGTGATGTCGCACGCGCTGCACTACGGCTCGTCGGTGTTCGAGGGTATCCGCAGCTATGCCACACCCGATGGCGCGGCCATTTTCCGCCTCACCGACCACCTGAACCGGCTGTACCAGTCCGCCAAGATCTACGACATGGTGTTGCCGTATTCCGCCGACGAGCTGGCTGCGGCGTGCCGTGCGGTGATCGACAAGAACGGGCTTGGTGCCGCGTATCTGCGTCCGGTCGCCTACCGCGGCCTGGGTGGTTTCGGCCTGTCCGCCGAAACACCGATCGACATCGCGGTGGCGGCGTGGCCAATGGGTCCGTACCTTGGCCCGGAGGCACTGCAGAACGGCATCGACGCGTGCGTATCGAGCTGGCAGCGCTTCGCGCCGAACACCATCCCGGCCGGCGCCAAGGCCGGCGGCAATTACCTGTCCGGCCAGCTGATCGCGCGCGAGGCGCGCCGACTCGGTTTCGGCGAGGGCATTGCACTGGCGTCGACCGGCCTGCTCAGCGAGGGCGCCGGCGAAAACCTGTTCCTGGTGTTCGACGGCGTGCTGCACACCACGCCGGCCAGCGCCTCGATCCTCGCCGGCATCACCCGCGACACACTGAAGACGCTGGCCCGCGAGGACGGCATCGAAGTGGTCGAGCGCGACATCCCGCGTGAATACCTGTACCTCGCCGACGAGCTGTTGATGTGCGGCACCGCGGCCGAGATCACCCCGATTCGTTCGGTCGACGGCAAGCAGGTCGGCACCGGCAAGGCCGGTCGCGTGACCCTGCGCCTGCAGGAGCTGTTCTTCGGCTTGTTCGACGGTCGCACCAACGACAAGTGGGGTTGGCTGGAGCAGGTGTAAGACACATCGCTCTTCGGCTCTTCCTGTCCACAAGGGACTTCCTTCGGTCGTAGGAGCGGCTTCAGCCGCGATGCTTTTCAGACCGCCTTGCTCAAGATGGCTCCGTAAACAAAAGCGGTGGAAACCGTTTGCATCGGTCCGTTTGAGATTCAGAGCATCGCGGCTGAAGCCGCTCCCACAAGAAGAGCCGAGCCGATGCTCAGCTGAACACAATGCTGGCGATCGCGCCGTTGGCGTCGCTGCGGGGGCGCATCGAGACATCCCAGCCGTACAACTCGCATAACCTGCGCACGATCGCCAGGCCGAGGCCGGCACCGCTGCCGCCGGCACCCTCCCCACGTACGCCGCGCTGGAACAAGCGCTCGGCATCTTCCGGCTTGATTCCGGGGCCGGTGTCGATCACCTCGATGCCGCCTGCGCCCACTTCGACATGTACGCTGCCTTCGAGCGTGTACTTGATCGCATTGCCGATCAGGTTGGTCAGCGCCACCGACAGCACCGAGGCCGGCGCATTGACGTTGACCGTCTCGTTGACGGTCAGCTCGATCGTCAACGATTTGCCGCGCATCTGCGGGCGCTGGCTCTCGATCACATCGGCGGCGACCTTGCCGACTTCGGTGGTTTCGCCGCGGGTCGGGCCACGGCGCTCGGCACGCGACAGCAACAGCAGCGCCTCGATCAACTCGGTGGCTTGGCGCGAAGCGCGTTCGATCCGCTTCAGCCGCTCGCTCAGCTTCTCGGTGAGATCGGGCGAACCCTGCAGCAGTTCGGTGGTGCTGGCGATCACCGCCAGCGGCGTGCGCAATTCGTGACTGACATCGGAGTTGAATTCGCGATCGCGCTCGACCATCGCGGTCAGCCGTGCCGAATACTCGTCCAGCGCATGTGCCAGTTCGCCGACCTCGTCGTCGGCGAAATGCGGCGCCAGCGGCTCGGCCTTGCCGGCCTTGCGGAAATCGCGCAACCGGTTGGCCAGCTCGCTGACCGGCTTGAGCACCTTGCGCGACAGCCACAAGCCCAGTACCAGCGAGAGCAAGCCGAACAGGAACACGGCACCGATCACGCTGATCAGCAATTGCTGTTTGCCAAGTTCGTCGCGGGTGACGTCATAGCGGATGAATCCGATCAGCCCGTACTTCTTGCGCACGGCAAGCTTGTAGTGATGGATCGTGCCGTCGGTTCCTCTCTCGTAAATATCGTGCACACCGCTGTCGAGCGCCTGCCATGAAAGCGGCATGTTGTAGAGCGTACGTTCGCTCCGCATCCAGGCCTCGATCAGGTCAGAGCCTGCAGGCTTGCTGGGGTCTTTGTGTACTTTCTCGACGGCCTGATCCACGTCCTGTTGCAAGGACGCCGTGACCAACTGGCTTTCGACTTTGGCGCGGATGTTCAGCGCGGCCACGGCAAACAACGCACTCAGGCCGAAGCCGAACAGCGTGAAGGAGACGATCAATCGAAAGCGAAGCTTACGCCTGGACTGCATCCGGCTCGACCATCCGATAGCCAATGCCGTGCCGCGTGTGGATCAGCGGCTTGTCGAACGGTTTGTCGATGGCAGCGCGCAGGCCGTGGATATGCACGCGCAAGGAGTCGCTGTCGGGCAGCTCTTCGCCCCATACCCGCTGTTCCAGATCCTGCCGGGTGACCACCGACGGGCTCGCCTCCATCAGCGCCTGCAGCAGCTTCAGGCCGATCGGGTTCAGCTGGATCGACTTGCCTTCGCGGTTCACCGTGAGCGTGTCGAGGTTGAAGGTGAGGTCGGCCACCTTGAGCACGCGGCTCTGCGGGCCCTTGCCGCGGCGCGCCAGCACTTCCAGCCGCGCGGCCAGCTCCTGCAGCGCAAAGGGCTTGGTCATGTAGTCGTCGGCACCGGACTCGAACCCGGTCAGCTTCTGCTCCAGCGCATCGCGTGCGGTCAGCATCAGGATGGGTGTTTGCTTGTGCGCCTCGTGGCGCAGCTTGCGCGCCACTTCCAGGCCGTCCATGCCGGGCAGCGTGAGATCCAGCACGATCACGTCGAAATCGTGCACTACGGCCAGATGCAGGCCGGTCACGCCGTCGCCCGCGAAATCGACCACGTTGCCGCGGTCTTCCAGATAATCGCCGATGTTGGTCGCGATATCGCTGTTGTCTTCGATCACCAGTACGCGCATGTATCACTCCTGCGCAGCCGGCGCACGGGCCGGCTGAGGATGCAAGCTTAACAAGCTTGTTGTGAGGGGAGGCGCACGATTCCTGCAGAAACTGAACGAAGGCGCCGCCCAGGCAATAAAAAGGCCCAGATGTACGACTCGCCGTCGCCCACCTGGGCCCAAACTACTGCCCCGATACCATCGTTTGCCGTCACCGAGCCCAACCGGCCAGCTGTCCACGCAAATAACAGTGAATGCTTTATAGGGGTTCTGTGGTTACGGTGGAGTTAACCCATTCTCACCTGGCGGTTAACGCGGATGCGGCCTACCGGGCTCACGCCCTTGTCGGCTTGCGGCGTACTCGCGGCTCGGTGGACGAGTCGTTCGCATGAGCCTGCAACAAATCCATGATGGCTCCGGCCACATCGACGCCGGTGGCCGCCTCGATACCTTCCAGGCCAGGCGAGGCATTCACTTCAAGCAGCAACGGTCCGCGGTTGGAGCGCAGCAGATCCACGCCGGCGATACCCAGGCCGAGGGCGCCGGCCGCCTGCACGGCGATGCGTTTTTCCTCCGCGCTCAAGGTTGCCGCCATCGCGCTGCCCCCGCGATGCAGGTTGGCGCGGAATTCGCCGGGACTGGCATCGCGCTGCATCGCAGCCACGACCTTCTTGCCGACCACGAAGCAGCGCAGGTCGCTGCCCTTGGCCTCGGCGATGAATTCCTGCACCAGGAAGTTGGCATACAGACCGCGGAATGCCTCGATCACGCTCTGCGAGGCGCTGCGCTTCTCGGCCAGCACCACCCCGGTGCCCTGGCTGCCCTCGTTGAGCTTGATCACGTGCGGCGGATCGCCGAGCAGAGCCAGCACGTCGGCGGTGTCGTCGGGGTTGTCGCCGAACACCGTGATCGGCATGTCGATCCCCTGCGCAGCGAGGATCTGCAGGCAGCGCAGCTTGTCGCGTGCGCGCAGCACCGCATCGGACGGATTGGGCGTGTACACGCCCATCATTTCCAGCTGGCGCAGCACGGCGGTGCCGTAGAACGTGCTGGTGGTGCCGATGCGCGGAATCACCGCGTCGATGTCGCGCACTTCCTTGCCCTTGTAGCGGATCGCCACCGCGCCCGGCGCAATCCGCACATAGCAGCGCAGCGGATCGAGCACTCGCACCACATGACCACGCTCGCGTGCGGCCTCGACCAGCCGCTTGGTCGAATAGAGGCGGGTGTTCCGCGACAGGATGGCAATCTTCATGCGGTAGTCGTCATGAGGGGTCCGTGACCACGTTCAGCGGCCGTGACTGGGTATAGGAACGCGCCGGATCCACCGCAAACCGTCCGTTCAGGGCGCTGCGGCCCAGCAGCATCGGAAACAGCATATGCCGGCGATCGGTCAAGTTGATGTCGACGCTGAAATGCTGCCCGGCCAGTTGCACTTCGCTGCGGATGAACCAGCGCTCGGTGCGGCGCCCACCCGTATCGGTCACCGTGCGTCGATCCAGCGCCGGCGCCTCGCAGCACACTTCCTGCGGCTGCCGTCGACCGACATGCATGGTGAAGCGGAGCCAGATCGCACCATCGCGGTGAAACTCTTCGAGCGTATCGACATGCAGCGCGCTGCTGCGGGCGCCGGTATCGAGTTTGGCCTTGAGCAGGCCGATCCCCAGTTGCGGCAACGCCAGCCGCTCGCGCCAACCCAATGTAATCAGGCCCGCGGTGATCAGATCCGCCATAGGGGTTTCGGAGTAGCTCGGATCGATGGGGCGGAAATGGAGCGGGTGAAGGGAATCGAACCCTCGTCAGTAGCTTGGGAAGCTACAGCTCTACCATTGAGCTACACCCGCCTTGACCGGCGGATGGTAGCGCGTGATGCGCATCGTTGGAAAGCCGGCGCGTGTCGGGGATCGGGCACGTTCACCGACCCAACGCCGCATGAATCACAGATGGCGGCCAGCTGAATCGTCAGCGCCACGGTCCGCCAAACTAAGACAGGTCTAACTTTTGATGTGCGCATAATTGAATCGTCATCACCGCCATGTTCCAGCGATTGGCGAACCGGATGGACTCATCGCGCGAGGGCCTCGCGCTTGCCCGAGGGAACACCACATGCGTGTGCTTGCCGGACGTCCCACCCCACACCGCTTCGGCTGGCGGTCGCTGGCAATCTTGCTGCTATGCGCAGCCGCCAGCCTGGCCCAGGCGCAGTCCGCCACCGATGACAGCGCCGACCCACCGAGCCAGGTGGCACGGTTGTCGTATATCTCCGGCGATCTCGGTTTCCTGCCGGCCGGCGCAAAGGACTGGAGCGACGCCAGCATCAACCGTCCACTGACCAGCGGCGACCGGTTGTCCACCGGCCGCGATGCCCGCGCCGAACTGGAGCTGGGCGGCGCTACCTTGCGCATGGATGGCCAAACCGACTTCGGCCTGCTCGATCTGAATGACCAGCTGACCCAGATCGAACTGACCCAGGGCACGCTCAACGTCACCGTGCGCCATCTCGATGCGGGCCAGAGTTACGAAATCGACACGCCGACCGTGGCGCTGATCATCGATCGGCCCGGCGCATTCCGGGTGGACATCGACGACAACGGCGGCAGCACCCAGGTCACTGCGTTCGATGGCGGCGCCACCGTGTATGGCGAAAACAATGCGCAGCGCACGATCAACCCAGGCCGCAGCTACCGCTTCGTCGATTCCAGTCTCGCCGCAGTGACGATCAGCGATATCGGCGGCGGCGATGCGTTCGATGCATGGTCGAGCGAACGCGATCATCGCTATGTGCAATCGGACAGTGCCCAGTACGTGTCGGACGACGTGGTCGGCTATCAGGATTTGGATCAGTACGGCGACTGGCAGGACACCGGCGACTACGGCGCAGTGTGGTACCCCACCCAGGTGTCTGCCGACTGGGCGCCGTATCGCAATGGTCACTGGGCGTATGTCGCGCCGTGGGGCTGGACCTGGGTGGACGATTCGCCGTGGGGCTTTGCGCCGTACCACTACGGCCGCTGGGCCTACACCCACCGCGGCTGGGGCTGGATACCGGGACCGCGCGGCGTGCGCCCGATCTACGCGCCGGCGCTGGTCGCGTTTGTCGGCGGCGGTGGCTGGTCGATCGGCATCGGCGGCGGCCCGGTGGGCTGGTTCCCGCTTGGCCCGGGCGAAATCTACAACCCGTGGTACCGCTGCGGCCGTCGCTGCTACACCGACGTCAACATCCGGAACATGCGCGATCGTCGCGGACATGACCATCGCGCCGACATCGACGATCACTACAACCGCTATCGCCACGGCACGCCGTCGCGCGGCGACCATTACGCCAATCGCGACGCGCCACGCGGCTTCACTGCCGTACCGGGCAACACATTTGCAGGCGGTCGGCACGTGCAGCGCAACCTGGTGCGGGTCGACCCGCGCCGGCTCGCCGCTGCACCGCTGGTCTCGCGCGATGCCAACAGGCTGCGCCCGCTTGCAGGCAGCGCGCCCCCATCGCGCAACCCGCACGTACGCGATCTGCCGGCCGGCGGCTTCAATCGCGAAGTAGTGGCGCGGCACGCACCGCCGATGGTGGCGCAGCAAGCGCACGACCCGGGACGCCGCAGCCATCCGCTCGGCGCGCCACGTACCGGCATGCCCGG
>DHXA01000182.1:28808-46084 GCA_002413455.1 Rhodanobacter sp. UBA5168 | reverse complement strand
CCTGCCGTCACCCGCATCACCGCAGGTACGCCGGCGCAAACGCGCCACGACAATCGCGCCGAGGTGCGCGACGGTGCGGAACTACCCTCGGCACGCTTCGCGCATCCGCGCGACCGCAGCAACGCAAACCCACGCGAGTCGATGCCACGCCCGGGTGTCAGCTACATCTCCGGAGCCAATGAACGCCCGTCGCGGCCGGCTTACCGCAACAGCCCGACGCTGCCGCAAGTGCCGCAGATCCAGCGTGTCGATCCACGCAATCGCCCCGCGCCCGCCAACGATGAGCACAGTCAGCGCTACGGTGCCAACCCAGCGATGCGGCGCAGCGTGCCGACGACGCCAAGCGGCCCCATGCGCACCGCGCCCGAGCCGCGCTTCCAGCGTAGCGAGCCTGCCCCGCGCGGCTACGTTCGCGAACAGTCGCGGCCGATGCCCCCACCGACGCGCAATATGCCCGCGCGGCCGACCTTTCAGCAGCCACGTTACCAACCGCCGCAGCCGCGCGCCGATACGCCTCATCCACCACGCAGCGAATCGCGGCCCGCGCGAAAATCCCCGCCGCGGGCGAGAGACGACGCGCAGCAGCATTGAGCTGACGCCATCCCGACCTTGCCCTGCTTGCAGTGGGAAGGTCGGGGCGGCTGGCGTACTTCGCGCCGGCACTCCGATGGCAGCCGCTACAATGCGCGCATGCCCAAGACCGACCACCCCGATCACGACGACACTGCACCGGACTATCTGCGCCGCATCCGCAGCTTCGTGCTGCGCGAGGGTCGCATGACGCCGGCACAGCAGCGCGCATTCGATACCCTGTGGTCGCGCTACGGGTTTGACTTCGGCGCCCACCCTGCTGGCACGTCGCGCGACTTCGAGACAAGTTTCGGCCGGCATGCGCCGCTCGTGCTGGAGATCGGTTTCGGCAATGGCGAAGCACTGGCCTGGGCCAGCGAGCACGACCTGGCGCGCGACTTCATCGGTGTCGAAGTGCATGGCCCCGGCGTGGGCCGGCTGATGAACGCGCTGGCCGCCCGCGATGCTGGCAACGTGAGGCTGTACAAGCACGATGCCGTGGAAGTGCTCGAGCACGAAATGGCCCCCGGCTCGCTGGCGGAGGTGCGCATCTGGTTTCCCGATCCGTGGCACAAGAAACGCCATAACAAGCGCCGACTGATCCAGCCTGCATTCGCGGCACTGCTGGCGTCGCGCATGGCGCCCGACGGTTTGCTGCATCTGGCCACCGACTGGCAGGCCTACGCCGAACACATGCTCGAGGTGATGGAAGCCGCGCCGGGCTGGCGCAACCAGCTCGGTCCCCGCCAGTACGCCGAGAAACCCGAATGGCGCATCGAGACCCACTTCGAACGGCGCGGGCTGAAGCTGGGTCACGGGGTGTGGGATCTGCTGTACCGCAAGGTTTAATCGCACTGATATTTTCCTCCCCGCCGGCGAGAGCTGGGAGCGCGAGGAGTGCTCGCGGAATGTCATGCTCGCTGCGCGGAACAAGCCCATGCAGGCAGAAATATCGAGACCAGCGTGGCCCCTCATCCCGACCTTCTCCCCACGCGGAAGAAGAAGGCGGGGCAAGCTCGAACTGAGAACCCCACGTTAGTTCACTGCCTTGGCCCCACGGTTCACCAGCCCTTGGGTCGGGCCGCTTATACTCACGCCATCCACCAGGGACGAATCGACGCAGCGTGAAGCTTCCACTGCCCCGCCGTATCCACCATTGCCAGCTGCCCTTGCGGGACATCAGCTAGTGGGACTCTCGCTCACTCCCGAAATGATCCTGGTACTCGGGCTGGTGGGCTTCACCATGCTGATGCTGGTGCTGGAGTGGATCCGCGCCGACATGGTCGCACTGCTGGTGGTGGTGGTGATCGGACTGACCGGGCTGATTCCGTCAGAGCGCGTGTTCAACGGATTCGCCGGCAACGCGGTGATCGCGATCATTGCGATCATGATCATGGGCGAGGGGCTCGACCGCGCCGGCGTACTCAACCTCACCGCGCGCTTCGTGATGCGCATGGCGCGCGGCATGGAGTCGCGCCTGGGCGTGGTGATCAACCTGGTCGCCAGCCTGTTCAGTGCGGTGATCCCGAGTCAGGCGCTGGCTGCGCTGATGATTCCGGTCAGCAGCCGCCTGTCCGCGCGCACCGGCGTGCCGCTGTCGCGATTGCTGCTGCCGATGGCGTTCTGCATCCTCACCGCGACCAATACCACGCTGATCGCGAACTCACCGCTGATCGTGCTGAACGATCTGATCGCCAGCGCCAACGTGAACCTGCCGCCAGGCGCGCATACGATTCCGAAGTTCGGCCTGTTCAGCGTGACCCCGGTCGGCCTGACGCTGGCGCTGGTCGGCGTGCTGTATTTCTACCTGTTCGGCCGCAAACTGCTGCCCGGCCACGAGGACGAACGGCTGAAGGTGACGCCGGGCCGCACCGAAAGCTATTTCGCCGAGACCTACGGCATCGGCGGCGAGACGGCCGAACTTACCGTCACCGCGGAAAGTCCGCTGGTCGGCATGAGCATCGGCGAGGTCGAACAGTTGCACGACGCGCCGCTGATCCTGGCGATCAAGAGTGGCAGCGATGCGCGCATGGCGCCGCCGGCCGATCATGTGATCTGGGTCGGCTCGATCCTGGGCGTGCTTGGCCCGCGCGAGCAGTTGGCCCAGTTCGCCAACAACCAGCTGTGCCGGCTGTCGCCGCGCATGCGCCAGCTCGGCGAACTGTTCAACCCGACCCGGGCCGGTATTTCCGAGGTGGTGATTCCGCCCAGCTCGCGCTTCATCAAGCAGACCGTGGGCGAGCTGCGCCTGCGCAAGCGCTTCGGCATCTCGGTGCTGGCGGTGACCCGTGGCGAGCAGGTGTTTCGCGACGATGTGCGCGGAGTCAGCCTGCGCGCTGGCGATACCGTGGTGCTGCACAGCAACTGGCGCGATCTGGCACTGGCCTCGGAAGACAAGGATCTCGTCGTCGTCACCGACATCCCGAAAGAAGAGCAGCGCCCCGGCAAGATCTGGCAGGCTGTCGGCTTCTTCGTGCTGGCGAAGTGCCTGGCGCTGTTCACCAACCTCGATCTGTCGGTGGCAATGATGACCGGCGCGATCGGCATGCTGCTGTCCGGCGTGCTGAACATGGACGAGGCGTACAAGGCGATCAACTGGAAGACGATCTTCGTGACCGCATGTCTCATTCCGCTGGGCTGGTCGATGGACGCCACCGGCACCGCCGCATGGATCGCTCAGATCGTGCTGCAGCAGCTGGGTGGCGCATCGCCGTGGGTGCTGCAAGCGTCCCTGGCCATCCTCACCCTGCTGTTCTCGCAGGTGATGTCCAACGTCGGCGCCACCGTGATGATGGTGCCGATCGCCATCAGCGTCGCCGTCGCCACCGGCGGCAACCCGTCGGCCTACGCGCTGATCGTGGCGGTGTCCTCGTCCAACACCTTCCTGCTCAGCTCCGGCCACCCGGCGCTGATGATGGTCACCGGCCCGGGCGGTTACAAGGGCAAGGATTTCCTGCGTGTCGGAGCGCCGCTGACCGCCCTGGTGCTGGTGGTCACGCTGGTCGCGGTCAACCTGATGTTCCGGTAACCTGCGCGCCTTCGCCCGATCGCCTTCGCGCAATCACGGACGCGGCCCTGTCGCCAATCATCCTTGTATGCAACCAGCGCAAGCCCGCTAGACTGACCGCTGCTCGCGGCAAGGTACAACCAGGCTCATGCAGAACCCATCGTTGGCGTCCACGAAAATTGCGATCGTCGGTCTCGGTTATGTCGGCCTGCCGCTCGCCGTTGAATTCGGCAAGCACTTCGACACGGTGGGTTTCGATATCCACGCCGCCCGCGTCGATGAGCTGCGTGCCGGCCGTGATCACACCCGGGAAACCCAGCTGGAGGAACTGGCGGCTGCCGACCGCCTGCGCTTCAGCGCCGACATCGGCGACCTCGCCGGCTGCAATGTGTTCATCGTCACTGTGCCCACGCCCGTCGACGAGGCCAACCGGCCGGATCTGAGCCCACTGGAGAGCGCCAGCGCCAGCATCGGCAAAGTGCTCAAGCGCGGCGACATCGTGATCTACGAATCGACGGTGTATCCCGGCACCACCGAGGAAATCTGCGTACCGGTGCTGGAACGGGTTTCCGGACTGCGCTTCAACCACGACTTCACTTGCGGCTACAGCCCGGAACGCATCAACCCCGGCGACCGCGAGCATCGGCTGCCAACGATCACCAAGATCACCTCCGGCTCCACGCCGCAGACCGCCGACTTCGTCGACGCGCTGTACCGGCGCATCATCACCGCCGGTACGCACAAGGCCTCCAGCATCAAGGTGGCCGAAGCGGCCAAGGTGATCGAGAACACCCAGCGCGACGTCAACATCGCGCTCGTCAACGAGCTGGCGATGATCTTCAACGCGATGGGCATCGATACCCACGATGTGCTGGCTGCCGCCGGCACCAAGTGGAACTTCCTGCCGTTCAAGCCAGGCCTGGTCGGCGGTCACTGCATCGGCGTCGATCCGTATTACCTCACGCACAAGGCGACCGTGCTGGGCTATCACCCGGAGCTGATCCTCGCCGCGCGCCGCATCAACAGCCGCATGGGCCTGTACGTTGCCCACCAGGTGATCCGGCTGATGGCGAACAAGCGCATCCACGTGGTCGGCTCGCGCATCCTCGTGCTGGGCCTGACCTTCAAGGAGGATTGCCCCGATCTGCGCAACACGCGCGTGGTGGAGATCGTGCGCGAACTGCAGGCCGCGCACGCCGAGGTCGACGTCCACGATCCATGGGCCGATGCCGACGAGGCGACCCAAAAACTCGGCATCACGCCCATTGCGCAGGTCGAGCAAGGCGTCTACGACGCGGTCGTGCTCGCCGTGGCGCATGAGCGATTTGCCCGGTTGGGCAGCGAGGCGATCCGCAAGTTCGGCCGCGAATCATGCGCCATCTTCGACATCAAGAACCTGCTGGAGCGGGATGTCGCCGACGGCCGCCTGTGAGTCGGCTCAGGCGTCGTCCGCGAGATGGATCGCGCCGCCTTGCACGCATACCGCGACCGGGCGCAGATGCTCGCCGCGGCACGGCCCGGCGATACACAGACCGTCGGTCCGATTGAAAGTCGCGCCATGCACGGCGCAAATCAGGGTGTCGTTCTTCAGCAGAAACTTGCCGGGTGCATAGTCCAGCCGACGGCCGGCATGCGGGCAGACATTGAGGTAGCCATCCACCTGCTCTCCATGGCGCAGCAGGATCAGGCTTTCCATGCCATCGGCGAGTGTCGCGTCGACTGCGGTGGCACCGCCATCGGGAATCTCGTCCAGTCGGCACAGTGCCAGCGTATGCGGCGATTCGACCGGGTTCACTGTATCCATCGGCACTTGCCTCGCGGGCCGGACGGCCCCATGGTTGCCACGTAAGTCGTTGATTTTACCACACGGATTTTTAACACATGTACTTCTCCATGCCTTCCATGCGCCGTTCCCGTCACCCGCTGGCGCGCGCCTTGTCGCTGCTGCTCGGCGTGGCGCTGATCGGCGTGCTGCTGATATTCGGACTGGTGGTGGCAGGTGTGCTGCTGGTTGGCGGCGTCATCGTGCTCGCCGTACGTCAATGGAAGCACAGCCGCGCGCCGGCGACGCCTGCGGTGCCGAACGCCGCCCATCAGCCGACCGTGCTGGAAGGCGAGTTCGTGGTGATCCAGCAGCAGGGACGCCCCGTTCCGCACTGACTCGGCATGTCCATCGGCGCGTCGACCAGTGCGCGCATCCATGGGGACAACGCAAGCCACCTCGCGGATAATGCACGATCCCCCAGTCGACCTGCTCTCCATGCCCGACATCTGCACCGTCGCCGCGGTTGAAAAAGCGCCGCGCCGCCTGACCGATCCCCGCTTGCTGATTCCGCTGGCGCTGCTCGCGTTGTACGTGATCTGGGGCTCGACCTATCTGGGCATCCGCTATGCGCTGGAAAGCTACCCGCCGTTCCTGCTGGCCGGCGTGCGTTTCCTGTGCGCCGGCGTGGCGTTGTATGGCTTCCTGCGCTGGCGCGGGATGGCGTCGCCAACCCCGCTGCAATGGCGCAATGCCGCCTTCACAGGCTTGCTGTTGCTCGGCTTCGGCAACGGCCTGGTGTGTTTCGCCGAAGAACGGGTGAGCTCCGGCATCGCCGCCGTGGCCGTGGCCAGCATGCCGCTGTTCGCCGCACTGTTCTCCGGCATGTACGGCGAGTGGCCGAACCGGCGCGAGAGCATCGGCCTGGCGATTGGCTTTGCCGGCGTGATCGTGCTGAACCTGGGCAGCAGCCTGTCCGGTTCGCGCCTCGGTGCGTTGGCTCTGCTGGTCGCGGCGATGTGCTGGGCCTTCGGCTCGGCCTGGAGCCGGCGCCGGGAGATGCCGCCGGGGCCGATGAACACGGCCGCGCAGATGCTCTGCGCCAGCGTCGCCCTGCTGCTGGTCGGCTTTGCCAGCGGCGAAGACCTGCCCGCGCATCCGGCCACGCGCGCCACGCTGGCGGTGGTCTACCTGGCCGTGTTCGGTTCGATCATCGCGTTCAGCGCGTACCTGTATGTGCTCAAGCACGCCCGTCCGGCGCTGGCGACCAGCTACGCCTACGTGAACCCTCCGGTAGCCGTGCTGTTCGGCGTGTTGCTCGCCGGCGAACATGTCGGTCCGTACGATCTCACCGGCATGGCGATCATCCTGTTCGGCGTGGCGGTGATCACGCTGGCGAAGCAGAGGCGGAAAGCCGCGTAGCTTGCCTCATGTGGAAGCGACGTCAGTCGCGATGCCTTTCGTCATGAGCGTTGCGGCTGAGGCCGCTTTCACGCGGAGAAGCAGCCACCCATCGCTGGTCGGACTCGGTCGGCTTGCGGACGCGACCGCAGCAGCGCCACGATGTCGGGATCACCGATGGAGAGCCGCATGAACGCATCGCAAGACGGATGGATGGCGCGCGCCGCCTTGCGCAGCGCAGCCTGGGCGGAGCGCTGGTTTCCCGATGCCTGGGTGTTCGCCGCGCTCGGCGTGGTGGTGGTGGCGCTGGCGGCATTCGCTTTCGGTGCCACGCCCGCGGCAGCGGTGAGCGCGTTCGGCGACGGCTTCTGGAGCCTGATCCCGTTCACCATGCAGATGACGTTCGTGGTGATCGGTGGCTACGTGCTGGCCACGGCGCCGGTGGTGGCGCGCCTCATCGACGTGCTCGCGCGCGCACCGCGCACGGGCCGCGGCGCGATCGTCTACGTGGCGCTGGTGAGCATGCTGGCGTCGTTGCTGAGCTGGGGTTTCTCGCTGGTGTTCGGTGGCTTGCTGGTACGCGCGCTGGCGCGACGCACCGACCTGCGCATGGATTACCGCGCCGCCGGTGCGGCCGCTTATCTCGGCCTCGGCGCGATCTGGGCGATGGGGTTGTCGTCATCGGCGGCGCAGTTGCAGGCGAATCCGGCCAGCATGCCGCCGGGCCTGTTGGCGATCACCGGCGTGCTGCCTTTCAGCGAAACGATTTTCCTGTGGCAGTCGTTCGTGCTGACCGGTGTGCTGATCGCGGTGTCGCTGCTGATCTGCTGGTTCACCGCACCGTCGGAGGCGAACGCGCGCACCGCGCAGGATTTCGACGCGGGCGAAACCTCGACGCCGGTGCTGCCGCCGCGCACACGTCCCGGCGAGTGGTTGGAATACAGCCCGCTGCTGTCTTTGGCGATCGGCCTGCTGGGCCTGGGCTGGCTCGGCCACGAGTTCGCCAGCAAGCCGGCGATCAGCGCGATCGCCAACCTCAACACCTACAACTTCCTGTTCCTGACGCTGGGCATCCTGCTGCACTGGCGCCCGCGCAGCTTCCTCGATGCGGTGAGCCGCGCGGTGCCGAGCACGGCCGGCGTGCTGATCCAGTTTCCGCTGTACGGCGGCATCGCCGCCTTGCTCACGCAGGTGCCTGGCAGCGGCGGCGTGACGCTGGCGCACCGGCTGTCGAACCTGTTCGTGCATGTCGCCACCGCCGACAGCTTCCCCGCGGTGATGGGTGCGTACTCGGCCGTGCTCGGTTTCTTCGTACCGTCCGGCGGCGGCAAGTGGCTGGTCGAGGCGCCGTACGTGATGCAGGCGGCGAACGACCTGCACGTGCACCTGGGTTGGGCGGTGCAGGTGTACAACGCGGCCGAGGCGTTGCCGAACCTGATCAACCCGTTCTGGATGCTGCCGCTGCTCGGCGTGCTGGGACTGAAGGCGCGCGACGTGGTCGGCTATACCTTCATGCAGCTGGTGGTGCACGTGCCGCTGGTGCTGGGCATGCTGTGGCTGCTCGGGATGACGCTGGATTACCTGCCACCGGTGATGCCGTAGATGGGGTGGCGGGAGCGCACGCATGCGCTCCCGCCGATCGACGCTACAGTTCGCGCAACGCCGTGGTCACCGGCAGCCGCGCCGCGCGAACCGCGGGAAACAGCCCGCCGATGAAGCCGATGGTGAGCGCCCACAGCAGGCCGACCCACAGCAGCTGGGCGGAAACCCGCAGCTCGAAGCTGAGCTTGCCGACCGAGCCCGCGGCCAGCGTGGACGCGCTGTAGCCGTTGAACACCAGCCACGCCAGCAGGCCACCGATCAGGCCGCCGAGCAGGGCCAGCAGCATGGTTTCCAGCATCACCGCCACCACCACCGGCAGTCCGCGGAAACCGATCGCGCGCAAGGTGGCGATCTCGCGCGCACGGGCCGCGACCGCGGCGAACATGCAGTTGAGCGCGCCGAAGATCGCACCGATCGCCATGATCGAGCCGACCACGATGCCGATGATGGTGAGGAAGGTGCTCATGCCTTCGGACTGCTTGCTGAAATAATCGAGCGTGGTGCTGACGTCGACCTTCAGCTGCGGATTCGCTTCCAGCGTCGCCTTGAACGCATCGAACGCGCCGGGATCGGCCAGCTTCACGGTGACCGATGCGCGGCTGCTGCCGCGACGGTAAGTGTCGGCCACCACGCCGGCATCGCCCCACACTTCCGAGTCCATCGAGTCGCCGGAAGCGAACACGCCCACCACCGTCCACAACTGGCTGCCGAGACGGATCTCGTGGCCCGGTTCCAGCCCGGCGAACTGCCGCGCCGCGCCCTTGCCGACGATCAGCTCGCGCATGCCGGGAGTGAACTTGCGGCCTTCGACGATCTTCAGGTTCGGTCGCACCGCCCAGGCCTGATCGCTGACGCCACGCAATTGCACGCTGCCCTCCTCGTCCGGCTGGCCACCCTTGATCGGCAGGTTCGCGGCCACCACCAGCTCGGGCGAAGCGATCGGCTGGCCCTTGGCGTCCTTGGCGATGCCCGCGGTCTGCGGGATCAAGGTCACGCTGTCGTGGTCGAGCACCGACATCACCTCGGAGGCGGACGCACCGCGCATCACGATGGCGGTGTCGGCGCTGCCGGTCTTGCTCAGCGTCTCGCGGTAGCCGTCGCTCATTGCCAGCAGCGCCACCAGCACCGCCACCACGCCGGCGATGCCGATCACGATCACCGACGACATGCCAAGCCGCTGCCGCAGCGTGCTGATGCCGACCGCGGTGACCGAGATGGCCTGCCGGCCCTGGCGGGTGAGCAGCATCCACACGGCGAGCAGCGCCACCGACAGCACGGTGAGTGCAGAGAAAAATAACATCAGGGAATGCAGGAACATGGTCGTTCTCCTCAGCGCCCGGCCAGTGCGTCGACAATGTTCAGACGCATCGCGCGCATCGCAGGCAAAGCACCGACCAGCAGGCCGGCGGCGATCATCAACAGCAAACCATGCAGCCAGATACCGGCATCCACCGGGGCCATGGGTATCGCACCGCCCATGGCGGAATGCACGCCACCGACCACCAGCATTGCCAGCGCGAGACCCAGCACGCCGCCGAGCAGCAACAGCAGCACCGACTCGGCCAGCACCATCGCCAGCACGCTGTGGCTGGAGAAGCCGATCGTCTTCAGCACTGCCAGTTCGGAGGTGCGCTCGCGCACGGCCTGCATCATGGTGTTGCCCGACAGCAGCAGCAGGGTGAAGAACACCGCGCCCATGATCGAGGTGACGATCAGGCCGATATCGGCCAGCTGCTTCATCCAGCTGGCAGTGGCCGCGGCCTCGGTCTGCGTGCGGGTCTCGTGATCCGAATTGGCCGAGATGGCATCGATCGCCTTGGCCACCCGATCGGCCTGATTGACGTCAGTGACACGCGTGACGTACCAGCCGACCTGGCCGCGGTTGTACGGCGTGGTCTCGTCGAAGTATTTCCAGTTCAGCAGGAACATCTGGTCGTAGAAACCGCCGGACTTCTTGTCCTTCGAGTGCAGGATGCCGACGATGTCGAACGTCCAGTTCTTGCTGCCTTCATGGTTGGGGAAGATCGTCGACTGCATCGGGATCTTGTCGCCCACCTTCCAGTGGAAGCGCTGGGCCAGTTTCTCGCCGACCAGCGCGCCGGTGCGGGTGGTGTCGAATGCCTTGCGCTCGGCAGGACTCACTTCCATCTCCGGATAGAGATCGAGATAGTTCGGCTCCACCGCGAAGCTGAAGACCTGGTTGTGCGGATCCTGGTAGGCGCCGCCGAACCAGTTGGCGTAGGTGACCATCTTCACGCCGGGCACCTGCGAGATGCGTGCTTCCAGCGATTGCGGCAGAGTCTGGATGAAGGAAAGCCGGGAACCGGTCTGCAGCCGCTCGGCGCCGTTGGCGCTGTTGCCGGCCTGGTCGAAGCCCGTGCGTACCGCATCGAGCATGCCGAACAGCAGGAACGCGGCGATGATCGACACCAGCGTGAGTATCGTGCGGGTCTTGCGCCGGAACAGCGCCGCCCAGATCAGATGAAGGTATTTCATCGTTGTCTCCTCACGCCGTTGCCTGTTCGACCAGGGTGCCCTTGTCCAGATGCAGCGTATGACTGGCGTATTCGGCCGCCTTGGGATCGTGGGTGACCATCACGATGGTCTTGCCGTGATCCCGGTTGAGCTGCTGCAGCAGGCCCAGCACGTCCTCGGCCGACTGGCGATCGAGGTCGCCGGTCGGCTCGTCGCAGACCAGCAGGGCGGGATCGGAAACGATGGCGCGGGCGATCGCCACGCGCTGCTGCTGGCCGCCGGACAACTCGCTCGGCTTGTGGCTGGCGCGATCGGAAAGGCCGACCAGTTGCAGCGCGATGGCCGCATTTTTCTTGCGTTGTGATGCCGACAGCTTCGTCAGCAGCAGCGGCAGTTCGACATTGCGCTGCGCCGACAGCATCGGCATCAGGTTGTAGAACTGGAAGATGAAGCCGACATTGGACGCGCGCCACTTCGCCAGTGCACCGCCGCCGAGCTGGTCGATGCGCTGGCCGCCCACGGTGATGCTGCCGGCGCTGGGCGTGTCGAGCCCGCCGATCAGGTTCAGCAAGGTGGTCTTGCCGGAGCCGGATGGCCCCATCAAGGCGAGAAAGTCGCCCTCGGCAATCGCCAGGTTGACGTGATGCAGCACCTCGACCTTCTGCTTGCCGCGCTCGTAGGTCTTGGCCAGGTTCTGGATATCGATCAGTGTGCCCATGCTGTTTCTCCGAAGGCGTCGTGGCGTTCGCGGCTGATGCCGCTACTACATAAAAATCTTTCTTATGGCGTTGCGGCTTTCATCTTGACGGCCGAACCATCGTGCAACTCGAGCGATGGCGAAATCACCACACTGTCGCCCGGTTTCACCGCGGCCGGCAGCAGGCGCAGCTCACCATAGGCCTGCGCCGCCGGGTTGACCTTGCGCTGCCGCACCTGGCTGCCGTCGACCACGAACACCACGCTGTGGCCGTCACGCTGCACGATCGCCGTCGCCGGCACCAGCACGCCTTGCGGTGGTGGCGCCGTGGCGCTCTGCTTCTCTTCCAGGAACGATACCCGCGCGCCCATGTCGGGTACCACGCGCGCGTCCTTCTTCTCCAGCGCCACGCGCACCTTGATGGTGGCCTTGCCGCGATCGGCGGTGGGCACGATGGCGACCACGTGGGCGGGAATTCTCCAGTCGGGATACGCATCCAGCACGGCTTCGGCCGACATGCCCGGCTTCACCCGGCCGATATAGGCCTCGTTGACGTCGACGTCGACTTCCAGCGAATCCATGTCGACGATGGTGCCCACGCCGGTGCGGGTGAAGCCGCCGCCGGCGGACAGCGGCGAAATGATCTCGCCGACCTGGGCGTCCTTGGTGGTGACCACCCCGCTGAACGGCGCGCGCACCACGGTGTAGTCGAAGTTCACTTTCGCCACGTTGGCCTGGGCCTCGGCGGACTTGGCTTGTTGCAGCTGTGAGCCGAGCTGGGCGCGCAAGCTGTTGACTTGGGTCTGCGCCTGCTCGGCACTCTGTTTCGACACCAGCCCGCGGGCAACCAGCGACTGCAGTCGCGCGGCGTCGTGGACGCTCTGCGCCAGCTGCGCCCGGTTCTGTGCCAGCAACGCGTGGGCCGCGTCGGCCTGCGCCCGCGCCGCCGCCAGGTTGGCCTTGTAGCCGCTGTCGTCGAGCCGCGCCAGCACCTGGCCCTGCGTGACGTGGTCGCCTTCCTCGATCAATACCGCAGTCAGCGTACCGGTGATCTGCGCCGATACCGTGGCCTGCCGTCGCGCGGTGACATAGCCGGTCGCCTGCAGCACCGCGCCGGCTTCGCTGTTGGAAGTCGGCGTAACGGCGGTTGCGGTCTGCACGGCCACCGCACGATGACCGAGCAGCATCCAGCCAGCCCCACCGAGCAGCACCAGCACCGCGATCACCCCTCCCACGATCCAGGGCCAGCGGACCGGACCACCACCGTGATCCTCGCGCTGGTGGCGCTCGATGCGCAGTTCCTTCAACAGTTCGGCGTTGTCCACTCGTGTTCCCCGCCCGGCATGCCGGCTTCTCGATAGGTGCAAGATTGACGGATCGGCCGCAGCGCAATCAGGGTGCAGCATCAGCCATCGTCGATGACAGGTGTCATCCGGACCGATTTTCTGTGCCGCTTGCGGCGCTGCGCAGAGAGTAACCTTCCGCGTGCCGCAGTGACCACCTCAGGCTGGATCGGGTATTGCTGTCGTCACGGCCCTGCTCGGACAACGCCCATCTTCAGAGGAATGCCGATGTTCCCACTGCATCGTTTTGCCCTGTTCGCGATCATCGTCGGCAGCACCTTCGCGGGCCTGCCGCACAAGGCGGTCGCTGCGACTCGACCTGCCTCCTGCCAGGCGCCGGTCTACCGCCAGTTCGATTTCTGGATCGGCGACTGGGACACCTTCGACATCGATGCATTGAACAAGCCACCGGTGGCGCGCAATCACGTCGACGCGATCCTGGGCGGCTGCGTGTTGCGCGAGGTCTACGAACAGTCCGATGGACTGGTTGGACAGAGCTTCACCATCTACGACGCCGACCGCCATCTGTGGCACCAGAGCTGGGTCACCAACCACGGCCAGCTGCTGGTGCTGAGAGGTGCGCAGCAAGGCCGGCGCATCGTGCTGGACGGGTTGGATCATGGCGACAAGGACGCCATGGTCCGGGTCAGCTGGGAGCCGCAGGCCAACGGCGTGCGCGAGATCGCCAGCAAATCGCACGACGGCGGCCGCAGCTGGCAACCGCTGTTCGACATCCTGTTTCGTCCGCATCGACCCTGAGCGCGGATAGGCCTGCCTTTGCTACGCTTGCCGACATGACCTACGCCATCGCGCCGCCCGCCCTGCCCAGCCTGCCGATCATCGGCAGCGACCAGCGTTTTCCGATCCGCCGTGTGTTCTGCATCGGCCGCAACTACGCCGAGCATGCGCGCGAGATGGGTGCCAGCGTGGACACGGCCGCGCCGATGTTTTTCTGCAAGCCGGCCGACGCGGTGGTCAGCGACGGCGCCGACGTGCCGTACCCGCAGGCTACCAGCGACCTGCATCACGAAGTGGAGATGGTGGTGGCGCTGGGCGCTGGCGGCCACGATCTCACGCCGGAACAGGGCGCCTTGCTGGTCTGGGGTTATGGCGTGGGACTGGACCTGACCCGGCGCGATCTGCAGGCGCAGGCCAAGTCCAAGGGACATCCGTGGGACGTGGCCAAGGCGTTCGATCATTCAGCGCCGGTCTCCGCGTTGCGTCCGGCTGGCACGGCAGCGCTGGATGCCGACAGCCTGCTGCGGTTGAGCGTGAACGGCGAGCTGCGCCAGCAAACCACGCTCGGCGAAATGGTGCATGGCGTGCCGCAGATCATCGCGGCGCTGTCGAAGCTGTTCGAACTGAAAGCCGGCGACCTGATCTTCACCGGCACGCCGGCCGGCGTGGCCGCGCTGCAGCGCGGCGACCGCTTTCACGCCGAACTGGCGGGCATTGCCGAACTGGATGGCCGCATCGTCTGAGTTGCGTGGGGCGCTGCAGCGCCCCTGTGCGGTGATGCGGCCAAGCGGTACAGTCGGCCCGCCATCCGGCCCACCTGAAGGAGTATCAGCAGCATGAGCATGCTCGGCGAATTCAAGGCTTTCGCGATGCGCGGCAATGTCATCGATCTGGCCGTCGGTGTCGTCATCGGCGGGGCGTTCGGCAAGATCGTCACCTCGCTGGTCGACCAGATCATCATGCCACCGATCGGCTGGCTTACCGGCGGCATCGATTTCAGCGACCTGAAGTGGGTGCTGCGGCCGGCCGACAGCACCAATCCGGCCCACAAGATCGCCGAAGTGGCGATCCAGTACGGCGCCTTCATCAACACGCTGATCCAGTTCATCATCATCGCGTTCGCGATCTTCCTGGTGATCAAGGGCATCAACCGGCTCAGCCGCAGGCAGGAAGATGCGCCCGCCGCACCGCCAGCTGACGTGGCCCTGCTCACCGAGATTCGCGATCTGCTGAAGAACAGGCAGTCCTGAGCGAACAGGGAACGGCAAGAGACAGGTTTTCCACGCTGACCGGCCCCGTTCCCTGCTTTCTGCCATTCGTGACTTCTGGCCTAAGCGCTCTCTCGTAGCCACGCCATAATCGAGGCTTCCCCCGTGGAGTCTCCTGATGCGCCGTCTTCGCCTCACCCTGCTCGCCACCGGCCTGCTGCTGGCCACTGGCATTGCCAGTGCCGCCGATCCTTCCACCACGATTTCCGCGACAGCCGTAAAGACGGCCGAACAGTTGCGCGACAAGGCGATGCATGACGACACCGGCTATCGCATCGTTGAATCGCTGACCACCGAGATCGGCCCGCGCATGGCCGGCAGCGATGCCGACCAGCGCGCCCGCGACTGGGCGGTGGCGAAGTTCAAGGCACTCGGCTACGACAGGGTCTACACCGAGGCGGTGACCTATCCGCGATGGGTGCGCCGTGGCGAGCATGCTGCGATCGTGGGTCCGTTCGCGCAGCCGCTGGTGCTCAGCGCGCTGGGTTATTCGCCGGGTACGCCGAAGGGCGGACTCACTGCCCAGGTGGTGAAGTTCGACAGCCTGGACGCGCTCAAGGCCGCCGACCCGGCCAGCGTGAAAGGCAAGATCGTCTACATCGGTTACCGCATGCAGCGCGCGAAAGACGGCCACGACTATGGCATGGGCTCGGCCGTGCGCACGGCCGGCCCGCCGATCGCCGCCGCCAAGGGCGCGGCCGGCTATCTGCTGCGCTCGGCCGGCACCGATGCGCATGACCGCATCGCCCACACCGGGGTCACCGGCTTCCGCGATCCGGCCAAGGCGATCCCCGCTGCAGCCTTGTCCAACCCCGACGCCGACCAGCTCGAGCGGGTGCTGGCCTATGGCAAGCCAGTCACCCTGAAGCTGGATCTGGACTGCGGCATGGTCGGTGAGTACACCGGCGCCAACGTGATCGGCGAAATCACCGGCCGCAAGCATCCCGACCAGGTGGTGGCGATCGGCGGTCACCTGGATTCATGGGATCCGGGCACCGGCGCGATCGACGACGGCGCGGGCGTGGCGATCGCGATGGCGGCCGGCAAACTGATCCGCGACTTGCCGCAACGGCCCGACCGCACAATCCGGGTGATCGCCTTCGCCAACGAGGAAATGGGCCTGTGGGGTGGCCGTGCGTATGCCGACAAGCACGCCGGCGAAGTGGCGAAGTTCCAGCTCGGCACCGAATCGGATTTTGGCGCCGGCCCGGTCTGGCGCATGAGCGCCAGCGTCAAGCCCGAAGCGCGCGGCGCCATCGCGCAGATCGCAAACGTGCTGGCGCCGATCGGCGTGGCGTACGACGCCAAGAAGCCCGGCGGCGGCGGTTCGGATCTGTCGCAGATGCACGGCAAGGGCATGGCCGCGTTGTCGCTGACCCAGGACGGCACGCATTACTTCGACTGGCACCACACCGCCAACGACACGCTCGACAAGATCGACCCGAAGGAACTGGCGCAGAACGTGGCGGTGTATGCCGCATTCTCGTACATGGCCGCCCAGGCTGACGGCGATTTCGGTTCGGCGCCTGGTGCATTCGCCAAAGACGGTGCCGGCGAGTAACACCTCTTCACCCTTGAAATGACCAAGGCGGCCATCGGGCCGCCTTGGTCATTTCAAGGCAGGCTCAACGCGCGTAATACTGTCCCGACGCCACCAGTGGTTCGGGAATGCAGAACATCTTCGGCAGCACGGTGATCGCCACCGGTACCAGCACGCGCTTTTCGACGCCGCCGATACTGGCGCAACGGGTGCCCGCCGGCAGGCGGTAATGGATGATGCGCACCGTGTAGTTCGGACAGACGTCCGAACAGGGAAACTCGGCAACCACCGGCACGCTGCGGTAGCTGCCCAGTTCGACCGTGGTGTTCATCAGCGCGGCCTTGTCCCATGGCTTGGCGGCATAGGCGCGCAGCGCCGCGGCGTCCATCTGTGCGGGTGCCGGCGCGGTCGCGCAGGCAGTGGCGCCGATGACCACGCCAACGACAGCAATGAAGACCCTCATGATCGATATCGGCTGGCGCATGTCCGCTCCTGCGTTGATGAAGGAAGCAGACTAGTCGCCTCGCGCCGAACACCACAAGTCACCGCGCCGGCGCTGCCTCGCCGGTACGGCCAAAACGCTGCTGCAGCTGATCCATGTAGATGTAGATCACCGGCGTCAGATACAGCGTGAGGATCTGCGAGAAGATCAGGCCGCCCACCACCGCCAGACCCAGCGAACGCCGCGTCTCCGCGCCGGCACCCAGGCTCAGCGCGATCGGCAGCGTGCCGGCCATCGCCGCCATGCTGGTCATCATGATCGGGCGGAAACGCACACGGCACGCCTCGAAGATGGCCTGCGCCGGTGGCATGCCTTCCTCGCGCTGACGCTCCAGCGCAAAGTCGATCAGCATGATCGCGTTCTTCTTGACG
>DHXA01000182.1:0-28596 GCA_002413455.1 Rhodanobacter sp. UBA5168 | reverse complement strand
CTTGACGATGCCGATCAGCATCACGATGCCGACGAACGCGAACAGGTCCAGCGAGGCGTGAAAGATCACCAGGGTCAGCAGCGCGCCCACCGCGGCGGCCGGCAGACCGGACAGGATCGTCAACGGATGGATGAAACTTTCGTACAGGATGCCCAGCACCAGATAGATCACGAACACCGCCAGCAACAACAGCATGCCCATGCCCTGCATGGATTGCTGGAAGGCCTGCGCGGTACCCTGCACGCTGCCGCTGATCGTCGCCGGCAGGCCCATTTTGTCCATCGCGGTGTTGATGCTGGTCACCGCATCGCTCAGCGACACTCCCGGCGCCAGATTGAACGACACCGTCACCGCCGGCAGCTGGCCCTGATGGTTCACCGTCAACGCCTGCGGCTCGCGGTCGAAACTGGCCACGGCACTCAACGGGACGGGCGCGCCGTTGCTGGAGGTAACGTACAGCTGCGACAGCACCGCCGGGTCGTTCTGCAATTTGCGTTCGACCTGCAGGATCACCCAGTACTGGGTCGACGAACCGTAGATGGTGGAGATCTGGTTTTCGCCGAAGCCGATACCCAGCGCGGTCTGCACTTGCGCCATCGTGAGGCCCAGCGGCGCCAGCTTGGCGCGATCGACGTTGACCACGATCGACGGGCTGTTGAGATCCAGGTCGTTGGTGACGTCCTGGAATCCAGGCAGCGTCTGGAACGCCTGGGTCACCTTGCCGCTCCAGTCGTACAGCGCATCCAGATCGACCGACTGCAGCGTGTACTGGTATTGCGCCTTCGACTGGCGCCCACCGACCTGAATCGCCGGCGCGTTCTGGATGTAGGTGCGGATGCCAGCCACCCTGGCCAGCTTGGGACGCAGCTCCTGGATGACCCCGGCCGGACCGAGCTTGCGCTGGTTGGCCGGTTTCAGCAGCAGCAGGATCGAACCGTTGTTGACCGTGCTGCGGGGGCCGCCCGCGCCCACGCTGGACATGTAGCCGGCGATGTTCGGGTCCTTCGCGATCACGTCGACCAGCTGCTGCTGCCGCATGACCATGCCGTCGAACGAAATATCCTCCGCTCCTTCCGTGTTGACGTGGAGCTGGCCATTGTCGCCGGCAGGAATGAAATCCTTTGGCGCCACGTAGAACAGCAATGCAGTCGCCAGCAGGCTCAGGCCGAACGCGGCCAGCACGATGCGCGGCCGATCCATGCACCAGCGCAGGCTGCCCGCGTAACCGCGCTGCACGGCGCTGAAGCCGCGATCGAAACCGCCGACCAGCCAGTTCTTCTTTTCATCACCATGCGCCTTGACGAAACGGCTGCACAGCATCGGTGTCAGCGTGATCGCCACCACGCCGGAGATGAGGATCGCCACGCTGATCACCACCGCGAACTCGTGGAACAGCCGGCCGACGATGCCACCCATGAACATCACCGGAATGAACACCGCGATCAACGACAGTGTCATCGAGAAGATCGTGAAACCGATCTCGCTGGCGCCCTGCAGCGCCGCCTCGTACGGCGGCACACCCGCTTCCATGTGGCGCACGATGTTTTCCAGCATCACGATCGCGTCGTCGACCACGAAGCCCACCGCCAGCGTCAGCGCCAGCAGCGAAAGGTTGTCGAGACTGTAGCCGAGCGCATACATCACGCCGAACGTGCCCAATACCGAGATCGGCAGCGCCACCGCCGGAATCAGCGTGGCGGAAAGACTGCCGAGGAACAGGTAGATCACGAACACCACCAGCGCGCCAGCCAGCAGCAGGGTGAATTGCACGTCGTCGACCGAGGCGCGGATCGACTGCGACCGGTCGTACAGTGTTTCCAGCTTGACCGACGGCGGCAGCCCGGCGCGGAAGCTCGGCAGTACGGCCTTGATCCGGTCCACCGTGGCCACCGTGTTCGCGCCCGGCTGGCGCTGAATCGCCAGCACGATGGCGCGGGTGCCGTTGTACCAGCTGGCCTTCTGATCATCCTGCACGCTGTCGCGCGCCACACCGATATCGCCCACGTGCACGGGCGCGCCGTTGCGGTAGGCCACCACCACGTCGTTGTACGCCGCCGCCCGCTGCAGCTGGCCATCGCTGCGTATCGGCAGTTGCTGACGCGAGCCGTACAGCGAGCCGGTGGACTGGTTCACGTTGGCGTCGGCAATCGCGTTCTGCACCTGATCGATGCCGATGCCGCTGGCGGCAAGCCGGTCCGGGTCCACGCTGATGCGCACCGCGTATTTCTGCGAGCCGTACACGCTCACCTGCGCCACGCCATCGACCATCGACAGCTGCTGGGCCAGTTCGGTCTCGGCGTACTCGTCGACCTGGGTCAACGGCATCGTCGACGAGCTCATCGCCAAATAAAGGATCGCCGCGTCGGCCGGATTGACTTTGCGGAACGTGGGCGGCGTGGTCATTTCCTTCGGCAGCTGACGCAGCGCCGAGGAGATCGCCGACTGCACGTCCTGCGCGGCCGCGTCGATGTTGCGGTCCAGCTCGAAGGTCAAGGTGATCGAAGTGGAACCGAGCGCACTGGTCGAGCTCATCGCGCTGATCCCGGCGATGGTCGACAGCTTGCCTTCCAGCGGTGTCGCCACCGCCGAGGCCATCGTCTCGGGCGAGGCACCGGGCAGGCTGGCACTGATGCTGATGGTCGGAAAATCGACGTTCGGCAGTTCGTTCACCGGCAACTGCGGATAGGCGACGATGCCGAACACCAGCAGCGCCGTCATCAGCAGCGTGGTCATCACCGGGCGACGGATGCACAGCTCCGGGATATTCATCGGCTCAGCCCTGCTTGACGATGGCAGCGCTGCCGTCGACCAGCAGCATCTGGCCCTCGGTCACCACCTGCTCGCCGGCCTTCAGACCCTTGTCGATCACGGTGCGCCCGGCTGTGCTCGGCCCGGTCGTTACGGGGCGCTGCTGCACCTTGCCGTTCGCGCCCAGCACGAACACGAAGCTGCCATTGGTCGAGCTCTGCAGCGCATGCACCGGCACGCTCACCACGTTGACGAGCCGCGTGGTCGGCAACGTCACTTGCACGAACTGGCCGGGGGTGAGGCGATGATCGGCATTGTCGAAACGCGCCTTCAGCACGATGGTGCCGGTGGTGGCATCGACCGCGTTGTCGATGAATTCGAGCGCGCCACTCAACGGTGCCGCGTGATCGCCGGAGATCGTCACTTGTACGTCGAGCCCAGCTTGCTGCTGCGCGGCACGCACCGCGGGCAGACTGTCTTCCGGAATATTGAACGCCACCCGCATCGGTTCGACCTGATTGAGCACCACGATGTCGGTGCTGTCGGCGCTGATCTGCGCACCCGGCCACACCAGCGGCGCGCCGGTGACGCCATCGAACGGGGCGATGATCTGCGCGTAGTCGAGCTGCGTCTGCGCCAGCTCCTGCGCAGCCAGGTCGCTCTGCAGGGCAGCCTTGGCCACCGCAAGGTTCGCCTTGTACAGGTCGTAGTCCGACTTGGAGACGAAGCCCTTGGTCAGCATGTCGGCGTACCGCTGCTGGTCGGCCTGCGCCTTCTGCAACTGCGCCTGGTCGCGTGCCACGCTTCCGCGCGCCTGATCCAGCTGTGCCTTCAGCAGGCGCGGATCGATCTGCGCCAGCACGCTGCCCTTGCGCACCAGCGTGCCGGGTTTGAACGACAACGATTCAAGCTGGCCGGAAACTCGCGCACGCAACGTCACCGTTGACCATGCCTCGGCCCGACCGACCAGCTTCAGCGAGAGTTCGATGTCTCCCTGGGTGGCGCGGGCCACTTCGACCGGGACCGGCGCAGTTGCCTTGGACGCCGCTGCATCGCCGCCGGCATGGCGACCGAAATGCATGGCCAGAGCGACCGCCAGAAGGGCGGCCACGACAAGAGCGATTTTTTTCCAGGACATGCGTAGGGGATTCTCGATCGTCGCGCCGCGCCTGACGGCAGCTGGTGGGTTCCTGCGCGGCTGGGGAACCGCCATGCTGATGACAATGCATCAAGCTGATTACAACGCGGATCCCGCAATCAGGTTGACCCGGCAACGGGCCATTGTCGCCACCATGCCGCAAATGCTGGCGCCGATGACTCCGACCAATGGCACTTGTCGGGCGTGCATTGCGCGAAGCTCAGGGCGTGCCGTTGTCGTCCTGTTCCAGCGCGAGCAGGTTGTCCTTGATCCGGCTGATCACCGCCAGCGCCTGCTGCAGTTCGTCGTGGTCAATGCCGCGTGTGGCGTCCTTGCGCAAGTCGCGCGCAATCAGCTCCATGTCGCCCACGATCACCCGCGCCTGTTCGGTGGTGTACAACCGCCATGCACGGCGATCCTTCGGATCCGGTCGGCGCTCGACAAACCCCGCCGCCTGCAACCGGTCGATTACCCGGCCCACCGCGATCGGTTCCATTTCCAGAAACTCCGCCAGCTCGGTTTGCCGCAAGCCTTCGCGGTGGTACAACATCTTGGTCGCACGCCACTGCGCACGGGTCAGGCCGAATTTCACCGCGCGCCGGTCGAAATGCTTGCGAAACAGCAAGGTCACATCGCTGAGCAGGTAGCCGAAGGAAATGTCTTCCGTTTTCGCCATGACCCGTTGCAACCTCACCACATTGAATGTGTGACCGAAGCATAGGATGCCACTCTTCACGAAACCATGCCCTTGAAGATCATCGTTGCCGACATCACCGCATTGGCCCTGGACGCGATCGTCAACGCGGCCAACCCGAGCCTGCTCGGCGGCGGCGGCGTGGATGGCGCGATCCATCGCGCGGCAGGGCCCGGCCTGCTGGAAGCTTGCCGGGCACTTCCCGAATCCGCTCCCGGCGTGCGCTGCCCGACCGGTGAGGCACGCATCACCCCCGGCTTTGCGATGCCGGCGCGGTACGTGATCCATACCGTGGGACCGGTCTGGCATGGTGGCGAGGCGGGCGAAGCACCGTTGCTGGCGCGCTGCTATCGCAGCACGCTGCGTCTGCTGCGCGAACATCGATTGTGCACGATCGCGTTTCCGGCGATCAGCTGCGGCATCTACGGCTATCCCGCGACCCAGGCGGCTGCGGTGGCAGTTGCCACGCTGGGCGACGAGCTTGCTGGCGATGATTCGATCGAAGTGACCTTGTGCTGTTTCAGCGATGACATGCGCGCGATTTTCCAGCACGCACTCAATGCAGCTTGAACGGATACAACGGTGGCAGCGTGGACCCTGCATCACCGGCATCGGTGGCGCGCCAGACGAAGCCGCGCTTGAATGCCGCCACCAGCCCCGTGTCGCCGCCGGCCATTGGCGTGCCACCGTAACAACGATGCTGCAGGGCGGCGATCGCTGCACACTGGCCTGCATCGTCCAGCGCCGCCGCCAGATCGCCCAGATGCTGGATCGCCGGCCGTTCCGCGCGCGCCCATTTCAACAGGCTTTGCGCCTGTACAGCCGGGTCGTCCCCCCGTGCGGCGGCGAGGAAACCCAACTGGCACTGCCGTGGGGATGCGGCCGCCGGCACCGGCACCGTCGTCGTCGATGCGCGACGGCGGTACCACCACCAGACCAGCGCACTGAGCAGCCACAGGCCGACACTGCCCAGGGCGATCCAGCGCCATGGCGTGGGTGACGGCGAGGCGTTGCTGGTTGCGGCTGCGCCGGCGACGGATACGGTATCCGGTATGGACGGCTGGACGGCCGCAGCGCCGGCGGCTGGCAGCACGGTCACATCGTGCGCCGGGATCTGCGCCACTTCCACGCGGTCGGTCAACACGTTCCACCATTTCAGGGTGGTTGCCGGGATGGTCAGCGTGCCGGCCCGCTCGGGCACGATCGCAAACGTCTGCTGGCGCCGGCCGACCAGCCACTGGCCATCCTGGCGTGTACCGGTAACCGGCTTGTCCGGATACGCCTTGGCGCCATCCAGCGACGGCAGGCTCAGTGCAGGCAGGGATTCGTAGGCCAGGCCCTTCGCCTGCAGTGTCATCGTGAGGTTCAACGGTTGCCCCACTCGCACCTGATCCTGCGCGCCCGGCCAGCCATCCATGTCCAGGCTCAGTTGACGCGCCGGCAGCCACGCACTCTTGCCCCAGTCGGCGGGTGTCGCCTGCACGTCGATCGACACCGCTGGTGCGCTGGCCGAAACCGGCGTGCTGGAGCCGAAGAAGCTGTTGGGGTCGTTCGGATCGATCGCCTCACCCTGGAAATCCGCGGCGGGAACCTCGATGCGTCCGGCGCGCTGAGGGATCAACGCATAGTGCCGCTCCAGCACGTGATAGGTCCGCCCGCCGCGCTCGGCGTCGTAGTTCAGGTCGTCCCCGACCCGGCTCACTTCCACGCCATCGAGCTGGGGCGCACTCAGCGCACCGTTGCTGATGCTGATGGCGTAGTACAGCCGCACCACGTAGCTCAGTTGCTGGCCGACGTAACCGCGCTGCGGTTCCACCGTCGCTTCCATGAAGACGTTCTGGTGTACCGCAGCCGCAGATGCAGCCGGGTCGGGCGCGGTCACCTGCAACTGCAAGGGCGCGGTCTGACCACCCGCCACGCGCAGCGCGGGTATCTGCAAGGTGCCCATGTGCCGGGGGCGCAGCGCTACACCGAAGGTCAGGGTCGAGGTGGCGGCGCCGTTGACGACGCTGAGGCTGCTGTTCTGCGAGGTACCGAGAATGCTGAAATCCCGGTTCAACGCGCCCAGATCCGGCATGGCCATGCCGCCGCCCGCGTTTTCCACGCGCAGGTTGAGGGTCACCGTTTCGCCCAACTGCACGCTGCTGCGGTCAAGCGTCGCCTGTACGTCGGCTGCGTGTGCCAGGGCCGGAACCATCAGCAACACCAGCCACCATCCGATGATCAGTCGTCGAACCATCACGGTTGTTCATCCTCGCTCGGCATGCCGCCGTGGCGCTGTTGATATTCGAGCTCGAACTTGCGCCGCAACAATGCGCCCGGATCATCCGGTACCCGCTGCAGCGCATGCTGCAGGTCCGCCGGCAATTTCGCCTGCGGGTCGTCCTTTGCCGGCGCGCCGAGCTGATGCGTCTGAGGCTTACCCGCAGAGTTGGCCAGCGCCCGATCCATCTGCTGTTTCAGCGCCTGCTGCGCCTGCTGCGCCTGCTCCGCCTTCGCTTTCTGTTCGGCCTGTTGCTGCGCGGTCTGCTGCTGGGGCCGATCATCGGCCTGCTTCTTGCCGGAACGATCCTGCTTTGACGAACTCTGCTCGGACTTGTCCTGCGGCTCGCCGTCCTGACCAGGCTGTTCGGACGGCTTGGCGTCATCCTGCGCGGATTGCTGAGCTTTGGAGTCCGATTTGCCGCTCTTGCCCTGATCGCCGGCCGAGGACTGTCCCTGACTGCCGTTGTGGCCCTCGTGTTTCTTCTGGTCGGACGGCTGCTGCCGTTGTTGCTGGCGCAGCCAGTCTTCGACCGCCTTGCGATTGACCTTGGCGTCGGCGTTGTTCGGATCGAGTTTCAGCGCGCGATCGTAAGCCGCGATCGCCTGCTGATACTCACCTTGTTTGGCCAGCGCGTTGCCGAGGTTGTATGTCGCATCGCCACCGGGCGCCTGCTGCAGCGCCTGCTTTGCGGCGGCATAATCGCCCGCACGATAAGCCGCCGCGCCGCGCCAGGCCGGGTCGCGCGCCAGCTGTTGCGCCTGCTTCGCGCGGCCGTCGCGCATAGCCTGTGCAGCCTGCTGATCGGGCCGTTGCCACAGATCGTGCCACGTCGTCGCCTGGGCCGGAGTCGACAACAGCGGCAGCATGACCAGCGGCATCAACAGCAGCCAGCCGCGACGAAATGCCAGCGCCACGATCAACAGCAGCGGAAGCAGCAGCCACGGGCCGCGATCCTGCCATTCATCACCCACCTGCCCGCCGGCCACGGTTGCGGGTGCAACGCGAAGCTGCGAATGCAGCGTGTCGATATCCCGTTGATCCGCCGTCATCGCCACATAGCGGCCACCGCCAGCGGAAGCGAGCGCAGCGAGTGCCGCATCGTCGCGACGGGCCAGCGCGATGCCGCCTTGCGCATCGCGCAGAAAGCCGCCCTCGGGCAGCGGCACGGGGCCGCCCTGCGGCGTGCCCACGCCCAGTACCGATATCTGCACGCCGGCGGCGTTGGCCCTGCGTGCGGCCGCGTCGGCGGCCGCATCGGCATGGTCGGTGATCAGCACCAGCGAGCCGCCGCTGGCCTTGGCATCGTGGATCAAGGCCACGCCACGATCGATCGCCAGCGCGGCGTTGTCCCCATCGACCGGCATGGTGTCGGGCGCCAGCGCGTCAAGCAGGTCGTTGAGGCTGCCTGCATCGGAGGTCAGCGGTGCCACCACGAACGCTTCGCCGGCATAAGCGATCAACGCATTGAGCCCGTCGCGATTGCTGACCAGCAGGTCGCGTACCTTGTAGCGGGCACGGTCGAGCCGGCTCGGCGCCACGTCGCGCGCCAGCATGTGCTGTGACAGCGAAATCGCCACCACCTGCGCCGCGCGGCTTGCGTACAACGGCTGGCTGACCCGGCTCCAGCTCGGGCCGGCCAGCGCCAACACGCACAGCGTCCAGCCCAGTGCAAACAGCCACGTCGGCAGTTGGCGATTGCCGGCGCGGCCGCGCAGCAGATGCGGCAGCAACTGCGCATCGACCAGCCGCGACAGCTCCAGCATCGCCGCATGGCGGCGCACGCCCAACCAATACAGCCATGGCATCGGCACGAGCGCCAGCAGCCACCACGGCCGCAGGAAATGAAACTGCTGCAGCAGCTCGCTCATGCGGACCGCTCCGATGCACGGGCGAAGCGACGGGGCGCGATCACCAGCAACAGCAACACCATCGCCGCCAGCAGCGGCCAGCGGAACAGCTCATGCCGCGGGCGCAGGGCCGGGCCGGTTTGCGGCATCGGTTCCAGCGCATCGATCGCGCGATAGGCATCGGCAAGTTCGTCGCTGTCGGTGGCTCAAAAAAAGCGCCCGCCGGTCTGTGTCGCGATGCTGCCCAGCATGTCGGCATCCAGGTCCGCCGAAGGATTGACCAGTTGGCTGCCGAAGAATCCCGGTATGCGCATGCGCGTGGCGCCGATGCCGATGGTATAGATGCGCACGCCGGCCGCCTTGGCTGCGCGTGCCGCCTCGCGTGGCGCAATGCTGCCGGCGTTGTTGACGCCGTCGGTAAGCAGAACCAGCACGCGTGCCTGTTCCGGCAAGGCCGCCAGGCGTTTCACCGCCACCGCAATCGCATCGCCGATGGCCGTTTCGGTGCCTGCCAGACCCACGGCAGCGCCCTGCAGCTGCGCGCGCACCGCGGACAGATCGTAGGTCAGCGGAGTCACCAGAAACGCCTGACTGCCGAACAGGATCAGCCCCATTTCGTCGCCGTTGCGACGACCGATGAAATCACCGGCAATGGCTTCCACCGCACCGAAACGGCTGACCGACTGCCCAGCCAGCTGCATGTCGTCGGTGCGCATGCTGCCGGACAGATCCACCGCCAGCATCAGTGCGCGACCGCTGCGCTGCTGCGCTTGCGGCGGCCCGACCCATTGCGGCCGCGCCGCGGCCGTCAACAGGCACAACCAGGCCAGTGTCAGCAACCACGGCACGGTGCCGCCCGTGGCGTTGCCTTTCGTCGCGATCAATTGCAGACCTGGCTGCGGCAGATGCAAGGCCTGCCCCGGTGCAGCCGGACGCAGCCAGCGGCGCAGCAGCCACGGCAGCGGCAACACCAAAATCATCCAGGGCCATGCGAACTCAGGCATCGGCGTGCACCACGGTTGTCCGCTTCCACGTCGCCGGTTTCAGGGCCCATCGCAACCATTTCCGCACGGCCGTGACGGCGGCCGCGTGGTCGAATGAAGCATGCGGACGATAGAGCTGCTGATCCAGCGCCAGCAGGATTTCCAGTGCGATTGCATCGACCGGCATCCGCGCCAGGGTCTGTCGCCATGCATCGCCGCGCTGCGTCGTGGCCAGCGCGTCATGCCGCCGCGCGACTCGACGCAATAGCTGATGCAATCCACTTGCCAGTGCTGTGGCATCGCCGTCCCGCTGATGCTGCAGCACGAGCTGATCAAGTTCGAGCAAGATTTGTTGCCGCTGACGCAGCGTGCGTCGATATCGCCGCCACCGCCATGCACTGGCCAGCAACGCCAGCAATACCAGCGCAGCGAGCATCCACCAGCCTGGGGCCGGCGGCCACCAAGCCGGGGCGGGCGGTAGATGAATATCGCGCAGGCTTGGGCCGGACGACGAGGCGATTGCGGGTTGGACGGGAGGCACCATCATCGACGTGGCCTCGCCCCGCCGAACAGAGCGGTAACGGCATCGCGCGGATCGGCGGTGGTATCGATGCTGGTGCAGCGCAGACTGAGTGACTTCGCCAATTCACCGAGCCGCGCCGGGCCCGCCCCCAGCGCGCGCTGGAACTCGCGCCGCTGGCGCTCGGATTGCAACAGCACCTCGCTGCGCTGGCCAGCATGTTCCAGCGGATAGCGTCCTGGCGGTGCCAGCGACAGCTCCAGCGCATCGGCAATCACCAGTACGCTGACCCCGGCGTGACGTGTCACATCAAGCAGACGCTGGCGGGCCAGCGTGTCGCAACTGAAACCATCACTGATCAGCAAGACGCGACTGGCGCCATGCAGCACGCGGCTGGCGCGCGTCAGTGCATCGGACAATGGTTCGACCTTGCCGGATGCGGTCTGCGCGTCCCACGAGGCCACGGCGCCGCAGACCGCAAGCGCACCGCGCGCACCTGCTTGCGGACGCAACAGCTGCTCGGCGTGGCCGAACGCCATCACTCCGACCCTCTCTCCGGCACGCACCGCATACCACGCGGCTACGGCCGCCGAGCGCGCAGCCTGCACCGACTTGAACCTTACTCGCGTACCGAAGCGCATGCTGGCGTGGGTATCCAGCAGGATCAACAAACAGCCTTCGCGATCCTCCTGGAACAACTTGGTGTGCAGCTTTCCGCTGCGTGCGGTGAGACGCCAGTCGAGCCGGCGTACGTCATCGCCAGCCTGATAGATGCGTGACTCGGCGTAGTCCATGCCGCGGCCGTATAGACGGCTGGACTGCTGGCCGCTGCGCGCCGCGCGGCTCAGCTGCGGGGCCACGCGCACGCGACCAATCCGTTCTCGCAATGCGATCAGTTCGGCCAGCGAAACCCGGCTGCAGCCATCGCCATCCGCTCGATGTGGCAAGGTGACACTCACGGCAGCGGCACGAGATCCAGCAGGCGATCGATCACCCGATCCGGCCGCACGCCTTCGGCTTCTGCCTCATAGCTAAGCAGCACTCGATGACGCAGCACTTCGTGGGCAATCCCATGCACGTCCTCGGGCAAAACATAATCGCGTCCGGCCAGCCACGCTTTCGCGCGCGAGCAGCGATCCAGCGCTATGGTGGCACGCGGACTGCCGCCCCACGCGATCCAGCGCTTCAGTTCCGCACCGTAGTGACTGGCATCGCGGGTGGCCAGCACCAGCTGGGTCAGGTACTCCTCCAGTGCCGGCGCCATGTGCACCGCCATGGCGGCATCGCGCGCAGCGAATACATCCGCCTGGCTCAGCAATGCTGGCGACGTGGCCACCGGATGCGCGCGGCGACTGGCCTGCTCGCGGGCCAGCTTGAGGATCGCCAGTTCGGCGACCGCGTCCGGATATCCAATCGTCACATGCATCAGGAAGCGGTCCAGCTGGGCTTCGGGCAAGGTGAACGTGCCTTCCTGCTCGATGGGATTTTGCGTCGCCATCACCATGAACAGCTCGGGCAATTGCCACGTGCTGCGACCAACGGTGATCTGCTGCTCGGCCATGGCCTCCAGCAATGCCGACTGCACCTTGGCCGGTGCGCGATTGATCTCGTCGGCCAGCACGATGTTGTGGAACAGCGGGCCACGCTCGAATTCAAAGCTGCCGGACTGCGGACGAAACACATCGGTACCGGTGAGGTCTGCCGGCAGCAGATCCGGAGTGAACTGCACCCGATGGAAATCCGCCTCGATACGCGCAGCCAACGCCTTCACCGCCGTAGTCTTCGCCAACCCAGGCGCACCCTCCACCAGCAGGTGGCCGTCGGCCAGCAACGCCACCAGCAGACAGTCAATCAGGTGGGGCTGGCCGATGATGCAGCGTTGCAGATCGTCGCGCAGTCGCGCAAAGGAGCGCTGCAGGCCGCTCAGCGATGGAGTTTCTGGCATATCCATGATCGGTTCCGTTCTCGACGTGGCATAGGTCGCTCTGGCCGCGCGATGAAGCGTCGACGGGTCAGGCAGCGTGCTACAGACCATAAACGGCGCCGGAAGTTTAATCCGGCGCGCGTGCCGCGTGAGCCAAAAAAAAGAGGCGGCCGAGGCCGCCTCTTTTTTGGCTGGGTTGCGAACCCTACTGCAATGTGTCACTGAGGATGCGAGGCGTCACGAAGATCAGCAGTTCAGCCTTGGTGTTCGTCCGCGAGGTATTGCGGAACAGCACGCCGATGCCGGGGATGTCGCCCAAGCCGGGCACCTTGGAGATCGTGTTGGACTTGTTGACCTCGTAGATGCCGCCCAGCACCACGGTCTGCCCGTTGTCCACCAGCACCGAGGTGTTGATCTCGCGGGTGTCGATGGTTGGGATCTTGCCGCTTCCCGGAGCGTCCACGTAACCGGCCAGCGCATCCTTCTTGACGTTGATCATCAGGTAGACACGGTTGTCGGCGGTGATCGTCGGAGTCACCTTCAATTCCAGCACGGCATCCTTGAACTGCACCGTGGCGGTGCCGCTGCCGGCGCCGCTGCCGGCGCTGTTCTGGAACGTGACGTAGCCGATTTCCTGACCCTGGCGGATGACTGCCTCTTGCTGGTTGGCGGTAATCACACGCGGGCTGGAGATCACTTCGCCCCGCCCTTCAGTCTGCGCGGCGGAGAGTTCCAGATCGATCGCGTAGTTGGCGCCGAGGATCGCCAGGCCGAAGCTTCCAGTCGGCGTACCCGCTGGCAAACTCACATTCAGACCGCCGCCTGCGGTGCCGTTGCCCAGGTCGTGCCCACCAACGGAAATGAGATTGTGGTCGCCGTCGTCATTCTGGGTGTAGTGCTTGCCAGAGATGCCAAACTTGGCACCCAGCTCACGGGTGAAATCGTCCGTGGCAACCACGATCCGCGACTCGATCAGCACCTGCTGCACCGGCTTGTCCAGCACCGCGATCAAGTCACGCAGCTGCTTGATCTTTTCCGGCGTGTCGTTGAGGAGAAGGGTATTGGTTCGCTCGTCGAACGACACGCTGCCACGCGGCGACAGGAAGCCGCGCTGGGTGTTGGCACCACCGCCACCACCACCACCACCTTGCATGCTGCCGCTGGTCAGCAACTTGGCGATGTCCGCCGCCTTGCCATAGCTGATCGGCACGTAGTCGGTGACCAGTTCGGCGGTGTCCAGCGCCTTCAGTTTGGCGTCGGCAAGGTCCTGCTCGTACTTGGCCAGTTCCGCCTGCGGGGCAACCCATACCACATTGCCGTTGCGACGCATGTCGAGGCTCTTGGCGCGCAGGATCACGTCCAGTGCCTGATCCCACGGCACGTTGACCAGGCGCAGCGTGACACTGCCGCCGACGCTATCCGAGGCAACGAGATTGAGGCCGGAGATGTCAGCAATCAGCTGCAGTGCCGAGCGCACCGGGATGTCCTGGAAATTGAAGGTGACGCGCTTGCCATTGTAGCTAGGCTCCTTGCCCAGCTTGGCCAGCTTGTCATCCTTGGCTGCGGCTTTCTTCGGCGCCACTTCCACTACGTACTGGTCTGCGGTCTGGTAGGCCGAGGTGTCGACATTGCCTTTGACGGCGATTTCCAAGCGGGCACCACCGCCGACACCGGAGCGGGTGACGATGGACTGCACCGGCGTGGCGAAGTCCAGCGTATCCAGACGCTGGGCAAGGTTGGCCGGCAGGTTGGCATGATCGATAGTGACCAGCACTTTGTCGCCCTGGCGGGTCATCTCGGCATTCGCGCCGCTGCCGTTGAAGCTGATCAGCACGCGGCCTTCGCCGTTCGGGCCGCGGCGAAAATCGATATTGGAGATCGCCGGGCCATTCGAGGACGATGGCAGCGCCTTGGTCGGGTCGATGGTAGAGGCGGTGGTCACGGACTGGTCCGTGCTGCCGTTGTTGACCGTGAGCACCAGGCTGTGACCTTCGACCCGCGTGCGGTAGCTCGACTCGCGCATCAACTCGATGACAACGCGTGTGCGACCGCCGGCAGCCACCGCGGATACCCCGGAAGTCGAGCCTTTGCCGATGTCCAGGTGACGCGGAGCCGCATTGTCGGTGTCGGCAAAATCGACCGCAATGCGCGGCGGATTGCCCGTTGTGAATATCTTGGGCTGTGGTACCGGGCCACTACCGAAGTCCATGTGCAGCTCGACGCTGCCGCCAGGCAGCGCGTCGTAGCTGATGTTCTTCAGCGTGGTGTCGGCTGCCATCGCCGTGCTGGCCCAGGTGGCGCCGGCGATCAGCAGGCCCATCAATATGTAACGGCTCGCATGGCGCATGACACGGCCCCGGAAGGATTGGATTTGGTTGGTCATTGCATCAGCCCCTGTCTACCTATTTCGCGTCAAGCGCGATGCTGGCCGGACGTTCCATCCAGCCACCATTACCGTTGGATACCAGCTCGACCAGGTCAATATGGTCCTCACTGATCGCGGTGATATGCCCGTAATTCTGACCCATGTATTCGTTGGCATGGACGCGATGGATCACACCACCCGGATCCTTGATCAACACTTCCATGCTCGCTCCGACGCCGACCGTGCCGACCATCTTGAGACTGTCCAGCGCGAACATCTCCAGTGGCTGTTTGGCGCGGTTTGCATCCGGACGCGGGCCGCTGGTGGCGGCATTGGTTTGCAGTTCGGCCGTACTAGGGCTGAACGGATCGCGCCGATCCTGATCGTCGTACTTGAACGTCTCGAACGTCTTGATCACCGGCAACGGCTGGATCGGTGCACCCTTCTTGGCTTTCTCCTGCGCCACCCAGTCGCGCAGGTCGGACATGCCACGCGTGCAGCCGCCGAGTACCAGCACGGCACCGAGCATCAGCAGGAGCCGCGCCGCATGGGTGGGTTTGATGGCGAATTTGTTCATCATTTCGCACCCCCCGCCTTGCTTGCGGCGGCGCTCTCTTCGTCATCCAGATAACGATAGGTTTTCACCGTGCCCTGCAAAACGAGCTGGCCGCCTGCGGCGCCATCCTTGCCCGGCGTTTTCGGGGTCAGCGAGACATCATGCAGGGTGAGGATCACCACTCGAGGCAGCGAGGCCACACCGCTGATGAACGTGCCGAACTGGTGATAGGTACCGGTCATGCGCAACGTGATCGGTCGTTCTGCGTAGAAATCCTTCGGTGTTTCCGGGCCGGGCTGGAACAGATCGCTCTCCAGACCAGCGGATTGCGCGGTCTGTGAAATGTCGATCAGCAACTCGGGCATCTCGGTCTTGCTGGGTAGCTGGCGCAACAACTGGCGCAGCATGTCCTGCATCTCGTCGAGTTGCTGTTGCAAGGCTTCCAGATTGACCGACTTGGCCTGTTTGGTCGCGAATTCCTGCTTGAGCTGATTTTCCTTGTCGGCCAGCGTCTGCAGGCTGTCCTGCTGGTCGCCGACGAAGAAATACCAGCCGATCAACAGGACGAAAGCACACAGCAGCACGGTGAAGAACACCTTGACCGATTGCGGCCAGCCACCGACGTTGTTGCGATCGAGATTGCGGATATCGTCGAGGAACTTCATGGCTTGGTCCCTCCCGTGACAGCGGCAGCACCCAAAGGCTTGGGTCCAGCGGCAGCCGTGCTGGCAACCGCAGGCTTGACCGGCGTCGAGGTGGTCGCTTTCGCAACCGCACCGAGCGCTGCCGGAACGGCAGCAGGAGCAGCGCTGGAGCTGGCATCCGCCGGCTGCGACGGGCTTTTGCCGGCATCTGTTTCGTCGGTCTTGGGCCGGCTCAGCGTCACATCCAGGCCGAACACATACGGCATGCGGGTGGCGTCATGGGTATTTTCGGTCTTGCGCAGATCGGTATGACCCATCCACGGCGAACTCTCGACGTTGCGCATGTACTCGGCAACGCTGGCGTTGGACTGCGCCACGCCGTCGAGCGACATCGACTGGCCACTCTGTTTCAAGCCGGTCAGGCGCGCACTGGAAGGAATCGTCTTCACCAGTTCGTCGAACAGATGCACCATCTGCGAGCGGTCCGCCTGCAACTGCTCGATGATCTGCTTGCGCGCCAGCAGATGCTCACGCACCTTCTCCAGGTCCTTGATCTTGGCGATGCGCACGTCGAGTTGCTTGATCTCGGTTTGCAGATACGCATTGCGCTCGTTCTGGTTGTCGATGCGCTGATCCATCCAGAATATCCACAGCAACAGCACACCCAGTCCCACCACGAAGGCGGCGACGAGCTGCATGTAGAATTCACGTTCGCGTTGCTTGCGTCGCTCGGCTCGCCACGGAAGTAGATTGACATGTGCCATCAGTCGAAGCTCCTCAAGGCGAGGCCGACCGCGATCATCAGCGCGGGTGCGTCCTGCGCCAGCGACTGGGCCTGCACGCGTGGCGACAGCGACATGCGTGCCAGCGGGTTGGCGACGATACAGGACACTCCGAGTTGCTCTTCCAGCATCGGGCCAAGCCCCTCGATCGAGGCACAGCCACCGGCCAGAACCACCTGATCGACCTTGCTGTATTCGCTGCCGGCAAAGAAGAACTGCAGCAATCGGCTGATTTGCTGGATCAACGATTCCTTGAACGGTTCCAGCGCCTCCGTCTCATACGATTCGGGCAACCCACCCTTGCGCTTGGCACGCCCGGCTTCCTCATAGGAGAGCCCGAAGCGGCGCATGATCTCATCGGTCAGCTGTTTGCCACCGAAGACCTGCTCGCGTGAGTAGATCGTGCGCTGATTGCGCAGTACCGACAGCGTGGTCATGGTGGCACCGATGTCGACTACCGCCACCAATGCGTCCCTGCCCACGTTGAGCTGGTCGGCAACCATCGCAAAGGCGTTCTCCATCGCGAACGCCTCAACGTCGATCACACCGGCGGTGAGCCCTCCCAGATCGAGCGCGGCCACGCGCATGTCGACGTTCTCGGTACGCGAGGCGGCCAACAGCACATTATTCATGTCGGGATTATCGCGGACCGGGCCGATGACTTCGTAATCAAGGCTGACTTCGTCGATCGGGTACGGGATGTACTGATTGGCCTCGACCTGGATCTGACCCTCCAGATCGTCGTCGGACAAGTCGCTGGTCATCGGGATGATGCGTGTGATCACCGCCGATCCCGCCACCGCCGCTGCCGCGTGCTTGAGCTTGGAGCCCGAGCGGGCCAGCGCTCGACGAATCGCATCGCCCACCGCCTCGACCTCGACGATGTTCTTTTCGACCACGGCATTGGGCGGCAGTGGCTCAACCGCGTAATGTTCCACGCGATAGCGACCGCCCACTTGACTTAGCTGCAGCAGCTTGACGGCAGTCGAACTGATGTCGACACCAATCAGCGCCGGCTTCTTGGGTGTAAAGAGCCCCACGGTGTTTCCCCCTTGCCGCTGACGCCCGTAGCCAGAATCCTGGCGGGGTGCGCAGTGGCATTAAATCGAAAAAATAACGCAATGGCAACGGTCTACGGGAACTTTCTCAAGTAATTGACGTGATGCCCACCACATTTGCAAGATCCCCTTCGCTGGCGCAACTCTTGCTTTAGCGAGCCACGCCTCATGCCGCAAATACTGCTACATCTATACTCTGTCATGTTTTGACTCAGGTCTCGCTATCTCCACACCATGCTAATTTTCAAACGTTTGCTGCGCTGGGCTTTGCTCCTGGCCTTTTCCGGCTTGCTTCTGGCAGTTATTGCGGTTGGCGTGGCGTACTGGCTGATAGCTCCGAGACTGCCATCGGTGGCAGATCTCAAGGATTACCACATGCAGGTGCCGCTGCGTGTACTCAGCGCAGATGGCAAGTTGATCGCCAGTTTCGGCGAAACCCGGCGCATTCCGGTTGACATCGAAAAGGTGCCTGATCGGCTCAAGCACGCCGTGCTGTCGGCGGAAGACGCGGATTTCTATCATCACCCCGGTGTGGACTGGCATGGCATCGCTCGCGCGGGTTGGCACGTCATCGTGACAGGCGGGGACAAAGGTTCCGGTGGCTCGACCATCACCCAGCAGGTCGCCCGCAACTTCTTTCTGAGCCCGGAAAAACTCTACTCGCGCAAGATCACCGAAATCTTCATTGCCCTGCGCATCGAACATGAGTTGAGCAAGGACCAGATCCTCGAGCTGTATCTCAACAAGATGTTCCTGGGTCACCGTTCGTACGGCGTGAGCGCCGCGGCGGAGTACTACTACGGCAAGACGCTGGATCAGTTGACCGTGGCCGAATGCGCGTTGATCGCCTCCACCTTCCAGCTGCCATCGGCTGTCAATCCGATCAACAACCCGAAGCGCGCGATCGCCAGGCGCAACTGGGTTCTGGGCGAGATGCTCCGGCATGACTACATCACCAAGCCGGTCTACGAGCAGGCGATTGCCGAGCCCAATCACGCCTACCCGCACGAGCAGCCGATCGAGGTGGATGCGCCTTACCTGGCGGAAATGGTGCGCCGGCAGGTGCTGGACCGGTTCGGCAACGATGCGCTCACCAACGGTTATGTGGTCAGGACAACGGTACAGAGCGGCCGTCAGCAGGCGGCCGTAGAGGCCTTGCGCGATGGCCTGATCGAGTACGACCACCGGCATGGCTGGCGCGGACCCGAAGCCCACCAGGACCTGCCCGCCAGCGCCGGTGAGGCGGAATACGACGCCCTGCTCTCCAGCTATACCGGTGTCTCGGGGCTGCAGCCGGGCCTGGTGACGGCCAGCGATGCGAAGCAGGCAACGATCTATCTGCCCAGCCATGAGAACGTGATTCTCGATCTTGCCGCCATGAGCTGGGCGCGCCCGCATATCAATGACGATCGCGTCGGCGCCGCGCCGGCGAGTGTCGACAGCGTGCTCAAGCGCGGTGACATCATCCGGCTTGCGCGCGACGACAAGGGCGAGTGGCAGCTTGCGCAGATTCCCGCCGCCCAGGCGGCGTTGACCTCGATCAATCCGGAGGACGGCGCGATCCAGGCGCTGGTCGGCGGTTTCAATTTCGTGCGCAGCAAATTCAATCGTGCGGTGACGGCGGCGCGCCAGCCTGGTTCAAGCTTCAAGCCCTACCTGTATTCGGGCGCATTCGATCGCGGCTTCACCCCATCGTCGATCATCAACGACGCACCGCTGGCCCTGCCCGATCCGTCGAAGCCGAACGGTATCTGGACGCCATCCAACGACGACGACAAGTTCGCCGGCCCGATGCGCTTGCGCGAAGCGCTGGTGCAGTCAAAAAATCTCGTTTCAGTACGCCTGCTCGATGCGATCGGCGTGCGCTACATGCGTGAGTACGCCACCCGGTTCGGCTTCTCGCTCGATGCGATTCCGGCCAACCTGTCGATGGCGCTCGGTACCGCTTCGGTGTCGCCGATGAGTATGGCTCGCGGTTATGCCGTGTTCGCCAATGGCGGCTATCTGGTCACGCCGTACTTCATCCATGAGATCGACGACCGCGACGGCAAGCCGCTATACGTGGCCAACCCCGCACGCGCCTGCCGCAGTTGTCAGGAGCGCCTGCTCGATACGCGCCCGCCCGGACCGCCGCCAGCCGACATGAATCCGACCCCCGCCAACAACCTGGCCAGCACCGACGGTACACCCGCGGGGTCGAGCAGCGTCGATGGTGTCGGTGAGGCCGTGCTGCCCGCCGATGTACATGGCGACAACGCGCATCCGCCGGTGCTCGCACCGCAGGTCATCGAGGTCCGCAACGATTACCTCATCACTTCGTTGATGAAGGACGTGATCCTGCGCGGCACCGGTTCGGCCGCGCGCGCGTTGGATCGCGCGGATCTGGCCGGCAAGACCGGCTCCACCAACGATCATCGCGATGCCTGGTTCGTCGGGTTCAACGGCGACCTCTCCACCGCGGTGTGGGTCGGCTTCGACGACTACTCATCGCTGGGCCACGGCGAGTTCGGTGCCAAGGCGGCGCTGCCGATTTGGATGGAGTTCATGGGCAGCACGCTGAAGGGTCAACCACTAAGCACGTTGCCGATGCCGCCGGGAATCAGTACGGTATTGATCAATCGCCAGAACGGGCTCCCCACTTCCGCGGACGATCCGAATGGCATGAACGAGATGTTCAAGGTGGAAGACATCGACCGGCTGCGCAGCCAGGCCGCCCAGCAGAAGGATCAAGATCAACAGCACGCCTACGACATCTTCTGAACCACCGGGCAGCTTGCAGTCATGGGTTTCTGCCCTTGTTGCCATCTACCGTTTGACAAGGAGCGAGCCATGTCCCGAGGCGAACACCACCGCATCCACGCACATGACCGGCTGCAGCGCAATCGTCTGCGCATTGCCCAGGAAGCAGCCCGCCTGATGAGCGAGCACGGCATCCGCGATTTCCATCACGCCAAATTGAAGGCGGCCGAACGGCTCGGCATCGTCGAAGCGCAGGCGTTGCCGCGCAATCTGGAGATCGAGCAGGCGCTGCGCGAACACCAGCGCCTGTTCCTAGCCGACAGCCAGCCGCAATCGTTGCGGCAGCGGCGCGAGGCCGCGGTGGAAGCCATGCGTTTCCTCGCTGCGTTCGAGCCGCGGCTAGTCGGCGCCGTGCTCGAGGGCACCGCCGATGCGCACTCGGCGGTATGCCTGCACGTATTCAGCGACGACCCGGAAGCGGTCGGCTTGTATCTGCGCGAGCACGGCGTGCCGATCGAGACGCAGGTCCGGCGGCTGCGTAACAACCGCGATGACCAGCCCGAATACCCGGTGCTTCTGTTCGCCGCCGACGAGCTGCCGTTCGACCTCACCGTGCTGCCGCGCGACGCGCTGCGCCAGGCTCCGCTGGATCGAACCGACGACAGGCCGATGCGCCGTGCCGCGCTGGCCCAGGTGGAAATGCTGCTTGGTGAGGACTCCACGGAAGCATCCGGGCAGCGACTGGGCGCGGCGATGCGGTGAGTCCGCATTGCCGCCGCAAAAAAAGCCCCGGTCAATAGCCGGGGCTTTTTCGTATGCCGCGAAGGTTGTGATCAGCGTTTCGCGGTCGGCATGTAGTCGCGCACGTCAGAGCCGGTATAGATCTGGCGTGGACGACCGATTCGCGATCCGGGTGTTTCGTGCTGCTCGATCCAGTGCGCGATCCAGCCAGCGGTGCGCGCAATGGCGAACATCACGGTGAACATCTCGGTGGGAATGCCCAGCGCCTTGTAGATGATGCCCGAGTAGAAATCCACGTTCGGATAGAGCTTGCGCTCGACGAAATAATCGTCCTTCAGCGCCGCCTCCTCCAGCTTCATCGCCACTTCCAGCAGCGGATCGTTGACACCCAGCTCGGCCAGCACCTTGTGGCACATTTCGCGAATGATCTTGGCGCGCGGATCGAAGTTCTTGTACACGCGATGGCCGAAGCCCATCAGGCGGAAGCTGTCGTTCTTGTCCTTGGCGCGCAGGATCGCCGACTCGACGTTGCCCGGCGTACCGATCTCTTCCAGCTGCTTGAGCACCGCTTCATTGGCGCCACCGTGCGCCGGCCCCCACAATGCGGTGATGCCCGCGGCAATCGACGCATACGGATTGGCGCCGGTCGAACCGACCAGACGCACCGTGGAAGTGGATGCGTTCTGCTCGTGATCGGCGTGCAGGATGAACAGCAGATCCAGCGCCTTGGCCGCCACCGGGTTCATCTGCAGCGGCTCGCTCGGCACCTCGAACATCATGTGCAGGAAGCGATCGACGTACTCCAGGTTGTTGCGCGGATAACGCAGCGGCCAGCCCACCGAATAGCGGTAGCAGGCGGCGGCGATCGTCGGCATCTTGGCGATCAGGCGGATCGCGGCGAGCTTGCGATCGGCCGGGTCGTCCACGCTCAGGTCGTCATGGTAGAACGCCGACAACGAGGCGACCGCCGCGGCCAGCATCGCCATGGGATGCGCGTCGTGGTGGAAGCCCTGGAAGAAGTTCTTCAGCGACTCGTGCATCATCGTGTGATGCGAGACGTCGTGTTCGAACGTGGCAAACTCGGCCGGCTTCGGCAACTCGCCGTTGAGCAGCAGGTAGGCCACTTCGAGGAAGCTGGAGTTCTCCGCCAGCTGCTCGATCGGATAGCCGCGGTACAGCAGCACGCCCTGGTCGCCATCGATATAGGTGATCGCGCTCTTGGTGCTGGCGGTGCTGCCGTAGCCGGGATCGTAAGTAAAGTGGCCGGTGTCCCTGTACAGGGTGCCGATGTCGATGCACGCCGGGCCGAGCGTGCCGCTGATCAGTGGCAGTTCACTGCTGCGATTGCTCGATTCATCCAGCAGCTTGACGATCTTGGGATCGGACACGAAAACCTCCTTCATGTGGGTCACCACCGACGACAACCGCAATCACGGCGCCGTCCGGTGAGGGAATGCGGGCATCGCATGCCGGGGAAAGCATGCGACGCAACAGACGCCATGGCGCCAGTTCACCGACCATTATCGCACAAGGCCCGGCCTGCATTCGATGGCGAATGGTCGAAGTCCGGACACGAAAAAACACGGGGCAAGCCTGCGCTTGCCCCGTGTCCGGAATCGGATCCGATCGACCACCGCGGAGCGATGGCCGCTTCCGTCGTTACTCTTTGACGGAACCCGCATAGCGGCGGCGGAACTTGTCGACGCGGCCGCCGACATCCAGCGATTTCTGCTTGCCGGTGTAGAACGGGTGCGAATGGCTGGAGATATCCACCTTGATCAGCGGGTACTCACTGCCGTCTTCCCACTTGATGGTTTCCTTGCTGGACATGGTCGACTTGGTCAGGAACGCGAAGTCGGACGACAGGTCCTGGAACACCACCGGGTTGTAGTTCGGATGGATATCAGGCTTCATGGCAGGCTCTAAAGCGGTGGTGAAAAGAGCGGCATTGTAACGAGGAATCAGCCGCCCCCGCAAGTCGGGTTGCCTAATCGACGGGTCAACGTCGACGCGCGCGGGTTCAGCTTTCCATGCCCAGGGCACGCCGCACCATCGCTGCGAAACGGGCCTGATCCACTTCGAGCACGATATTCGCCTGGGCCGGCTGACCCAGCCGCGCGGCCCAATCGACCACGGTGGCGCCGCGAGTCAGGCGGCCATCGAGCTCCACCGCGACGGCGCGGGTCTCGCTACGGGTGACCATGCCCGGATCAAGCGCCACGGCCATCGCCAACGCATCGGCAGCGACCACCCCGGCGCGATCATGCTTCGCGTTGTAACCACGCGCCGCACCCACGATCTGCCCGAAGAAATCGGCGCGGCTATCCCCGGCCGCAAGCCAGCTGTCGAACTCGGCATCACTGAAGGCATGCCGCAAGGTGGCTTCCCAGTCGATCAGGTCGAACGACGCAAACGCACCGAACACGACGTGCGCTGCCTCGGGATCGAAGCCGATATTGAACTCGGCAGGCACCTTGCCGGTGTTGCCGTGCCCGGTGACGGCACCGCCCATCACTACCAGCCGCGCCACCCGTTGCGGCAGCGTCGGGTCCAGCCGCAACGCCAGAGCCAGATTCGTCAGCGGGCCAAGCGCCACCAGGGTCAATTCCCCGGGCCGCTCGCGGGTGAGGCGCAGCAGGGCCAGCGCGGCCGGCTCATCGGACAGCGGCGCCGCCGGCTCGGGGAAACCGATATCGCCGAAACCGTCCTGCCCGTGTACGAAGGCGGCATCCTCTTCCGGTACGCGCACCAATGCCGTGGCGCAACCGGCAAACACCGGCATATCGACGCCGAGCAGATCGACCAGGGTACGCGCGTTGCGCACGGTATGGTCGAGGCCGACGTTGCCGGCTGCGATGCTGAGTCCGGCAATGTCGCCGTGCGCATGCGCCATCAGGATCGCCAGCGCATCGTCGACGCCAGGGTCGGTATCAATCAGCAGTTGCGGTCTGGTCATGGCGCATCGTCGTTGTCGAATCGCCCAGTGTATGGGACGGAATCGGGAATGGGGAATCGAAAGCCGTGGGGTGCAGCGCGATACCCGCTTTTGCCATTCCCGATTTTCCACTCCGCATTCCCGGCAATTCACGCATGCACATAACGTGCGGCACCGCCGATCCAGCGTTCGATGAGCTGCCCGGTCTGCCGTGGATAGTCCCTCAACATGTGTTCCCCCACCTGCTGCACCGCCGGCAACAGATGCGCGTCGCGGGTCAGGTCGGCGATGCGGAAGCTGAGCTGGCCGGTCTGGCGGGTGCCCAGCACCTCGCCCGGACCACGCAGCTCCAGGTCCTTCTCGGCGATGCGGAAGCCGTCGCTGGTGTCGCGCATCACCTGCAGCCGTTCACGCGCCAGCTGGCCCAGCGGTGGCTGATACAGCAGCACGCAATTGGAAGCCACCGCGCCACGCCCGACCCGGCCGCGCAACTGGTGCAGTTGGGCCAGGCCCAGACGCTCGCTGTTCTCGATCACCATCAGGCTCGCGTTCGGCACGTCCACGCCGACTTCGATCACGGTGGTCGCGACCAGCACCGCCAGCTCACCGGCCTTGAACGCATCCATCACTGCCTGCTTCTCCTTCGGCTTCATGCGGCCATGGATCAGACCGACCCTGAAACCGGCCAGCGCGGCGGACAGTTCGCCGTGCGCCACCTCTGCAGCCTGCGCGCGCAGTTGTTCGGATTCCTCGATCAGCGTGCACACCCAGTACACCTGCCGGCCCTCGGCGCAGGCGGCATGGATGCGCGCGATCACCTCGATCCGTCGCGCATTCGATATGGCGATGGTCTGCACGGGCGTGCGGCCGGGCGGCAGCTCGTCAATCGAGGACACATCCAGATCGGCATAGGCGCTCATCGCCAGCGTGCGCGGGATCGGCGTGGCGGTCAGCACCAGCTGGTGCGGCACCAGTTCGCCCTCCTTGCCCTTGTCGCGCAGCGCCAGGCGCTGCTGCACGCCGAAGCGGTGCTGTTCGTCGACGATCACCAGACCAAGCCGCACGAAGGTCACCCCTTCCTGCATCAGCGCATGCGTACCGATCACCACTGGTGCACCGGCAGCGACACGCTCCAATGCCAGCTTGCGGGGCTTGCCGGTCACTTTGCCGGCCAGCCATTCCACCTCGACACCCAGCGGCTGCAACCAATGCCTGAAATTGTGCAGGTGCTGTTCGGCCAGCAGCTCGGTCGGCGCCATCAGCGCAATCTGCTGGCCCGATTCCACCGCCATCAGCGCCGCCAGCGCCGCGACCACCGTCTTGCCGCTGCCGACATCGCCCTGCACCAGCCGCAACATCGGCCGCGGCCTGGCCAGATCCCGGGCAATCTCGGCGCTGACGCGGTGCTGCGCCGCAGTGAGCTGGAACGGCAGTCCGGCGAGTAGTTGCCGGCGCAGCCCACCGTCGTCGCCCAGCCTGGGTGCGCGCCGGCTGCGCACGGCAGCACGCATGCGCTTCAGGCTCAGGTGCTGGGTCAGCAACTCCTCGAATGCCAATCGCTGTTGGGCCGGATGCTGGCCCAGCGTCAGCTGGCCGAGATGGGCGTCCGGTGGCGGCCGATGCACATACAGGAGAGCCTCACGCAGAGAGGTGAGCCCGTGCTCGGCGCACAGTTCAGGCGGGATCAGTTCCAGTTGTTCGGCCGGCGGCAGCAACGCCAGTGCCTTGCCGATCACGCCGGCAAGCCGCTTCGGGCCCAGGCCCTCGGTGGTCGGGTAAACCGGGCTCAGCAACTCATCGACCGTGGCTGCCTCGTCTCCGCTCAGTCGCTGGTAGTTGGGATGCACCATCTCCAGGCCCTGCGCACCGTGGCGTACTTCGCCATAGCAGAGCAGTCGCGTGCCCGGCAGCAATTGCTCGGCCTGCGCGCGATTGAAATGGAAAAAACGCAGCACCAGGGTCTGCCGGCTGGCATCGCCGATCGCCACCTTCAGCTGTGGACGATAGCGAAAACCGCGCTCGACCGCCTCGACCACACCCTCGACCTGCGCCCGTTCACCCACACGCAAGTCGGCGATCGCGGTGACCCGGGTCTTGTCCTCATAGCGCAGGGGCAAGTGGAACCACAGGTCCTGCACCCGCTCCAGGCCGAGCCGGGCGAGTGACGCAACCAGTGCCGGGCCAACGCCAGCCAGCGCACCGACCGGCGTGGTGCCGGGGTCGGTGTCGATGACGGGAGCGGGGCGGGCGATGCGGGTAGCCATGATCTGCAAGCCTAACCGAGCACCGCCTGCTGTCGTAAGCCAAACGCCGACGCGGATTGTCGGTGCGGGTCGTGGCCTGGAATCAGGCCTTCCCCATCACGACAGCACCATCACCGCATCGACCTCGACCTGCGCCGCCTTCGGCAGGGCGGACACCTCGATGGTGGAGCGCGCCGGATATGGCTGCTGAAAATACTCGGCCATCACGGTGTTGACCGCGGCAAAGTTCGCCAGATCGGTGACGTAGATGCCCACCCGAACGATCTGCGCCAGCGAACCGCCGGCCGCCTGCGCCACCGCAGTGAGGTTGTCGAATACACGCCGCGTTTGCGCGGCAATGTCACCGTCGACCAGCGCGCCAGTGGCCGGGTCCAGCGGGATCTGGCCGGAGAAATACACGGTGCTGCCCGCGCGCACAGCCTGCGAGTAGGGCCCGATCGCGGCGGGGGCCTGATCGGTCGAGATGATGGTGAGTGGCATGGGGTTTCCTTGGCGAACGGGAATCGGGAAGACTATCGCTTCAACACGGTGGCGCAAAGTCTGTCCGAAGCAGGCTTGAAACGATTCTCGATTTCCCGCTCCCGGTTAGTTACAGGGGATACCGATAGGCGCCGCTGACCACGCCGGTACGGCGCACGCGCCGGATCACGTCGGCGAGGTGCTTGCGGTTCTTCACTTCCATCGCGAAGAGCAGGGTCGCGGCGGCGGAATCACGTTCCACGTACTCCACGTTCTCGATGTTGGAGTTGGCGGCAGCGATCGCGGCGGCCACCGTGGCCAGCACGCCGGGACGGTTGATTACCTCGATCCGCAACTCGGCGCGATAGTCGCCCTGCACGTCGCGATCCCACTCGATCGCCACGGATCGCTCCGGCGACTTGCGCAGCTCCACCACGTTCGGGCACTCCTCGCGATGGACCACGATGCCCTTGCCGGACGACAGGTAGCCGATGATGTCGTCGCCGGGCAGCGGATGGCAGCAGTTGGCGAAACTGAGCACGCCGCGCTCGGCGCCGGTGATGCGGATCTTCTCGGGCGCCTGCGGCGATGCCTGCGGAGCCTTGCCGCTGCGCTTGCCGCGTGAGCCGAGCAGCTGGCTGGCGACCATGTCCGGCATGCGATTGCCCAGGGCAATGTCGGACAAGAGCTCCTCGATCCGCTTGAGCTTGGATGCTTCGAGGAAGCGATCCAGCACCGCCGCCGGAATGGCGTCCAGGCTGCTGCCCTGCGCGTCGAGTGCGCGATCGAGCATGCGATGGCCGAAGTCGACGGCATCCTCGTGCTGCAGATGTTTCAGGTATTGACGGATCGCGGTGCGTGCCTTGCCGGTGACCACCACCTCAAGCCAGGCCGGATTCGGCACGGCCGACGGCGCGGTGATGATCTCCACCAACTGCCCCGATTCCAGCCGGGTGCGCAGCGGCAGCAGTTTCTTGTCGACCCGGGCGGCCACCGCATGATCGCCCACATCGGTATGCACCGCGTAGGCGAAGTCCAGCGCGGTCGCATTGCGCGGCAGCGAAAGAATGTGGCCCCGCGGAGTGAACAGGTAGACCTCGTCGGGAAACAGGTCGATCTTGACGTTCTCGATGAATTCCGCGGACGAGACGGTATGCGCCGAACTGTCCGCCAGCGACGACAACCACTCGCGTGCACGCGCTTGCGCACTGTTGGCCGGGCCACTTTCCGTCTTGTAGGCCCAGTGCGCGGCAACACCGCTCTCGGCTACCGATTCCATCTCGGCGGTGCGGATCTGTACCTCGATCGGCGCACCGAACGGCCCCAGCAGCACGGTATGCAGCGACTGGTAACCGTTCGCCTTGGGGATCGCGATGAAATCCTTGAAACGCTTGTCCACCGGCTTGTACAGCGCATGCACCACGCCCAGCGCCATATAGCAGCTCATCGCGCTGTCCACGACCACACGAAAGCCATAGACATCCATCAGCTGGGTGAAACTCTTGTGCTCGCCGCGCATCTTCGAATAGATGCTCCATGGCGACTTGATCCGGCCCACCACGCGGCTCTGCAGATGGTCGGCGCTGAGCCGCGTCGACAATGCCGCCTCGATCTTGCCCATCGCCTCGCGGCGGTTGCCGATGGCGGCACGGATGCGTTCGCTGATCACACGGTAGCGATCCGGATAGAGCGCGCGGAAACCCAGATCCTGCAGCTCGGCCTTGAACTTGTTCATGCCCAGGCGCTGCGCGATCGGCGCGAAGATCTCCAGCGTCTCGCGCGCAATGCGGCGGCGCGAATCGGAGTCCTTGGCGCCCAGCGTGCGCATATTGTGCAGGCGATCGGCCAGCTTGATCAGGATGACCCGGATGTCGCGCGCCATCGCCAGCAGCATCTTGCGAAAACTTTCCGCATCGGCCTCCTGGCGGCTGCC
>DHXA01000175.1:3989-26694 GCA_002413455.1 Rhodanobacter sp. UBA5168 | reverse complement strand
TCAATGAACACCGGAATCCGCACCCCCTTGTTGGCCCATCGATAGGTTTGGTGCAGATGTGAGAGAAACCTGACACCTGCGCAGAAGCGCCACACGCGCTCCGCGTCGGAGTCGCTGAGGGAATAGGTAAGCTGACGCTCCTGAAAGCGGAAGCGTCCCCGCGCCGGTGATGCACCGGTGAGCACGGTTGCCAACGCCGAGTCGTAACCCAGGGTCGTCGGCAGTGCGCCCTCAAACACTGTGGGTGGGATTCGGCGGAGCAGCCACAGCCATTGCATGGGTGCGTAGGTGCCAACCCACTTATAGAGCGTGCCCTCCACAAAGCCTATCAAATCGGTCAACGCTGCGGTGGCTTCGGCGCCTTGCAGCCCAATGCTTGCAGTTCCCGTGCGCAGTTTTACACGCTGATCAACGAGTGCCTGGAGTTCGACGACCGCCCGACCGGCCGCGCGCCGCAGCAGTCGCTTCTCCAGAAGCGCCGCCAATGTCTCTTCGGACGCGTCGACAATCAGCGGCATGAAAGTCTCCCCTTTCCGGCGCGGCCAGCGAAGCTCGGCTGCCGCGTTGCAAGATGGTATCGCTCAAAGGCCTCAAAAACCGGCGCCGCCAAGTGACTGCGGGACGACGGAATCAACTACCGATGCCCGATGTCAGGGTCCATCTGTGCCGTTGGGTGATCCCATGCGCAACAATGGCGCGGAAGTTTCAGGCGATCTGTCGCAACGATGGTGTCGAGGTGTTGCGCTGGCAGCGAAAGCGAACGCAACAAACGGCGGTGCCACTTGGTCGCAACAATGACTTTGACGAAAAGGCAGCTGGGGCCTCATTTTACGGTCCGTGGGGTACGCAACAGTCGGCCGTAAGTACCAAGACTGCGCTATTAAGATGGCACGGCCAAACCAGCCAAGCGCCGTCGTCGGCGGGTCCCCCCACTGATGAGTTCATGCACGAAATGGCACGTTTGCCCGATGTAGAATTGGTGTAGCGCCAGAAAGAACAGCTGAAGAACAACGCGGGTGCGTGGATATATTCCGAGGCGCTTTCATAACACGGACGGATCACGATCTCGGTGATCGCTGGAGAAAAAGGCCCGCTTGCACGAGGAGTTGCCAATGATCGTCGCTGTGTTCCTTGTCTCCCCCAATGACGTGAGAACCGAGCGCGTCGAGGAAGCTCCCGAGTTGCTTGAGCGCGATGGGCGCTGGTTTTCATTGCGTGGCGGCCCCCGCCAACCGCGGTCGACGGACCGTATATGGGACCCGGTGGCTGTCTATGCCCCCGACGAACTGACAGAAGAGGAGTTCCAGGAACTCTTCGAGCTCAATAAACAGCGCGTACCGGAACTGAACTTGAAGTACTGACTGCACGCGCGGCAAAAGAGGTCAAAAAGAGGTCATAGAACTGCTTTGGGCAGCAGAGCAGATCCCGCAGCTGGAGCAGCTTGTCGGCAAGCTGGTGATGTCCGCCTTCGACGGCGAACCCATTCGCAGCGATCTTCGTTCAACGCGTGAGCGAGGCTTCGCCCTCACCTGCCGCCAGATAGAGCTGACGGTAAGCATCGACCAGATCATCGAGAGTGAACGCGCGATTTCTCCCGCTGGGATTGGGCAGAACCCAAATGGCAGAGCCCTGCATCGTGGTCGGCTGCAATCCCCAGGCAACGTCTCGTCGCCCCGCCAGCGCGGAATACGCCGCCTTGCCGAGAAAAGCGACGAAGCGTGGTCGCTGGCGCGCAATCTTTTGCTCCAACCCGGCTGCGGCACAGAGGAACTCCTGCGGCGACAGCTCGTCCGCCCGCGCCGTGGGCCGCTCGACCACCGACGTCAGGCCACATCGGTACTGGAGGATCATGCGGTCATTCCGGGGCAGGATTTCCTCCGCGGTGAAGCCGGCGAGATGGATCGCCCGCCAGAAGCGATTGCCCCTTCCGGCAAAATGATGCCCCGTGGCAGCCGCCGTCATTCCGGGGTTGATCCCGCAGAACAGCACCGCAAGACGCTCGGCGATGATGTCGGGGAGCGTGTCAGCCACGGCGCGCCTTAAGCGCCCCGGAAGCCTTGAGCCCGACCTTCGCCAGGGAGAGCCCGACGGTCCTGTGCCGTCCGGTCATCCGCAGATCAGGCTCACCGCCTTCCGCGCAAGCTTCCTCAGGTCGCGCCGGGAGGTGCCGGCACGGGCGCGGATGGCCATGGTGTGCATCGTGGCCGAGGCGAGCATCGCAAGAGCCTCGGGATCGGCGTCCTTTTTCAGCTCCCCGGCTTCGCGCGCCGATCGGAAGCGCGCCTCGAAATCGGCATCGAGCTTGCGGAAACCTGCGCTGACAATGCCGCGGATCTCGGGATCGTCGACGGCTTCGGTTACGGCCGTTCCGACCACGAAACATCCGCGCGCACCGTCCGCGCCGGAAAAGTAAATGGACAGCGCCGCGTCGTAAACGCGCAGCAATGCCTCGTCCAGCGCCCCACTCCCTTCGAGCGCTTCACGCATCGCCGCACATTTGAGCTCCCAATAGTCGTTCAGCGCCTTGAGATAGATCGCGTGCTTGTCGCCAAACGCAGCACGCAGGCTCGGCCTGTTCATGCCGGTCGCAGCAGCGATGTCGTCGAGCGACGTGCCGGAGTAACCGGCCTTCCAGAATGCGTCCGTCGCCCGACGGAGCGCGGCCTGGGGCTCATAGGCGCGCGGTCGCCCGCGGGGTCTCTTCTCCGTATTGTCTTGTTTTGTACCGTTTCGCATACAAAGCTTGACCTCCGACTCTTCAGAAAGTATATTATCCGAGTTCGTACAAAATTAAACAACCATGAAGGCTGCTCGTGATGCGCAAACAATTCGATGAGGTGGTCGATGGCGCGGCTTCGGGCAGTCACGCCGAAACGGGGCGCCCGACCGCCAGAGAAAGGTTGCGCTGGCCGCTGATGCTGGCGCTGCCAATCTTGCTGGTCATAGGGGGTACCGCCAAATATCTGGCTGGCAAGCGCTATGTCGTCACCGACGACGCTTTCGTTCGCGCGGCCAAGGACTCCATCAACGCCCGGGTATCCGGTCAAGTGGTGGAGGTTGCCGTGGGAAACAATCAGCGCGTCCGCAAGGACCAGTTGCTGTTCCGGATAGATCCGCAGCCCTACAAGATCGCGGTCGAGCAAGCCGAGGCGAGGCTGAACAGTGCGCGCATCCAGGTCGAGGCCCTCAAGGCCACGTATCGCCAACAGTTGGCCGAGCTCCAGTCGGCCCGGGACTCTGCGGACTTCGACCGGCGCGAATTCGAGCGCAAGAGGGGTCTGCTTGCTTCCGATTTCGCATCGCGTGCCGCCTATGAGCGGGCCGAAACGGACTTCAAGGTCGCCCGCCAGCACGTCGCATCGATCCAGCAAGAGGTTTCCCACAGTGTCGCCGGATTGAACGGCGACCCGGATATCGAGGTCAGTCGCCACCCGACGGTGCGCGAGGCTCAGGCGCAGCTGGATCGAGCCCGGCTGGAGCTTTCCTATACCGATGTAGTGGCCCCCGACGAGGGCACCGTCACCAACGTCGACGATCTGCAAGTGGGTGACTTCGTCAGCAGCGGCGCAGCCGTGTTCTCGATGATGTCCAGCCGGCACATCTGGGTGGAGGCGAATTTCCGCGAGACCGGCCTGACTCTGATGCGCCCGGGCCAGGTGGCGATCGTCGATGTGGATGCCTACCCGGGACATGGCTTCAAGGCGCATGTGGTCAGCATGAGCCCCGGTACCGGATCGGAATTCTCGGTGCTGCCGCCCGAGAACGCGACCGGCAACTGGGTCAAGGTCGTCCAGCGTTTGCCGGTTCGCCTTGAGTTCGATGCGCTCGATCCGCAGTGGCCGCTGTACTCGGGCATCAGCGTTAGCGCACGGGTCGATACGCGACGGGAACAACCGGCTTCGGCAGTGGCCGCGACAGGCGGAGCGGGCCGGTGAGCACTGCCCTCCCCTCGGTCAGCACGGCGGGCACCCATCGCGCCCTCGTGGTGGCCGCCCTGCTTGCGACCTATATGCAGGCAGTCAACATCTCGCTCCCGAACGCGGCGGTGCTGCACATCCAGGGCGGTCTGTCGATGACCGACGACGAGATCGGCTGGGTCTTTACCTCGTACATCGCGGCAAGTGCCATCGTCATGCCGATGATGCATTGGCTCGCGGCCAGGTACGGCCGGAAGGTCGTCTTTCAGGTCTCGATCGCCCTCTTCGCCGTCGCGCTCATACTCGACACGCTGGCGACCACGCCATTGCAGTTCGTATCCGCCCGCATCATCCAGGGCGCCGCAAGTGGCACGCTCGCTCCACTATCGATGGCGATTCTTCTCGATGAATTGCCGCCGTTGCGACATGGACGCATCGGCATGGTGTGGAGCGTGACATCGCTGCTCGGGATCCTCAGCGGCCCGGGCATTGGTGGCTGGCTCAGCGAATATCATGGCTGGCATTCACTGTTCTATTTCAGCCTTCCGATGGCTGCCTTCATCTTCCTGACGATGGCCCTTTGCCTGCGCGAGAAGAAGTTCGCCAAGGGCCCGCCTTTCGACTTCTTTGGGCTGGCGACATTCTCGATGGGCATTGCGGGGCTGCAGATGCTGCTCGACCGCGGCGAGCGCCTGGAGTGGTTTGCCTCGACCGAGATCCGGGCGGAGGCCATCGCCTCGGCGCTCGGCTTCTATCTCTACATCGTGCATGTCCTGACCAAGCAGGAGCACTTCCTCAACAAGGCCTTGTTCAAGGATCGCAATTTCGGCCTCTCGACAGTGATCTTCTTCGCGTTCGGTTTCGTGCTGCTGCCGACTTTGGCCCTGACGTCGCCCATGCTCGAGGAGCTGCTCGGTTATCCGGCCGATACTGCCGGTTACATCACTATCCCGCGCGGCATCGCGCTGATCGGTGCGTTGATTCTGACATGGCGTGCACCGGCACGGATCGACAACCGGTTGCTCGTGATCGTTGGCATGGGGCTGGTGGTCTACGGCAATTGGCGGATGCTCGGTTATTCGCCGTTGATGGATTGGTGGCCCGTCGTCGCGGCCGGCGCCCTCCAGGGAGCAGGCCTCGGCATCCTGATGCCATCGCTTACCCGAGAGGCCTTCGGCACGCTTGACCCGAAATTCCGCACGGAAGGCACTGTGCTCTTCAACCTGTCGCGGCTCTATGGCAGCACGATCGGCGTCGCGATCGTCCAGATCTACTTCTTTAAAAATACCCAGAGCATGCACCTGGCGCTCGCCAGGCATCTCCGGCCTTACGGCGCCGTCGCCCATGCAACCGGCGTCCTTTCGGGGCGGGCACTCGCCATGGTCAACGAGATGGTTACCGGCCAAGCGGCGATCATCGCGGTCATCGGTCAGTTCAAGATCTTGATGATCGCCATGCTCATCGTGAGTCCGCTTGTCGTGCTTCTCCGTAAACCGCGCCCAGGCAACTGACCTTCGTGGAGCCGCCAAATGAAACTGGTTAGATCGATCCCGTTTGGGCATATGGCTCGGACGGCCATTATCGCTGCCTCCACAGCCACGCTCCTGTCTGCGTGCATGGTCGGCCCCGACTTCGAGAGACCGGCCGTGCCCGCATCGCAACACTACGACGCGCAGGCCGAGCATCAACTTGTCGGGACCAATGGACCGGTTGGCGCGCAGCACGTCGACCTCGACAAGAAAACTGATGGCGACTGGTGGTCGGCCTTTGGCTCGGCGAAGCTCGACCAGGTGATGCGTAAGGCAATCGATGGCAATCTCGACCTGGAGGCAGCCGATGCGACGATCGCTCAAGCGGACGAAGCCGTCGCGGCGGCCGGCGGCGGGTTGCGTCCGCAGGTGGATTTTGGCGCCCAGGGCGGTCGCCAGCGGGCGAGTGGCGGATCCAAACCGTCCACCGCCAACTTCTATGCCGTCGGGCCGCAGGTCAGCTTCGATTTCGACCTTTTCGGCGGCACAAGGCGACTGATCGAGGAGCGCGCGGCGCTGGCCGAGCTTCAGAGGCATCGGTCCGACGCCGCCTACCTGACCGTGACCGGAGATGTCGCCAGCCAGGCCTTCCTGCTCGCATCCGCGCGAGCGCAGATCGACGCGGTTCAGAGCCTGCTCGTCGACGATCGGAAGAACCTCGAACTCGTCCGCACCGCGCACACCTACGGCAGTGCCACCCAGATCGATGTCGCGCTGGCCACGACCCAGCTCGCGCAGGATGAGACCTTGCTGCCGCCGCTCGCGCAGCAGCGGGATACAGCACGGCACGCGTTGTCGATCCTGGCGGGCAAAGGGCCTGCCGACTGGGTGGCGCCAGACTTTGATCTTTCCGATTTCGCACTGCCGGCGAACCTGCCGGTCACCCTGCCCTCCGAGGTCGCTCGCGACCGGCCGGATATCCTCGAAGCCGAGGCCCAACTCCATGTCGCGAGTGCCGCGATCGGCGTGGCGACAGCGGATCTTTACCCCCACCTGCAACTCTCCGCGTCGCTCAGTCAGGTCGGCCCTGGCATCGGCACCCTCTGGGGTGTCGCCGCCGCACTGACCGGGCCGATCTTCCATGGCGGAACCCTCAAGGCAAACCGTCGCGCCTCCATCGACAGCTACAAGGCATCCCTCGCTGGCTACCAGCAGACTGTCGTCAAGTCGCTGGGTCAGGTCGCCGACGTGCTGCAGGCGATCAACCATGACAGCGAGGAATATGCGGCGCAGGAGCGCGCCTTGAACGCTGCCGAGACGAGCCTGCGATTGAACCGGGAGGCCTACCGGGCGGGCGAGATCGGCGCGCTGCAGGTGCTGGATGCCGAGCGCGCCTATCAGCGGGCGTTGATCGGTCAGATCCGGGCGAAAACGGCGCAGTATCTCGATACGGCACAGCTTTCCATCGCGCTCGGTGGCAATTCCAGCGGCGCCTTCGAGCGTAGAGTGGCGTACGGAAACGAATGATGATTTCCGATCGGCTGCTCTCCTGACAATGGCCATAAATTAGGAGCATGAGCATGCACCCATTCAACTCTCTGCGAAGTGCAAAAATTCCGCTTGCCTACGGAACCGGGACGATCCCGGCCGTTGGGTTTGGTACCTTGATTGCCGATGCTGTCGCGGCCAGGCAGGCTATTAAAGCCGCGCTGGAAGTGGGGTTCCGGCATCTCGATTGTGCTGAGCTCTACCGCAACGAAGACGTGGTCGGGCATGCGATGCAGGAAGCGTTCGAGTCAGGCACGGTTCGGCGCGAGGATCTCTTCGTCACCTCGAAACTATGGAACAACAATCACCGTCCGGAGCGGGTCAAACCCGCTCTCGAGGCAAGCCTGCGTCGTCTGCAGCTCGACTATCTCGATGGCTATCTGATCCATACGCCCTTTGCCTTCCAACCGGGCGACGACCCGAATCCGAGGGACGAACTCGGTGAGCCGATCTATGACTCCGGGGTAACGCTGGTGGAGACGTGGCGTGCGATGGAGCGTCTCGTGGACGAGGGCAAGTGCCGCACCATCGGCCTGTCCGACATCACCCTGGAGAAGCTGAAGGAGATCGTCGCAGCTGCGCGGATCATGCCCGCCGTGGTGCAGGTCGAATGCCACCCCTACCTTCCCGAATGGGAGCTGCTCGATTTCTGTCGGCAGCATGGCATTGTGCTGCTGGCATTCGCGCCGCTGGGCCATGGCATGGAACCGAAAGTGACGGACGACCCGGTGATCAAGGCCATCGCCCAGCGCGTCCACAAGACCCCTGCCCAGGTTGCCCTGGCCTGGGCCGTGCAGCGCGGCAGCGCGTTGTTGACCACCTCAACCAACGCTGAGCATATCCAGGAGAATTTCGACATTTCGCCCCTGCCCGAAGACGCCATGCAGGAGATGCGAAATGGCATCGCGACGAGTGTGCGATTCAACGCCGTGGTGGAGACCGGGGTCGCCGGATTCGTTCCCCGGGCTGGGTGAGCCGGGCGAGGTGACGGGTCGCTCTGCCACTGTCGAGCAGTGCGCTGCCGCAGCCTGACAGGGCGCCTCGGTGTTCTCGCAGGTCGGTGGCCACCAGCATCACCGCTCATCTTGCCAACCAGGAACACCGCGCTGACCGGCGCCATGCTCGTCGCTGCGCGGTCACTGCTCCAGACGGTGCCGCGCAGCGACGTCGGACCATCCGTCAGCCTCCACGGCTATCCGTCGTAGCGCAGCACCAGCATCTTCTCCTGTGCCATCTCCTCCATCGAATACGGTATGCCGCCCACCCCATAACCCGACTGGCGTCGTCCCGCGAAGGGCATCCAGTCCGTGCGAAACGCCGTGTGATCGTTGACCAGCACGGTGGACGCATCGAGACGCCGGGCGGCCCGCATGGCCGGAGCGATCTCCGCCGAAAACACGCTGGCCTGGAAGGCGAACGGCAGCGAGTTGGCGATGTCGATGGCCTTGTCGAGCTCCTGGAAGCCGTAAACGCACGTAACCGGGCCGAAAACCTCCAGCTGTGACACCTTCGCATCGGCGGCTGGGTCGAGCAGGATGGCTGGCAGCAGAGTGGTCTCGGACTGACGGCCACCACCAACGATCGCGGTGCCGGCGGACACCGCTTCGTCCGTCCAGGACAGAACGCGATCCGCTTCGTGCGGAGTGATCAGTGGACCGACCTCGGTCTCTTGCAAGAGCGGGTCACCCACGCGAAGCGATCGAACCCGCGCGGCCAGTCGCTCGACGAAGTCCTCCACGATGTCGGCGTGGACGAAGATGCGCTGCGTGGAGACGCAAACCTGGCCCGCGTGGTAGTAGCCGCCCTTCACGATCGGCTCGATGATCCGATCCAGCGGGGCACTTCGATCGACGATGACGGGCGCGGCACCGCCGTGCTCCAGGGCACAGCGTGTTCCCGGCGCGAGCTTGCTGCGCAGGTACCAGCCGACTTTTGCCGACCCGATAAAGCTGAGGAAGGCCACGCGCGGATCGGTTGCAAGGCGTTCCGCCAGCGCGTTGTCATCCGTGATGAAGGTCTGGCACCACGCTTCATCGAGGCCGGCTTCTCGAAGCAGAGCGACAAAATCGAGGCAGGACAGCGGCGTCGCGATGGCCGGTTTCACGATGACCGGACAACCGACGGCGATCGCCGGTGCCACCTGATGAACGATCAGGTTCAGCGGGTGGTTGAAGGCCGATATGGCGGCGACCACCCCGATCGGTTCCTTGGTGGTGAAGGCCCATCGCCCTTCGCTGGCCGGCGTGAGACCCATGGGGATTTCCCGACCCGCAAAAACGCGGATTTCCTCGGCCGCATTGCGCAATCCATCGACCGCCCGGACGACCTCGACGGCGGCATCGGTCAGTGGCTTTCCGCCTTCCCGCGCGATGAGCCGGGCGAAATGGGCTTGCCGCGCCTCCAGCAGACTGGCGGTACGCAAGAGGATTGCGCTGCGCTGATGGGGTTTTAGCCAGGCATCGCGCTCCCGCAGCATCCGCGTCGCGGTAGCCAGCTTGCTTTCGAGCGCGCCGGCATCGTCTAGCGGAATCTCGGTGATGACCGCCCGGTCGAACGCCTGCAGAACCTGAAGCGTCTGTGACATCGTCATGCTCCCTTCTCTACGGGTAAACGTTGCTGCAACTCGTCAACCAGCACGCGCTTGTTTTCCGAGTAGTCGATGGGCACAACGACAAGCTGCACGCCCCCATCAGTGAATGCTTTTTCCAGGGTCGGGCGCAATTCGCCGATGGTATCGACCCTTGTTCCCGTCGCGCCATACGCCTTGGCATAGGTGACGAAATCCGGATTGCCGAAGGTCATGCCAAAGTCGGGAAACTGGTCGACGGCCTGCTTCCAACGGATCATGCCGAATGCGTGATCCTCGAGAATCAGAACGACAAGGTTGAGTTTGAGCCTGACCGCCGTTTCCAACTCCTGGCTGTTCATCATGAAGCCGCCGTCACCGCAAACTGCCATAACGCGGCGTTTGGGATACAGCATCGCGGCCATGATGGCTGCCGGCAGACCCGCTCCCATCGTGGCCAATGCGTTGTCGAGCAGGAGCGTGTTTGCCACTCGTGTTCGATAGTTTCGCGCGAACCAGATCTTATACATGCCATTGTCGAGGGACAGGATGCCGTCCGCCGGCATGACCTCGCGCACGTCGTGCACCAATCGTTGCGGCGTGAAGCGATCCTCGGTGGCGCGTGCAGCGATCCGGTTCAGGATGCCTTCCCGCAATGGCAGCAGCCCCTGCGCATGGGGGAGCCTGCCTTCAACGCGATCCGCCAGTTGTCCCAGCGATGGCCCCAGGTCGCCGATGACCTCCGCCTGGGGGAAATAGACCTGCTCGACATTGGCCGGCTGGTAGCCGACATGGACGACCTTCGGCCCGTTGACGCCCATGATGAAGGGCGGCTTCTCGACCGTATCGTGACCGATGGTGACGATCAGATCGGCGCGTTCGATGGCTTCATGCACGTAATCGCGTTCGGAAAGTGCCGCCGTGCCCATGTAGAGCTCGCTGCCGCCCGGCACGGTGCCTTTGCCCATCTGCGTGGTGAAGTACGGAATCCGCGTACGCAGCACGAACTGGGCGAGATCCGAAGTGGAGCGCGGCCGCGACGCCGCCGCGCCCAGCATCAGCAGTGGAGACTTGGCCTGCATGATCATCTGCGCGGCGCGATCAAGGGAGTCCGCACTCGCCGTGGGGAATTCGATCGGGTGCGAAGGAATCAGCGCCACCTCGGCGCACTCCTCAGCCGCGACATCTTCGGGAAGCTCCAGCAGCACCGGGCCCGGCCGCTCCTCTGCGGCCACGCGGAAAGCCTCACGCACCATCGCCGGGATCATCGTCGGCGAGATGATCTGACGTGACAGCTTGGTCAGCGGCTTCATCGTGGCGATGATGTCCACGATCTGGAAGCGCGCCTGCCGGGACGAGCGGATCGCCTTCTGGCCGGTGATCATGATCATCGGCATCGCGCCCAGCAGTGCATAGGCGGCGCCGGTGGTGAGGTTCAGCGCGCCGGGCCCGAGCGTGGTGATGCACACCCCGGGCTTGCCGGTGAGCCTGCCGTAGGTGGCCGCCATGAATGCGGCCGCTTGCTCATGCCGGGTCAGGATGAGCTGGATCGACGAGCGCCGGATGGACTCGACGATGTCGAGATTTTCTTCCCCCGGAATCCCGAAGATCCGATCGACACCCTCGTTCTCGAGGGCCGCAACGAACAGGTCAGAACCTTTCAACATGAGCTATCTCCAGGGAAAACTCGAAGCAGGCTGAGCGTATCGCGATACCTTCAGCCGCAATGGCCAGCTTTGCACTGGGCCTCTCGGGGCGGCAGCCGCGGGCGTCCGTGGTCCGCACAGGTCGATTGGCGCGCCGCCTCGCCACCAGCAGGACCGGCGCGCCCTCGATTATCGTCCACAGCCGAGAAAGTCAAAAGCATGCGAACCTGCATCTCAAGCTCCAAAAGCTCGGGCGGAATCCATGGGTGGAGACGGTTGCGCGCAGCCCATGCCGCCCGGGCTTCGTGAAGCTGTCGGCGTGTGAGCCAAGCGGTGAAGCAGCGCGCCAACGATCATGGTCGTGCTCATGGCGTTGCCAACGGTGCATGGCGCGATCGTGCCCACAGATTGAATCCTGCGCACAGGACCAGCACCGCTCCGGTAACGAAGAAGACGTCGTGCAATCCGATTCGCGCCCCGATCTGGCCACCGACCAGCGGACCGACCACCTGTCCGGTGAACTGCGCCGACTGCAGATAGCCGAGCGTCTTGCCGGAGTGGCGTTCATCGACCGATTGGCGTATCAGCTTGGCGATGGCCGGGAGCAGGCCTGCGATCGTCATGCCCATCAATCCACGCAGGACCGCCAGTTGCCACCATTGCGTCACGAACGCCTGCGGCACCATCGCCAGCCCCGTTGCCACGAGGCAGCCGATGATGACCCTCCAGCTGCCCACGCGATCCGACAGTGCACCGAGCCGCGCGGCGGTCAACATGCTGCCCAGCGCCGAAGATGCCATCACGACACCCGCCACGCGTGCGAGATGATCGGCAGGTACCCCAAGCTGCCCGATGTAGACGGTGATGATGGGCTCAATCGACATGTTGGCGAACAACACCATCATCGCGGTGAGCAGCAAGGCCACGACCACGGTGCGGTCGAATACGGCCGGTGCCTGGCTGTGCGCAGCCACCCGTCGCCGGTGGTCGGTCTCTCGATCGAAATCTTCCCGCACCAACAGGATCGTTGCGGCCGCTGCCACGGCGATCATCGCGCCGCCCACGAAGAAGGTGCCGCGCAGTCCGACCCACGCCGGCAGAAAGCCCCCGACCAATGGTCCGACCAGGTTGCCCATCAGCGCGCCGGTGGAGAGGATGCCAAGCGCCCAACCGGCCCGTTCGCGTGGCGCCTGGGTACCGATCATCACGATCGACGCCGATGCGTAGCCACCAAGCAGGCCGGCTAGCAGGCGCAGCGTGACCAGTTCGACCACGCTGTGTGCGACGCCGATCAGCGACATCGCCACGGCCATGGCGATGGCTGCCCGGATGAGCATCGGCTTGCGCCCGAAGCGGTCGGCCAGATGCCCCCAGATCGGTGCGGTGACGGCGGTGCCCAAAAAAGTCGCGCCGAACGCCACACCGGACCACTGGATGACGGCGGACGACGAGATCACGCCCAGCTGCTGCACGTATAGCGGCAGGAACGGCAGCAGCATGCTCAGGCTCACCAGCGTGGTGAAGGAGCCGAACACGCACACGGCCAGATTGCGCCGCCAATACGGCGCGTTGCGTTCCGCGTAGGTCAATGGGCTGGCATGGGGAACCAGCCCGTAGCTGTCATGACTTGTTTGCATGAGCGTCGACATGGCTTGTTGGGGCGCCGGTGGACGACGGACGGTATTCACGGGTCGGAGCCAGCCATCGACTGGCTCCGACAGCACGAGGCCGCATGGCATCGTCCCGCGACCGACTGGCGTTACTTGGAGTTGGTCTGCCGCTGCTTGCGGAACTCGGCGACGGGCAACCCGCCCACCCCCCAGTTCTCCATCTCCACCTCTTCGATCACGACGAAGGTCGCGTCGAGCGGCTTGTTGAGGACGTCCAGCAGCAACTGGCTGGTCCCTTTGATGAGGGCCGCCTTTTCTTCGGCCGTCGCGGCCGCTCGGCCCGGCGTGGATCCCTCGCGCGTAATCTGGATGGTGACCATAGGCATGATTGCTTTTCTCCGTAGATCGGGGCGGGCGCCAGTGCCCGCCCCAAGAAGCGTCAGTGACCGGCGCTCTGACCACCATCGACGTGCAGGATCTCGCCCGTCACGAAACCGGCGGACTCCAGGTACAGCACGCCACCCACAATGTCGCTGATCTCGCCCATGCGGCCGACGGGATGCAGCGAGGCAAGCGCGGCGTGAGATTCCGGTCCGTGCATCGGGGTCTTGATCACGCCCGGCGCCACCGCATTCACGCGAATGCCGCGCTTGGCGTACTCGATGGCCAGCGACTTGGTGGCGGCGTTCAGGCCACCCTTGGTCAGCGCCGCAAGCACGGCCGGCACGCCGTCGATCGCGTATTCAGCCAGGGTCGTGGTGATGCTGACGACGTGGCCGCTGCCCTGCTTCTCCATCTCGCCGATCGCGAACTGGGTGATGTGGAAGAAGCCGTCGAGGTTGACCGCCAGCGTGCGGGTGTAGTCCTCGGTAGTAAAGGCGGTGAACGGCTTGGCCGAGAAGATGCCGGCATTGTTCACCAGCGTGTCGATACGGCCGAAGCGGGCGATCGCTTCCTTGACGATGCGCTCGGCCACCGAGCGATCCGAAATGTCGCCGGCAATCGCCAGAACGTCGGGATTGCCCGAAGGCTGGATCGAGCGCGAGTTGGCGACGACGCGATAGTCCCGATCGAGGAAGGCCTTGACCAGGCCAGCGCCGATGCCCTGGGACGCGCCGGTGATGATTGCTACTTTCCGCTGAGTGCTCATGATGTCGATACCTCAAAGATGTTTGGGAAGTGTTGGAACCACCGATCGATTCGGCGGCTCCGACAGCCCACAATCTAGGCGCGCATAGCCGGTGGGTGAATCCCTGCTACCCGGCAGACATCCTTCCGCGTCGCGGCGGAATCGGCGGCTCGGCAGGCGTCTCGGCGTGCTCCGCCAGGCCTGCAAACCGCGAGCGCAGGCGCGGTAGCGCGAAATCCACGAAGGCGCGGACCTTGGGCACGGCGAGGCGGCCATACGGCGACACGAGATGGACGGGAGTGGGCGCAGGCTCCGCATCGGCAAGAACGATCCGCAGCAGCCCCTGCTCGATCTCCTGGACTACGTGATAGGAAAACAGGCGCGTCACGCCATGCCCTTCGACCGCGGAGGCCACGGCAGCCTGTATGCTGTCGATCACCAGGCGCGGCGTGAACGAAACGGAACGCGGCACTGACGATCCCTCCAGCGGGGGAAAGCTCCACGAATCCAGCCCCACGTGCGCCATGGCGATGATCCGCTGCTTGGCCAGGTCGGCGAGCTCCACGATGCGCGGGTGCGTCGCCAGATAATTGGGCGACGCCACGATGACTTTGCGGACTTCCCCAATGCGATGCGCTACCAGGGTGGAGTCGGCCAGGTGCGTAATGCGCAGGGCCAGGTCCATGCCTTCGTCGATCAGATTGACCGGCCGTTCCAGCATGTGCATCCGCACGGTGACCGTCGGATATTCGTCCATGAAGGCATCCACGATCGGTCGCAAAATCTCCACGCCGGCAAACACGGTCGAGGTAATCGTCAGCGTGCCGCGAGGTACCGATCGCTCGCCCGCGGCCTGCCGGTCCGCCTCCTCCAGATCGGCCAGGATCTTCCTGCAGGCATGGGCATAACGCTCACCCGCTTCGCTCAGCTTGATGGATCGAGTGGTCCGGTGCAGCAGCGGCACGCCCACCCGGGCTTCCAGAAAGGCGACCGCCCGGCTCACCGCCGCGGCGGAGCGCCCGGTCTTGCGGCTGGCGCCGGCGAGGCTGCCTTCATCGAGCGCCGCGATGAAGACTTTCATGGCATCAAGACGGTCCATAGCGCGTGCCTCGCGGTTTTGCAGCCGATGGTGAGTGCTGGTGGTCAATTTGACCACCAGGCCGGAGACCACGTCGATAGCGCAGGCTCGCGCATCGCCGCTGGAAACCGACAACGACGGTGCCCGGCCCGAGGAAAGCCGTCGGCAGAGGGGCCGTACGGGTGCGCCAGGTTCGTCGCGAACCCGGCGGTGCGTAGCCGATCACCTTGGGGTTCAATGCGCCACGCTCGTGGGTAGCCACGCTGACGACTTCGGATCGGCATCCAGCATGCTGTCGCGCGAGATCCATCCAGGCGCTGTTAAACGCTTCAGGTCCTATGCGATGGTATCGACCAAACCCATCGTGCAATCGCCCAACCCTGCGCCTTTGCCGTCACCGAATCGCACATTCGACCGCTCAGCTCAACTCATGGCGAGCCGGGCCACACGAAGGCGGTGGCGCATGGGCTCAACGTCCGAAGATGATTTCCTTGCCCTCGTGATCGCGGTCCCAGCCACGCAGCTGGTCGCGGATATGGGCAATGCGCTGGCGGCCGAGCGCGTTGCGTTCTTCGTCGAGGACCTGGCCATCCAGCAGTTCGGCCAGGCGCTGTGCGGTGGGCAGCATGGCGTCCCACGCATCGAGTGCCGGCAACGGTGCCGGCAAGGTCATGAAGAAGCTCACACCGGGCGTATGCAGTGTATCCAGACGGCCCAGGTCGAAGTTGCCTGGCTTGAGCATGTTGGCAACACTGAAGATCGGACCCAATTCGCGCTTGCCGTCGACCAGGCGGTGATAGATGCCCATGTCGCCGAATTCGAGCCCGGCTTTTTCGGCGGCGACCACCAGATCGGGCCCGTTGAAGTGCCCTCCTTCGCGTGCCACCACAAACAGCGTAACGATGCGTTCGACCGGCAATTGTGCCGGTCGCCGGCCGAGATCCGAACGTGGCGGCGTGCCGGCCGCTGCGGCCGCCGTCGATGATGGCGGTGCCACGGGTGCCGGCGGCGGGACATCATGCGGCTGGGTCTCCCTGGCGCTGGGGGCGCGCAAGGCGTCGATGATCGACGACACATGGTCCGCAAGTTTGGGCTGCGGTGGCTTGACCTTGGCCGCGGCGGGCGGCTGGCTGCGTTCGCCGGAAAGCGTGGCGCCCAGACGCTCGAGCTCTTCGCGCAGGCCAACTTCAAGTTCGCCCTGCTGGGGTTTTTCGATACCGGCCGACGAACCGCCGGTAGTCACGTCGAATTCGCCGAGTGACGGTTCGCTACCCGCAGCCTCCTCACCCAGCGTGGGTTCGCGGCGTTCACCACCGTGCTGAGTGGGCACGAGTCGTCGCTTGCCCTGCTCTTTCTTCGGTTGGCCGAACAACCATATCAATGCCAGCACGATTGCGCCGACGATGAGCAAGGGAATGCCCACGGCCGGATTCCAGACAAAGGCGAGTACGGGTTGCAGCGTCATCATGGGCTCCTCAGGCGGCGCCTGCCAGTTTAGCCGCTTCAGCCAGATCTACCTGCACCAGCCGCGACACGCCTGGCTCGCGCATGGTCACGCCACACAACTGCGTGGCCGCTTCCATGGTGGCCTTGTTGTGGCTGATGAAGATGAATTGTACTTTCTCGCTCATCTCGCGAACCAGGCTGGAGAAGCGTCCAACGTTGGCTTCGTCCAGCGGCGCATCGACCTCGTCGAGCAGGCAGAACGGCGCGGGATTGAGTCCGAAGATCGCGAACACCAGCGATACGGCGGTCAAGGCCTTCTCGCCGCCGGACAGCAGGGTGATATTGGAAACGCGCTTGCCGGGCGGACGCGCCATGATCGACACGCCGGTGTTGAGCAGGTCGTCGCCGGTCAGTTCCAGGTAGGCGTGGCCGCCACCGAACAGGCGCGGGAACAGTTCCTGCACGCCGGCGTTGACCTTGTCGAAGGTTTCCTTGAAACGCTGGCGGGTTTCGCGGTCGATCTTCTTGATCGCCCCCTCCAGGGTGTCCATCGCGCTGACCAGGTCGGCCAGCTGGTTGTCCAGATAGGTCTTGCGCTCGCTCTGCTCGGCGTGTTCCTGGATCGCAGCGAGATTGACAGGCTCAAGCCGGGCGATCTTCTGGCCGATCTCGCCGAGTTGCTGGCGCCACTGATTGGCGTCGATGTCGTCGGCCAGTTCGGCCAGCAGAGTTTCCAGTTCAAGGCCGGAGGCGGTGATCGCCTCGGCCAGCTGCTCGGCACGCAGGTGCAGCGCTTGCGCGGCGAGGCGTTTCTCCGACAGGTTTTCGCGCAAGCTCGACAGACCCTGCTCCGCCAGATGGCGCTGCTGTTCCAGCTTGCGGAATTCGAGGTCACAGTCTTCCAGCGCACGTCGCGCTTCGACCAGTTGCTTGTCGACCAGCAGGCGTTGATCCAGATAGGCCTGCCGTTCAGCCTCCAGTTCAGCGATCGGATCGGAGCCGGCGGCGAGCTGTTCGGTGATCTCGGTACGACGCGATTCGATCTGGCGCAACTGGGCATTCATGCGCCCCAACGCCTGTTCCAGCGAAGCCAGCGACGAACGTTTCGATTCCAGCGACAGCGCCAGCGAATGCGACTGGTCGGCGGCCTCGCGCGCATTCATGCGTGCTTCCTCGCGCGATTCGAGCAGCGCGCGGCGTTCGTTTTCCAGCTCGCGACGCTGGTCTTCCAGGTCGCCCATCAGGCCAACCGATTCGTCCAGGCGCGCGCGCGCCTCGCGGGTCTGGGTCTGCAGCTCATCGATCTGCGCCGCCAGATCGTTGAGCTCGGCGGTGACCTTGTCGGCGCGGGCGCGGGCGGTTTCCAGCTTGCCGCGATGGCTCTGCAATTGCCCGGCCAATTCGGACTGACGGCGATGCGCGTTGTACAACTCGCGCTGCGCATCATCGCGGGCGCGCTCGGTCTCGAACTTGCTGGTGCGCAAGGTATCGAGCTGTTCGCTGGCATCTTCGAGCTGTGCTTCAAGCGTGGCGATCTGCTCGCCGAGCAGGCGCAGATCGCGCTCGCGCGCAAGCACGCCGACCTGGCTGCCCTGTGCACGGCGTACGCGAGCCCAGCCGGGGCCAAGCCATTCGCCGCTGCGGGTGATCACCGACTGATACGGCGCTAGCGCGGACAACGAGGCCACCTGCTGATGGGCATCGGCCAGCGATTCAGCGGTCAGGACATGGCCCAGAATGGCCATCGCCGCCGCTGGTCCGCGCACGTGCGCCGCGAGCGTGCCTGCCGTATTGACCCCACCTTCGGTGGCATCGAGCAGTGCGACGTCGGCATTGGCCAGCGCATCGAATTCGGCAGCCAGCGCGTGCGAGTGATCCACCAGCACACTGTCCAGAAAACCGGTCAGGGCTGTTTCCACGGCGGTTTCCCAGCCGGTTTCGACCTGCAGCGATTCACCGAGACGGCGCGACTTGTTCAACCCCAGGCGCGCCAGCCAGCCGCTGGCGGCACTCTCTTCCTGACCAAGCGCGGCGTGTTGCAGCGCTTCGAGCGAGGCCTGCCGGCCACGCGCGGTCTGCAGTTGCTGGCGCGCCTCGTTCAGCGCCGACTGCACCTGGCGCTCTTCCTCCAGTACCTTTTCGTGGCTGGACTTGTGCTGGTCGAGCAGACTGCCCAGCGTTTCCACACGCTCGCGCTGGGTGTCGTGCTCGTTGTGCAACTGCTCGCCGGCAGCATCCAGCGCGGCGACGTCGGTGGCTTTCTGTTCGGCTTCCAGTGCTTCCCGGCGGCGCGCCAGATCGATGCCCTGGCGATCCAGGTAATTGAGCTTGGTGCGCTCCACCTCGGCGGCGCGGTTGGATTCGCCCGCATTGCGGGTATGGCTGTCCCAACGCTGCTGCCAATCGGCCAGCTTTGCTTCGGTGCTGCGCTGGGCTTCGGCAGTGTCGTCCTGCAATTGCTGCAGGGCTTCAAGTTTCGGCTCACCTTCGGTCAGCGCCATACGCAGCGTTTCTATCTGCGCGCTGTCGGTGGCGAGATGGGCTGCCAGTTCGGCATGTTCGCGCTCGGCGTCGCCGTGGGCGCGTTGCAGGCGATCGGCGGTCTCACGGTTGTGGCGAACCTGCTGTTCGACCCGCGCGATCTCGGCACCGACCTTGTAGACGTCGGCCTGCACCGCGTTCAGATGTTCGCTGGCATCGGTGTGACGTTCGCGCACGCTTTCCAGCTGCGCTTCGATCTGGCGCTGGCCGGCCAGCTGCTTCTCGATCTCGATTTCGGCGGCAGACAGATCCGCACCTTCGCCATCGTGCTGGCTCTTCAGTCCGCGGTATTCCAGTGCCCGCAGTTCGGCCTCTTTGCGCGTCTGCTCCTCTTTCAGCGCCTTCCAGCGCTCGGCGGCGCGGGCCTGGCGATTGAGGTGATCGAGCTGCTTGTCCACCTCGTCACGCACGTCGCGCACGCGGTCGAGATTCTCGCGGGTGGCCTTGATGCGGCTTTCGGTTTCCTTGCGACGCTCCTTGTACTTGGAGATGCCGGCAGCCTCTTCCAGGTGCATGCGCAGCTCTTCCGGGTGCGCATCGATGATCTGGCTGATCATGCCCTGCTCGATGATCGAGTAGCTGCGGGGACCCAGGCCGGTGCCGAGAAAAAGGTCGGTGATGTCGCGGCGGCGGCAACGCGCACCGTTGAGGAAATAGGCAGACTGGCCGTCGCGGGTGACCTGGCGCTTCACCGAGATCTCGGCGTACTGGCCGTATTCGCCCTGGATCGAGCCATCGGCATTGTCGAAGATCAGCTCGACGGTGGCCTGCCCCACCGGCTTGCGCGTGTTGGAGCCGGAGAAGATCACGTCGGTCAGCGAATCGCCGCGCAGGCGGCTGGCCGCGCTCTCACCCATCACCCAGCGGATCGCGTCGATGATGTTGGATTTGCCGCAGCCGTTCGGGCCGACCACGCCAATCATGTTGCTCGGCAGATGCAGGGTGGTCGGGTCCACGAAGGACTTGAAACCGGCGAGTTTGATCGTGCTCAGGCGCATGCGGTCATCAGTGGGTCAGTCAGGTAACGCCCGCTGCTCGGGGCGACAGGGCACTGTGCCAAACGCGGGACGGTGCCGCAATGCGGTTCTACATGAAATTTAGCTTTAATATTACATCATAACTATATGTTATTTATCCTGAATAGCATCAATCGACAAGGCATGGATGCCGTTATCCATCAGCCCGTCGAGCGCCGCATAGATCATCCGGTGGCGCTTGATCGGCAGCTGGCCGGCAAACGCGGCACTGACGATCCGTATATGGAAGTGGCCCTTGCCTTCGCCCGCATGACCGGCGTGCTTGTGGCCCTCGTCGAGTACTTCCAGCTCACTCGGTGCAAACGCGTTCTGCAGGCGTTCGCGGATCTGCTCTATGACAGGTTGCCCGGTCATCGCTGTGCCCGTTTCACGGCAGCACTTTGCGGAATGGTTTGACCGAGGTCTCGCGATACACGCCGGCAGCGACATAGGGGTCGGCTTTGGCCCAGTTCTCGGCATCGGCCAGCGAGGCGAATTCGGCCACGATCAGGCTGCCGCTGAAACCGGCCGGACCCGGGTCTTCCGCGTCGATCGCCGGAAACGGCCCGGCCAGCAGCATGCGGCCTTCATCCTGCAACTGCTGCAGGCGAGCCAGATGCGCTGGACGCGCAGACTTGCGCGCTTCCAGCGAGTTTGCGTTGTCGGTGCCGATGATCGCGTACCACATGGTTCAAGCCTCCGGGCGCATATAGGGAAACAGCAGTACATCGCGGATCGATGCCGAATTGGTCAGCAGCATCACCAGCCGATCGATGCCTATGCCCAAGCCGCCGGTGGGTGGCAGGCCCACTTCCAGCGCACGGATGTAGTCGGCATCGAAATGCATGGCTTCGTCGTCGCCGGCATCCTTCGCGTCGACCTGGGCCTGAAAACGCGCAGCCTGGTCTTCCGGGTCGTTCAACTCGGAGAAGCCGTTCGCCAGCTCCTTGCCGTTGACGAACAGCTCGAAGCGGTCGGTGATGCCCTTGTCGCTATCGCTCTCGCGCGCCAGCGGCGAGACCTCGACCGGATGGTCGGTGATGAAGGTGGGCTGGATCAGGGTGTGTTCGACCGTCTTCTCGAAGATTTCAAGCAGCAGCTTGCCCCAGCCGTAGCCAGGCTTCACTTGCACATGCAGGCGTTTCGCATGGGCTGCCATGGCCTCGCGATCCCGCAGTTCCCCGCGTTTGATTTCCGGGTTGTGCTCCAACACGGCATCTTCCATGCGCCAGCGGCGAAACGCCGGGCCGACGTCGATCGAAGCGCCATCCCAACTGAGCTCGGTGGTGCCAAGCACGCTCTGCGCCGTATCGCGGATCAGTCCTTCGGTGAGGTCCATGATCTCGTGATAGGTCGCGTAGGCCTGATACAGCTCCAGCATGGTGAACTCGGGATTGTGCCGGGTCGATACGCCCTCGTTGCGGAAGTTGCGGTTGATCTCGTAGACGCGGTCGAAGCCGCCAACGACCAGTCGCTTGAGATGAAGTTCCGGTGCCACGCGCAGGTACAGATCCATGTCCAGCGCGTTGTGATGCGTCACGAACGGCCGCGCCACAGCACCGCCGGGAATCACGTGCATCATCGGCGTTTCCACTTCCATGAAGCGGCGTGCCGGCGCTTCCAGCCACTGGCGCATGAAGCCGATGACCTTCGAGCGCTGCATGAAGGTACGCCGCGCTTCTTCGGTGACGATCAGGTCGACGTAGCGCTGGCGGTAGCGCTGCTCCACGTCGGCCAGGCCATGGAACTTGTCCGGCAGCGGACGCAGGCTCTTGGTCAGCAAGCGCAGGTTGTCGACGCGGACTGAAAGCTCGCCGGTCTTGGTGCGCATCAGCACGCCGTCAGCGCCCACGATGTCGCCCACGTCCCAACCCTTGAACGCCTCGTAGGTTTCGCCCAGCGTGCCCTGGTGGATGAACAGCTGGATGCGACCGCTGAAGTCCTGCAACTGCACGAAGCTGACCTTGCCCTGCACGCGCTTGAGCACGATGCGACCGGCCATCTTCACGCGACGTGCAGCCACCTCGATCACTTCGGCCGTCTGCACGTCCTTGTCAGCGAACTCGGCCTGCAGGTCGCCGGCGAAGCTGTCCACCTTGAAGTCGTTCGGGAACGCGATGCCCTGCCCGCGCAACGCCGTCAGTTTCTCGCGGCGCTCGGCGATCAGCTTGTTCTCGTCGATGGGCAGGGTGTCGATCGGTTCACTCATGGGGATTCCGTTGCTGCCGGCGCTCACGCCGAGCGGCGGACGCTTCTCTGTTTAGGGTTGGGGTACAAATAACATGAAGGTTTTCTTCGGAACGGCACAGCCGTCAATCGTCCTTGTGAAACACGTGCTTGACCGCGTGTCGGGTCGCATTCCAGCCATCGCGCGCGCCATGGCCGACAGCGATACCGGCCTTCTTTGCGCCGTGCCCGATGCCGAGGCCGGCCTCCTTCCCACCATGCCCGACCGAGACGGCGACGTGCTTGGTCGCGTGGCCGATGTCGCGGGCGCCGTTGCCGATGCCATGGCCGACGGCCTTGGCATCCTGCTTGATGCCGCTCTGCTGCGCGCCAGCCGTGCCGTTGAACGCTGCAAGTGTGGCGAATGCGAAAAGGATTCCGCAGATATTCTTGCTGTTCATGCTGTGGCTCCTTGCAGGTGATCGAACCGATTCAACGGATCAGTACTCACGCATCGCTGCGTTTCGAACCCGCCTCAAGGCCGGATTTCAGGCTGGCCTCGATGAATTCGTC
>DHXA01000175.1:3197-3732 GCA_002413455.1 Rhodanobacter sp. UBA5168 | reverse complement strand
TAGTTGCGGATCTGGCTGCCCCAGCCGATATCGGACTTGGTCGCTTCCAATGCATCGCGCTCGACATTGCGTTTCTGCACTTCCAGTTCGTACAGCTTCGCGGCCAGCATCTTCATCGCAGTGTCGCGGTTCGCGTGCTGGCTGCGGCCAGTCTGGCAGGCCACGACCGTATTGGTCGGGATATGCGTGATACGCACCGCCGACTCGGTCTTGTTGACGTGCTGGCCGCCGGCACCGGACGAGCGGTAGACGTCGGTACGCAGGTCAGCCGGATTGATCTCGATGTCGATGTCGTCATCGACTTCGGGCGACACGAAAACGGAGGTGAAGCTGGTATGCCGGCGATTGTCCGAATCGAACGGACTCTTGCGCACCAGCCGATGCACGCCGATCTCGGTCTTCAGCCAGCCGTAGGCGTAGTCGCCTTCCACGCGAAATGTGGCGGACTTGATGCCGGCCACGTCGCCGCCGCTGACTTCCATCAATTCGGTCTTCCACCCGCGCGATTCGCACCAGCGCAGGTACATGCGCAGCA
>DHXA01000175.1:0-2996 GCA_002413455.1 Rhodanobacter sp. UBA5168 | reverse complement strand
CATCTCGGCCCAGTCCTGCGCCTCGGTGCCGCCGGCGCCGGCCTGGATGTCGACGAACGCGTTGGTGGCGTCCATCTTGCCGGAGAACATGCGCTGGAATTCCAGCTTGCCGACCTGCGCCTCGAGCTTGGCCAGATCGCCGATCACCGCGTTGGCGGTGTCTTCGTCACTATCGGCGACCGCCATCTCCAGCAAGTCGCCGGCGTCGGTCAGGCCCGCGGTCAGCGTGTCGATGCCGTTGACGATGGTATGCAGGCGGGCGCGCTCGCGGCCCAGCTCCTGCGCACGTGCGGGATCGTCCCAGACGTTGGGATTTTCCAGTTCGCGGGTTACTTCTTCCAGACGTTCGCTTTTTGTAGCGTAGTCAAAGATACCCCCTAAGCGACTCGACCCGGCCACGAAGGTCGGCGATCTGCGCAAGGATGGGATTGGTCTCGATCATGTTGGTATCAAGCCTGGATGCAAGCTGTCTAGAATAACAGACGCCCCCGCGCGGACGTACTGGCACGGTGCTGAAGTCCGTCTCGGCAGCTTCGCTGAACCGCTCAGGCCAGCGCTTGCTGGTGCACCCCCTTGACCGCTCGTCCCGAAGGATCGGCTGCATGGGCAAATGCCGGATCCCACGCCAAGGCGGCCGGCGATGAACAGGCGATCGACTTGCCGCCTGGTACCGTTGCCGCGCAGGCCTCGCCGGGGAAGTGCTGCTCGAAGATGCGTCGATAGAAATACGCCTCCTTGGTGGCGGGCGCGTTGAACGGATAGCGGGCGGCGGCAGCGGCAAATTCGCGATCGCTGACGGCCTGTGCGGCGTGCGCTTTCAGCCCGTCGATCCAACCGTAGCCGACGCCATCGCTGAACTGCTCCTTCTGCCGCCACAGGATCGCATCCGGCAGTACGCCGGCGAACGCCTCGCGCAGCACCGCCTTCTCGATGCGTCCCTGCCCCGCCATCTTGTGCTGCGCGTCCAGGCCCATGGCGACATCGATGAATTCGAGATCGAGAAATGGCACGCGGGCTTCGACGCCCCAGGCCATCATCGCCTTGTTCGCGCGCAGGCAATCGTAGCTGTGCAACGCATCGAGTTTGCGCACGGTTTCCTCGTGGAACGCCTCGGCCGACGGCGCCTTGTGGAAGTACAGATAGCCACCAAACAGCTCATCCGAACCTTCGCCGGACAGCACCATCTTCACCCCCATCGCCTTGATACGCCTCGCCAGCAGGTACATCGGTGTGGCGGCGCGGATGGTGGTGACGTCGTAGGTCTCTATGTGGCGGATCACTTCCGGCAGCGCATCGAGCCCCTCCCAGAATGTGTAGACGAAGCTGTGATGCACGGTGCCCAATGCGTCGGCGGCGATCTGCGCGGCGGCCAGATCCGGCGAGCCGTCCAGGCCGATCGCGAACGAATGCAGGCGTGGCCACCATGCCTCGCTGCGGTCGTCGTCCTCGATGCGTTCGCGTGCAAACTGCGCAGCGCACGCAGCGACCAGCGACGAATCCAGGCCGCCGGAAAGCAATACGCCATACGGCACGTCGGTCATCAGTTGGCGATGCACGGCCTGCTCGAATGCCTGCCGCAAGGCGGGCGCGGCAACGTCGTGTCCACGTGTGTGGGCGTAGTCGCGCCAGGGCTTGTCGTAATAGCGCCGCAACTCGCCGCTTGCGCTGTCGTATGCATGCCCCGGCGGGAACGGCGCCACGTCGGCACATACGCCGACCAGCGCCTTCATCTCCGAAGCCACGCACAACCGCCCGTGTGCATCGTGCCCCCAGTACAGTGGGCAGACGCCGATCGGATCGCGGGCGATCAGATAGCGCTGCGCGGCACCGTCCCACAGCGCGAAAGCGAAGATGCCGTTGAGCTTGACGAGGCCATGCTCGATAAATTCGTCGGCGCCGTGCTCGCGATACACCGCATTGATCACCTCGCAATCCGAGCCCGTGGTGAAGTCGTACGTGCTGGCGCCGCGAAGTTCGCGATGGTTGTAGATCTCGCCATTCACTGCCAGCGCCAATGCGCCATCGCGCGAGCGCAGTGGCTGCGCGCCGCTGGCCGGATCGACGATGGCCAACCGCTCATGCACCAGGATCACGCCGGCATCGACGAACACGCCGCTCCAGTCCGGTCCGCGATGTCGCTGGCGCTGTGAAAGCTCAAGCGCCAGTCGGCGCAGCGCGGCCAGATCATCGCCCGGCTGCAGGTCGAACATTCCGAAGATCGCACACATGGTCGCTGTCCTATGGGTTGGTACCGGCTTTGTTGAATGGTCTGGCCACGAATGGCCGGTTTGCGGGTCGCGAACGGATTCGCGTAAAACAAAAAGCCGAAGGCCCGCACTGGGCGGGCCTTCGTCGCGTATGGTTTCGTGGAGACTTGGTGCTACGCGCGGACCCGCCGGAAGTTGGCGTTATTGTTGTTCGCGCGATTATTGTTGCCGCCCGGCGAGAAGCCCCGCGCAACAGGCGCGGTGAGGTTCAGGGAGCTGGCGGTGATGGGGTGCATGGTCCAACTGGAGCAGATTGCTCCGGTCTTGGCAAGTGCTCGCGATCGGGCGCGTGCTATGCGGGCTGGTTCCCGGTCACCCACTGCGTCGCCTCGGCCAGCTCGGGCCCATGGAACAGCCGGAACTGCGCAGGTACGGCGAAGCCGAATGCCATGGCGGCCGTGCGCAGCCAGCCGACATCGGTAACCAGGGCAATCCGCTCCCAGCTGCTGAAATGACGCATGCCCAGCTTGGCGTCGTCCCACATGGCGCCGGGGTCGAAGCCGGTAAAGTCATCGGCGGTGACATACAGCAAACGCAGCTTGCGATGGAGCGCGAACGCCGCCTCGACATCCGGCACGATCACGTTTTCGTAATCGGAAGCGGTGACCTGACCGTGGGCGCGAAAGCCCAGCGTGCCGGCAGGCAATCCTTCAATCAGTGCGATCACTGGCGTTCTCCTTGGGCTGTCCTGTCGGCAGCTTGGATCAGGCCCTGTGAAAAATGCGCTAG
>DHXA01000181.1:27850-30607 GCA_002413455.1 Rhodanobacter sp. UBA5168 | reverse complement strand
AAAAACGTGTGCACGGTGAGCAGGCCGGACAGGTACACATTGTCCTTGGCGAACGCTGCACCGCCGGTCAGTGGCACGCCGCGGAACACCCGCTGCGCCGAGTGGAAACTATCCGCCGTGCTCTGCCCGCAAGCGCTGAAGTATTGGTAGACCTCGACGAAGTCGGCGCCGTTGAGCGCCATGTCGATCGCCAGGATGCGCAGGCTGATCCGCTTGAGCCGGGTGATGTCGATCGCGCCGGACATCAACTCGGCAAACACGGCCAGGCCTTCCTGGGTGGCGGTGACCCGCGGCGACGTACGCGCCAGCGAAGTCAGCAGCGGCTGCCGCCGTCCATTCAAAGCAGTCAGCGAATGCACGAATGCCTCGTGCGCCAGCAATTGATGGCGGTCGTATTCGCTGAAGCTGGCGCCGCCGCGCAGGCGGATGCGGGTGGCGCCGGCGGCGGCCTTGGCGGTAAGTTCGGCGTCCACCTCGACGCTGATCGTGCCGGCGCCGAAGAACGCATCCAGCGTGCCGGCCAGGTCAGCGCGCAGCACGTCGGCGGGAATGTTCACGTTGCTGTCGTCGGCCAGCAGATCGGCACCGAGCTCGTCGGACAGCTCGACGAAGTAGTGCGCCGCATCGAGGTTGCTGCGCTGGCTGCCGGGGATCGAATCGTCCGGACGTCCATACAACGCGATCGACGGTGCGGTGAAGCCGGCGGTACCGACCGACTCCAGCATCTCGGCGGCGATCCGCCACGACTCGGCAGTGCGGCGCAGGTAGTCGCCGAGCGGATCGATGTCGTGCGGGTCGCTGCCGCCCGCGGCGGCTTCGATCGCCGCCAGTTCGGCGCTCGCCGCGGCCAGATCCGGCCGCGCGTAAACCACTTCGGGCAACGCGAACCGGCCCTTGCTATAGGCCTCGATCATCTGACTTTCCAGCGACGCCGGCCACGCCACGGTGGACAGGATCTGAATGCCGCGCACCGCCGCCAGCAACCGCTGGTCGAGCGCCGCGTAACGCTGCAGTCCGGGCGCGATGACGTGGCCGGGCGCACTCATCGGGCGGTCCCCCGCAGCGCATCGACGCGCTCGATCAGCTCCAGCGCGATCGGGTCCGGTTTGAAGGCGCTCAGAAACCCGCGCGGGCTGGCCGGCATGAAGCTGAAGCTGCGGCCATGACGCGAATCGGTCCGCAGCATCACGGTGATGCGCCGCGGGTTGGTCAGGGTGGTGGCATTGACGTTCATCACGTCGCTCAGCGCGACCCGCCGCTGCTCGTCGCGGTCCTTCACGACCAGCCAGTCGCCGTCGAGCCAGACCTCGTCGACGAGATCGCGGATCAGCTTGCGGAATATGAAGAAACCCACGCCGGCCATCAGCAGCGGCATCAGCAGAAACGGCACGAACTCCGGCGGCTGGACCACTACCCCGGCGTGCTGCGTGGCCCACAGCTGAATGGCGAAAAAGATCAGCAGAAAGCCGAACCAAAGGATGGGGAAGACCCGCTTGTAGAAAAACGTGGACGACGACGACAGCCGACGCATGCCTGCGCTCCGCAACAACGATGTCCGGATACTAGATGCTTTGCGGCGTGCCGTGCGCATGCACGGGTGTCGAAATCAGTCGCGCTCGCGTTGCCCGCGATGCCCGTGCGGCCGTTCGATCGGTCGGCCGCCGCGCTGCCGGCGAAGCCGCGCCTCCAGCGTCGCCGCCTGTTCCTCGCGCTCGTCGTGCAGCTTGAGATAATTGCGCCAGCGGCCGGGCGCCAGCTCGCCATTGTCGAGCGCCACCTGTATCGCGCAACCCGGCTCGCTGCCATGGCCGCAATCGGCGAAGCGGCATTGCTCGGCAAGCACCTCGATATCGGCGAACAGGTCGAGGTTTTCTTCACCGGTGAGTTTCAGCTCGCGCATGCCGGGCGTGTCGATCAGGCAGCCGCCGCTGGGTAGTTGCAGCAAGGCGCGATGGGTGGTGGTGTGGCGACCGCGGCTGTCGTGGCTGCGCACTTCGGCGGTGGCCATCGTCGCGGTGCCGAGCAAGGTATTGGTCAGCGTGGATTTGCCGGCGCCGGACGAGCCGACCAGCACCGCACTGTCGCCCGGTTGCAGGTATTGCGCCAGCAGCGCCACGCTGGCCGGGTCCTTGCAGTTCAGCGCATGGATCGGCGTGGCATCGGGCAGCCGCGCACGCAGTGCTGCGATCGGTTCGGCCGCGTCCTCGCGCGTATCCAGCTTGCTCAGCAGCACCACCGGCTGCGCGCCGGAATCCTCGGTCAGCGACAGGTAGCGCTCGATCCGCGCCGGATTGAAGTCGCCATCCAGTCCGGTCAGCACCAGCACATAGTCGATATTGGTGGCGATCAGCTGGCGCTCGTAGCGCTCGCCCGCCGCAGCCCGCGACAACATCGTGCGCCGTGACGCCACGGTAACGATATGCGGCGGCGTGCCGCTTTCCACTTCGACGAAATCGCCGACGACCGGCCGCTCGCCGGGATCGATGCCGCGCTTGAGAAAGCGTCCGTCCGGTTGTGCGCCGAACAGGGTTTCGCCGTCATGCAGTTCGTAGCCGGCGCGATGCTGGGCAACCACTCGCGCGAGGCGCAAGCCAGCCGCTGGCAATACGTCGCCGCGCCAGCCGATATGCCGCAGGCGCTCGATCGTTTCGGCATCACTCATGGCGAAGGTCTGTCTGTACGGTTCGGCGATTATGCCCTGCCCGGAGGTTGCCCGCCGGTGAACCGGATTCCGCCCCGGCCGGTGCTCGCGCTGCA
>DHXA01000181.1:19346-27596 GCA_002413455.1 Rhodanobacter sp. UBA5168 | reverse complement strand
GTTGGCTTCGATCATACCCAGTGCGCACCTCGCGGACGTGCGCTATGAAATCCGCGGCGCGCTGACCCGGCGCGCGCGCGAGCTGGAGGCCGCCGGCCTCGACATCATCAAGCTCAACATCGGCAACCCCGGCCGCTACGGCTTCGAGGCACCGGCGCACCTGCGCGAGGCGATCGCCAGCCACCTGCATGACAGCGAAGCCTACGGCCACGAACAGGGGCTGGAACTGGCCCGCGAGGCGATCGCGACGCAGCAGCGCGCGCGCGGCGCCCTGGCGGTGGAACCCGAGCGCATCTTCATCGGCAACGGTGTCAGCGAACTGATCGATCTCAGCCTGCGCGCACTGCTGCATCCGGGCGACGAGGTACTGTTGCCCAGCCCCGACTACCCGTTGTGGAGCGCGGCGACGATCCTCAACGGTGGTCAGCCCCGCTACTACCGCTGCCTCGCCGGCAATAGCCATCTGCCTGATCCGGACGAGATCGAGGCACTGATCACGCCGCGCACCCGCGCCCTGGTGCTGATCAATCCGAACAATCCGACCGGCGCTGTGTATCCGCGCGCACTGCTTGCGCAACTGGTGGCGATCGCGGCGCGGCACCGGCTGTTGCTGCTCGCCGACGAGATCTACGACGAGATTCTCTACGACGGCGCCACGTTCCAGCCGCTGGCCGAGGTGGCTGGCGAAGTGCCTTGTCTCAGCTTCGGCGGCCTTTCCAAGGTGCATCGCGCCTGTGGCTACCGGGTGGGCTGGATGAGCCTGTCGGGCGACCCCGCATATACGGCAGCCTACCGTGATGCGCTGCAACTGCTTGCCGCGTTGCGGCTGTGCGCGAACGTGACCGCGCAATGGGCAGTGCCGCCGGCCCTGCAGGGTGCGGCCACGATCGGCGCACTGACTGCGCCGGGCGGTCGCCTGCATGAGGCGCGGAGCGCCGTGCTGCAAGGTGTGGCCGCCAGCGACTATCTGGAACTGGTCGCACCCGACGGCGCGTTATACGCGTTCCCGCAGGTGCGCGCCGACCGCATCGGCAGCTTCGACGATGAGGCCTTCGCATTGCGCCTGCTGGAAGAAGAATCGGTCCTGGTGGTGCCCGGCAGCAGCTTCAACGTGCCGCGCAGCCGTCACTTCCGGCTGACCCTGCTGCCGCCGCCGGTGCAACTGCATGAAGTCTTCGTGCGGATCGAACGGGTGCTCGCGAAGATGGCGCGGGAACATGCTCAAGCTCCCGCGGCCGCCGTGGCTTGAGCCCTCGATGATCTCCGCCACCCCCACCCTGCATTATCTCGCCCTGGGTGACTCCTACACCATCGGCGAAGCGGTCGCCGCGCACGAACGCTGGCCGGCCGGGCTGGTGCAGCGGCTGCGCAGCGCCGGCGTGGTGATCGACGATCCGCGCATCGTCGCCACCACCGGCTGGACCACCGACGAGCTGGCGCAAGGCATGGACGCGGCGTCACTGGCGCCGGTGTACGGCCTTGTCACCCTGCAGATTGGCGTGAACAACCAGTATCGCGGCCGTACGGCCAGCGACTACCGCCAGCAGTTCGCCACCCTTCTGGCCCGCGCGATCATGCTGGCCGGCAGCCATGCAGCGCATGTGGTGGTGGTGTCGATCCCCGACTGGGGCGTCACCCGGTTTGCCCTGGAGCAGGACCGCGATCGCGCGCGCATCGCCACCGAACTGGATGCCTACAACGCAATCGCCCGCGACGAGACCCGCCGCAGCGGCGCCCGTTTCGTCGATATCACCGGTATCTCGCGCGCGCATCCGGAACTTGTTGCCGACGATGGCCTGCATCCGTCCGCGGCGCAATACGCGTTGTGGGTGGCGGCGATCGAGCCGATGGTCCGCGTCGCGTTGCGTTGAGCGATCTGCCCGTCCGCCACCGCGCGGCGGGCCAATCATGAACATTGCGTCGCCTGGGCTGGGCGACTTGAAGGCCGCCTCAGGCCACCGCATATCGGGGCGGCGTATCATTGTCTTCTTTGCCGGAGTCCTCCATGTCCCTCGACACCACCACCCGCGAACGTATCGAAACCCTGCTTAAGGACCACCGCGTGGTGCTGTTCATGAAGGGTGATCGTCAGCAACCCATGTGCGGCTTCTCCGCAGCCGCCACCAACACACTCAACGAGTTGCTGCCCGAGTACCACACAGTCAATGTGCTGGACGATCCGGAACTCCGCGACGGCATCAAGGCCTATGGCGACTGGCCGACGATTCCCCAGCTGTATGTGGAAGGCGAGCTGGTCGGCGGTGCGGACATCATCCGCCAGATGTACGGCAGCGGCGAACTGCACACCTTGTTCGGCGCAAACGCCCCGGATCGCACACCACCGCGAATCACCATCACCGACGCGGCCGCCGAGGCGATCCGCCAGGGCACCGCGAATGCGCAAGGGGTGGCCCTGCACCTGGAGATCGGCCCCGATCACAGCGCCGGTTTCCAGCTGGCTCCGGCTGGCGAGCATGACATCGTGGCGCACGCCAATGGCCTGGACGTCCATTTCGATCCGGCCAGTGCACAGCGTGCCAAGGGCATCGTGATCGACTGGGTATCGACTGTGCAGGGTGAAGGACTGAGCCTGAAGTTTCCCGGCGCGCAGGAGATCAAGTCGCTTAGCGTGCAGGAGCTGCAGGCGCGGCTTGCCGCGAACGACATCACCCTGATCGACGTGCGCCCCGCCCATGGTCGCGCCCAGGCCGCGCCGCTGGCGCAGGCGCGCGTGCTGGAAGATGAGGGTTACGAAAGCCTCGCCGGCCTGCCCAAAGACACCCCGCTCGCGTTCATCTGCCATCACGGCGTATCCAGCCGCGCCATGGCCGAACGCTTCGCCGCCCACGGCTTCAGCAACCTGCACAATGTGGAAGGCGGCATGGACGCATGGGCTCGCGAGGTGGATCCCGGCGTGCCGCGCTATTGATGAACCTTTTGCCACAAACATCCAGACGCCCGCTTCGCGGGCGTTTTTTATGGGCGCTGTGCTGCCAATTGTTCACAAACCATTAATAATTTAAAAGCAGCATCGACTCTTTTTACGTCAATTCGTGATTTATTGCGATATATGCTGGCAAAAAGACCCTTGCTTAACAAATCATTTCGTTAATTCTTGCGATGTTCGACAACTTGGCGCTTAATTCACAATTTATTACGTTTAAGCAAAAATCGAGCCAATTAAATCCTAAGCGTTTTATTACTAATTTCATAACTGTTGCGTAACGTTTTCGGGCGTCGTAACTTGTCTGGACGAAGATTGACGATGATCCCCTTCGTGAGCTGCCGTTCTATCGGGCAAACCTAACGTTGCCCCCGAGGTGCGGGGTGCGGAGTTGAAATGTCCACGTCCATGGGTAAGGCAGACATCTTCGGAAACAAGTGAATAAATCAGTTTGCAGCCTTTTCATTTGGCTGCGTATTTGGGGAGGGTGCCGTGTACACGGCACCCAACCACTCAACGGAGGGTGAGTTAATGAAGTCCACTTTACAAAAGCCTGTCTCCAGCAAGGCACTGGGACGTCGTACCGCGATGGCGTTTGCCATTGCCATTGGATTCGGCATGACCGGAGCGGTCTACGCTCAGGCCACGACCGGTAGCATTTTCGGGCAGGCAAAGGCCGGTGATTCCGTGCTGGTCAAGAGCACCTCCGGCGTCAGTCGCCAGGTCGTGGTGGATTCGACCGGTCACTACGCGGTGAACTCGCTGCCCCTGGGCGACTACACCGTCACCCTGCAGCAGGACGGCCAAGCCGTCGATTCGCGCTCGAACGTCACACTGCGTGTGGGTTCCGGTACCGAGGTTTCCTTCGGTGCCCCGAACGCCCAGAACCTGTCCGCGGTGACGGTGCAGGCCAATGCCCTGCCGACCATCGACGTCAGTGCGGTCGATTCCCGTACGGTCATCACGTCTGAACAGCTGGCGAAGCTGCCGATTGCCCGCAGTGCCGAAGCGATTGCATTGCTGGCACCGGGTGTGGTTTCGGGCTCCGGCCTGTTCACCAATGCCAAGGGTCAGGCGGTGATTTCGTTTGGCGGCTCTTCGGTGACGGAGAACGCCTATTACCTCAACGGCTTCAACACCACCGATCCGATCAGCGGGTTCGGTGGTCTGACACTGCCCTACGGCGCCATTGACCAGCAGGAAATTCTGACCGGCGGTTACGATGCTGCTTACGGTCGCTCCGACGGTGGCGTGATCAGTCAAATCGGTAAGCGTGGTACCAATGAGTGGCATTTCGGTGCCGCCATCCAGTGGACCCCGACCGATCTGCAGAGCGATCCGCGGAACTTCTATTACGTGAATTCACGCGCCGACTTGAATCCGGACAAGGCAGGTTCGCAGGGCGCGCTTCGCCAGTACCGAAAGGACAACAAGTCGTGGACGACCACGGTGGATGCCTATGTCGGCGGCCCGCTGATCCAGGACAAACTGTTCCTTTTCGCTGCGGTCGAAGCTGAGCGCGTGGAAGGCCACGGCGGCTTCAATTCCCCGCGCGGCGGCGTTGCCACCACGAACATGGACACCCACTCGCGTTACGATAACCCGAAGTGGTACACCAAGCTGGACTGGAACATCACCGACAGCAATATCCTCGAGCTGACCGGTGCCTCCGACAAGTCGTCATATCAGGGCACGATCAATTCCTGGGATCCGGACACACACCAGGACACCGGCTTCAACAGCTTCGACACCTCGACCAAGGTCGCGCAAGACCTGTTTTCGGGCAAGTTCACCAGCTACATCACCGATGACCTGACCCTCACAGCCATGTACGGCAAGATGACGGGTACGCTGTACAGCAACACGCCCGGTTACGACCCGACCAATCCGTACCTGTTTACACCTGAAAATCAAAATCCTGCGGCCAATGGCGGGACTACCATCCGGAACAACCAGACCGTCATCCAGATCGCTGATCCGAAACACCAGACGCACACGACCAACCTGCGCGTCGATCTGAGCTACAAGCTGGGCGATCACACCATCACTGGTGGTATTGATAACCAGAATGTGGCGGATACGGACGACGGCGTGGTGATGGGCGGTCCTGGCTACGCTTGGGAGTACGACAAAGGTGCAGCCAACACCTACATCATCGGTGGTCCGGCCACGGGTGCGGATTGGCCGTCGAATCCCTGGGTACAGGCCCCGGGTACCGGATCAAACGGCTACTACGTGGCACGCTACATCCAGAGCGCCAGCGCGTCGGTGCGAGTCAACCAGCATGCGCAATACATCCAGGACTCTTGGCAGATCAACGATCGCTGGTTGGTCAAGGCCGGTCTGCGCAACGACCAGTTCACCAACTACAACGGCGTCGGTGTGCCTTACCTGCGTCTGACCAGTCCGCAGTGGGCGCCGCGCGTCGGCTTCAGCTGGGATGTCAACGGCGACTCCAGCTTCAAGGTCTACGGCAATGCCGGTCGCTACTATCTGGCAATGCCCGCCAGCGTCGCGCAACGCTCCGCGGGTGCCTCACTGTATACCCGCGAGTATTTCACCTACACCGGCGTCGATGCTAACGGCAATCCGACCGGCCTGACGCCGATCCAGACCAGCACGGGCGGCCCGATTTCGGCCAACCTGGAATACGGCATCCCGCGCGATCCGAAGACGGCGGCGGTGACCAACCTGAAATCCGAGTACCAGGACGAGTACATCCTCGGTTTCGACAAGAAGCTGGGCGATTCGTGGGTGTACGGTGCCAAGGCCACGTATCGCAACCTGCGCAACGCGATCGATGACATCGGTGACTCCCCGTCCATCGCCGCCAAGATGGCAGCCATGGGCATCGATCCCGCCACCATCGGCACGATCCAGGGCAGCTACCTGATCAACCCGGGCGCCACCAACATCTTCGAGATTCCGAAGATCGGTGGTGGTTATTACAACGTGGCGATGGATTGGAAGAATGACTTCCACTTCAATACCACGCTGAAGCGCAAGTACTACGGTCTGGATATGTACTTGGAGCATCCGTTCGACGGCAAGTGGTTCGGCAAGATCGACTATTTGTACTCGAAGAGCTACGGCAACAGCGAAGGTCAGGTGCGTTCAGATATCGGCCAGACCGATGTATCGGCCACGGTGGATTGGGATTACGCCGCGGTGATGGATTATGCCAATGGCGACCTGAGCAACGATCGCCGGCACCAGCTCAAAGCCTTCGGTTCGTATCAGCTGACCCCAGAATGGATGGTGTCGGGCAATCTGGCAGTGTTGTCCGGTTCGCCACGCACCTGTCTGGGTGCCTACGGTGCCGGCCAGACCTACCCGGGTCTGGGTTATGGTGACTATCACCATTTCTGCAATGGTTCGCCATGGTCGCCGGGCAAGACGCATAACCCCTGGACTTACACCCTCAGCCTGGGTGGCGAGTACCGTCCGGAATGGGCTGATAAAAAGTTGGCCTTCAACGTGTTCGTCTACAACGTGCTCAATCAGCAGAAGACCACGCAGACTTATGCCATCTACGGCAACTCCGCACCCGATCCGGACAACGGTGGCGCCATTGATGGTCTGAACGTCAGCTACCTGCGTCCGTACACCGCACAGTCGCCGCGTTATGTGCGTTTCGGCGTCACGTACGACTTCTGAGGCCAGCCTGGATCAGGCTTACCTGATTCGTGAGTTGCAAGGATGAAGAATAGCCCCCGCAATGCGGGGGCTATTTTTTTTGTCACCTTCAGTCACAAGCACCGCACGCGCGCTATGACGCTGGCTCGGCATTCCCTCTTAGATGCTCCGTTCTCGTGCAAGTCAATCACTCTCGACCTCTCCCTCAAACCGCAGATGCTTCACGCTGCGCCCATTGCGCCGCACCAGCTTGAGCGCTTCGATGCCGATCTTGATATGCGCCTCGACAAACTGCGAGGTGATGCTGCGGTCGCTGAGCTCGGTCTTCACGCCTTCCGGAATCATCGGTTGGTCGGACACCAGCAGCAGTGCGCCGCAGGGGATCCGGTTGGCGAAACCGGCGGCGAAGATGGTGGCGGTTTCCATGTCCACCGCCATGCAGCGGGTGCGCCGCAAATATTCCTTGAACGTATCGTCGTGTTCCCATACGCGACGATTGGTGGTGTACACGGTGCCGGTCCAGTAGTCATGACCGAGATCGCGGATCATGGTGGAGACCGCGCGCTGCAACTGGAACGCCGGTAGCGCCGGCACCTCCGGCGGTAGGTAGTCGTTGCTGGTGCCTTCGCCGCGGATCGCCGCGATCGGCAGCACCAGATCGCCGAGCTGGTTTTTCTTCTTGACGCCACCGCACTTGCCCAGGAACAACGCAGCCTTAGGCTCGATCGCACCGAGCAGGTCCATGACGGTCGCTGCGTTGGGGCTGCCCATCCCGAAGTTGATCAGAGTGATGCCATCGGCGGTGGCGTTCGGCATCGGGCGATCGCGGCCCTGAACCTCTACCCCGTGCCATTGCGCAAACAGCTCCACGTAATGACCGAAGTTGGTCAGCAGGATGTGTTCGCCGAACTGCTCCAGCGGGGTGCCGGTGTACCGCGGCAGCCAGTTGGAGACGATTTCCCGTTTGCTTTTCATCGAAGTCTTGCTCGCATTGGGTTACCGGCGACGCCACGCCGGCGAGATGCCAGATAAGTCTCGACATCTTAGGTGGCCGACACGGCGGCCCGCCAGTTCCGCGCTTGATACCCCGTCCCACAGCGCCGTCCAGCGGGCGTCGCACCATCCGCGTGCTATGTTTCGCCTGCCATTCATGACGGGGGATCACGTGATGCGGATGGGCCTGGCAATCGATGCGGCTTGCGATCTTCCGCAGGCGTTCCTGCAGCAGCATGCCATCGCGGTGATGCCGATCACCGTGCGGGTGGACAGCGAAGTCTTCATGGACGATCGCGAGCCGGCGGAGATCCAGCGCTTCATCGATCGCCGGCTCGGCAGTCGCAGCCATTCGGCGGAAACCGAACCGTGCCCGGTGGAAGAGATACAGAGGCTGTTCCTGGAAAAGCTCGTGCTGGAGCAGGACTGCGTGTTCTGCCTGACCATTACTGCCACCCGCAGCCCGATCAACGAACACGTCAACCGCGCCAGCTTCGCGATCCTCAAGAACTATCGCCAGGTGCGCGAGCAGGCCGGCATCCCGGGCCCGTTCATGATGCGGGTCGTCGACACCCGCAATATCTTCGCCGGTGCGGCGCCGGCCATCTATGAAGCCGCCCGCCTGATCGCGGCAGACGAGACGCCGGCGGCGATCCGTGAGCGGCTCACGCTTGTTG
>DHXA01000181.1:18050-19159 GCA_002413455.1 Rhodanobacter sp. UBA5168 | reverse complement strand
TGTTCAGCGCCATGCTGGGTTCGGCGCTGGACATCAAGCCATTGCTGCGCTGCTACCGCGGGGAAACCGGGCCGGTCGGCAAGGTGCGCGGCTTCGAACAGGGCGCGGAAGCACTGTTCGGCTATGCCACGCAACGGGTGCGTGCCGGTCTGCTGGTGCCGATGGTTTGCGTCAGTTACGGCGGCGATCTGGCCGTGCTGACGCACCTGCCGGGCTATGCCGAATTGCGGACGGCGTGCGCGGAGTGCAGCGTGGAACTGATGGAAGCGCCGATGAGTATTACCGGCATGGTCAACGTGGGCCAGGGCGCGGTGACGCTTGGCTTTGCCGCCGAGGAACATGTCGCCGAATTCTGAGGATGCCTCCGCCGCATGCGTCGCCTGCCCGCCCTGCTTTTGTTCATTGCCCTCAGCGGGCCCGCCGCTGCCGGCACGGTCTACAAATGCCGCGGTGCAGGTGGCACGGTGACCTATCAGGACGCGCCTTGCGCAAAGACGCAGCAACAGCAAACCCTGCAGTTGCCAGACAATCAGGCCACTGCCTTGTCCGCGGCCAGCGCGACGACCGAACCGGACGAGATCTCTCGCCCGACCGGAGGATCTTCCATCCCTTCGCCAACGCCCGTCGCGCCGCTGGTCCAGCTATACCGTTGCCTGCACGCCGTCGACGGCAGCACCTATGTCAGCAGCAACGGTCACCCACAGCCCTTCCTGGCACCGCTAGGCATGCTGGGTGCACTCCCCACGTCGCTGTCGCAAGCATACGGGCAGCGCGGAGGCCCAGGCATCTCGGCGCCGGAGGCGAACCGCGGGCACATCACCTCGGGCCTGGTCGCCAACAACTACGTCTGGGTGCAGGATCAATGCCGGCCGCTGAGCGTGCCGGAGATCTGCCACGAGCTGCGCGACCAACAGGAGCAGAATGCCCGCAAACTGCAGCGCGCATTCAAGAGCGACCGCCCGCCACTGCAGCGTCGCGACGACGAATTGCGGGCGCAACTGACGAATTGCTGAGACCGCTCAGAAACCGTAATTGAGAAAGCCGCCATCCACCGCCAGCACCTGGCCGGTGATGTAGCTGGCCGCCGGCAGGCACAGAAACGCGATCGC
>DHXA01000181.1:14750-17799 GCA_002413455.1 Rhodanobacter sp. UBA5168 | reverse complement strand
TCGGCGTCCGCCAGCGCCGGCTCCGAGCGCTGGGTGCGGATGTACCACGGCGCCACCGCATTGACGCGGATGCCGTCCACCGCCCACTCCGCCGCCAGATTGCGGGTCAGCTGATGCAATGCCGCCTTGCTCATGCCATACGGCGAGCCGGTGCGCACATGCGTGATGGCCGATACCGAACCCACATTGACGATCGCTGCGTTCGCATGCTGCACCAGCTGCGGATGCGCCAGCCGGCACATCTCGAACGCGGAAAAAAGGTTCTGCTCGAAGATCGCGCGAACCTCGCTGGTGTTGTAGTCCAGCGTGGCCATGGGCTGGTTGCCGCCGGCGTTGTTGACCAGCAGTGACACTGGCGCGCCCAGGTCGGCGATCCAGTCGAATACCGCCAGCCGCTCCTCCGCCTCGGCCAGATCTGCGCCGAATGCCAGCACCTCGACGTCGGAGAACTCATCGGCCAGCTCCACCCGTACCTGTTCGAGATGATCCTCGTCGCGAGCCACCAGCAACAGGTCGGCACCGAGGCCGGCCAGTTCGCGCGCGGTGGCGTAACCGATGCCCTTGCTGGCACCGGTGATCAGGGCGGTGTGGCCTTGCAGCTGCCAGGCATCAATGCGGCTGTTCATGAGCGCAGCTTAAAGCGTCGCTCCGGTCACGCCTAGTTCGCCGCGACAGGCTGAATGCGCTTGCTTGCCTGCGCGCGTGCATGGCAGGACACTCGACGCTTCACATCCCGCGCGAGAACCGCCATGAAGTCACTGTCGCTGCTGCTCTGTGCACTTGCCCTCGGCGCGTGCTCCGGCAAACCGCCGGAGCCGAAGGCCAAGCCGGCTGATGTGGCTACCCCGTTCGACGCCCTGAAGGCGAGCGAACAACGCGCCAAGGACGTGCAGAAAGTCGTCGACAAGCAGGCCGACGAGCAGCGCAAGCAGATCGAGGCGCAGGAGCAGTAACGGTCGGCGGCGCCTGCCCTGCGCTCCGGCCAAGCCTAGATCCGCCACTTCAGTCGCTGCCTACCGCGGGCTGCACAGGCAGTCGGCATAAATGTTGGGTGTGCCGGCCTTCGCATGGCGCAGCAGCTGCAACTCCGGCGCCAGCGTGGGCAACCGGGCGAACCAGTTCGGCAGGCGAATGCCCCAGGATTGCATCACCTGCACGCTGGCGCTCTGGCTGAGGCCGCCAAGGAACCGCTCGAGGCCACCCTGCGGGGTCTCCACATAACGCACTGGATAGCCCTTGCCCAGCTTGGCCAGGCTGGCCGCGTCGGCAACGGCAGCATCGAGGCCGCCGAGCTGATCGACCAGACCGCGTTCGAGCGCCTGCCGACCGGTCCATACGCGGCCCTGGGCAATTGCATCGATCGACTCGTAGCTCTTGCCACGCGCCTTGGCCACGTTGCCGACGAAGTCGTGATAGCCCTTGTTGATGATCGCCTGGATCACCGCGCCAACCTTCGGATCCAGGGGGCGGGTAATGTCGAACGCGCCGGCCATCGGCCCGGTACCGACGCCGTCGCTCTGCACGCCGAGCTTGGCCAGCGTGCTGGGCACCGTGTAGTACATGCCAAAGATGCCGATCGAGCCGGTGATGGTGTTCGGCTCGGCAAAGATCCGGTTCGCGTTCATCGCGATCCAGTAGCCACCGCTGGCCGCCACGTCGCCCATCGACACCACCACCGGGATACCCGCGGCGCGCGTCAACTCGATCTCGCGGCGGATCTGTTCGGCTGCATACACTTCGCCGCCTGGAGAGTTGACCCGCAGCACCAGCGCCTTGGTCTTGCGGTCCTCGCGCGCGCTGCGAATCAGTGCCGCGGTGGATTCGCCGCCGATCGAACCGGGCGACTGCTTGCCGCCACTGATCTCTCCCTCGGCCACTACCACCGCCACGCCGGGCGCGAACAGGTCGTCGTTCGATACGGTGGCGGCATACCGGCCCAGATCGACCTGACGGAAACCGTGGCCTTTGCGGTCGGCCGGCACGCCTTCCTTGCGCATCATCGCGATCAGCTCCGCGCGGGTGGCCAAGCCGTCGACGAGGTGCTGGTTCAGCGCCAGCTGTGCAAGGTCGCCACCGGTGCTGGCGATGTGCGCGGGCAGGTTGTCGATGTCGTCGCGCAGCACGGCGGGGTCAAGCTTGCGCAGTGCAGCCACTTCGCCGAGATAGCCGTCCCACAGGCCACCCATCCAGTAGCTGTCGGCTTCCTTCGATTCGGTTGAGGCGTGATCGAGGATGTACGGCTCGGCTGCGCTCTTGAATTCGCCCACACGGAACAAGTGCACATCGACGCCAAGCTTGTCGAGCAGGTCCTTGTAGAACAGTCGATAATTGGCCAGCCCGGTAAGCATCACCCCGCCCTGCGGATCCACCAGCAGGCGATCGGCGTGTGCAGCGAGGTAGTACTGGCCCTGATCCAGATTCACCGCCCACACGATGACCGGTTTGCCCGCCGCACGGAAACGATCCAGCGCCGCGCCCACCTCATGCAACGCGGCAAAACCACCGCCCTGCAATTCGTCCGGCAACAGCAGGATGCGGGTGATGCGCTTGTCCTTCGCCGCCGCGTCGATCGCACCGACCAGGTCACGCAGTTGCACCTGCCTGGGCGTCTCGCCGGACAACCCGGCCAACGCACGCTGCAGCGGTTCGATGCTGTATTGCTCGACCAGCTGGCCCTGCGGCTTGATCACCAGCACGCTGTCGCTCTGCAGCGCGCGCTGCATCCGGCTGCCGGCCACACCGGCGGTCAGCAGCAGCAACAGCACGAACAGCACGCCGAAGAACACCAAGTTGATGACCACCAGCCGGGCCATGTTGAAGCCGCGCCCGAGCGTGCACAGAAAGGCCCAGAAACCGTTGCGGCGAGGCGGGAGCGGTGGTGTCATGCGTGCGGTTCCGAAATCATTGGGTCAAGCCTAGCCGGTCAAGCCGGCGCGGTCATGGAAACGCGGCGCCAGCGCTGTTTCCATGCGCTGCGCCAGAAACGGGTGAACAGCATCATCGCCGCCACGGACAGGCCGGCAATCAGGCCGATCCACATGCCGCGCGC
>DHXA01000181.1:10061-14465 GCA_002413455.1 Rhodanobacter sp. UBA5168 | reverse complement strand
CCGTCGGAAAACTGGAACAACCCCGCCAGCATGATCAGCTGCGCGGCCAGCTCGATCACTTTCGGGTCGTGCGTATACAACCTGGCGATGACGTGCGGCAGGCCCAGCATCAGGCCGGCCGACAGCATCTGGGTGACCAGGGTCAAGCCGATTCCACAGAGGCCGGCATAGCGCACGCCGCGCTCGTCGCCACGGCCCACTGCGTTGCCGACGCGCACGGTGATCGCCATCGCCAGGCCGAGCGGGATCATGAAGAACAGCGAAGCTATGTTGATCGCCACCTGGTGGCTCGCGATCACGTCTTCGCCCAGCGTGGCGATGATCAGCGCGGTGGCCACGAACAATCCGGCCTCGGCCAGCAAGGTCACTGCCATCGGCAGTCCGATGTGCACCAGCGCGCCTATCCGGCGCAGATCGGGCCATTCGAAGTGATCGAACAGACCCAGCCCGCGATAGTTGCGCCGGCAGACCACATACACGGCGAAGGCCAGCGTCTCCAGCCAAAGCACAATTGCGGTCGCCACGCCGCAGCCGTGCGCACCTTGCGGCGGAATACCCAGTTTGCCGAACATCAGCACGTAGCCCAGCGGCACCAGCAGCACCAGCCCGCCGAGGCTGAAGTACATCGAAGGCCGGGTCAGCGACAGCCCTTCGGACAAACCGCGCAGCGCGAAATAGCAGGTCAGTGCCGGCGCGCCCCAGCTGATCGCCAGCAGGAACCGCTGCACGTCCTGGCGCAGACTCGGGGTTACCCCGATCAGGTCGATCAGCGGCGCGGCGTGACGCACCGCAAACCACAAGACCACACCCATACCCAGCGCCAGCCACAACGCCTGGCGAAACACCGCGCCGACCTCCAGCCGCCGGCCGGCGCCGTCGAGCTGCGCCACGGACGGTGGCACCGCCATCATCATGCCGATGCCGCTGACGATCGCCAGCGACCAGATGCTGGCGCCCACCGCCACCGCACCCAGCACGTGTGCGCTGACGTGGCCGGCCAGCACTGCGTCGATCACGTTGCTGCCGACTGCCGCCAGCTGCGCGCAGATCAGCGGCAACGCAAGGCGCACGGTGGCGCGCATCTCGTGCAGCAGATGTGCGCGCTCGGGACGGAAAGGCTTCATCGACACAGCAGACTCCAGGGCCGGTCATTCTACCTGAGCCATTCGTCACGCTCCGCTGCATGGAGCTCTGTGCGAAGATCGCCCGCTGCACCGGACGGGAACCGCGATGAAGCAGCTGACCAGCTACGAGGGATTGCATTGCGCCAACTGCGGCGCGTCGATGCAGGGCGAGTTCTGTCACGAATGCGGGCAGTCGATCCACAGCGTGCTCAAGCCGGTGCACGGGATGATCGAGGAAACGATCGAAACCGTACTGCACATCGACGGCCGCATCGTGCATACGCTGCCTCCGCTGCTGCTCAAGCCCGGCTTCCTCACCATGGAATACTTCGGTGGCCGGCGGGTGCGCTACATCGCGCCCTTCCGGCTGATGTTCGTATTGTGTCTGCTGTCGTTCTTCGTGTTCCATCTGGCGATCGACCAGATCACCGCCAAAGCCAGCGCCAGGAATCACCCACTGGTGCACGTGAGCAGCGAGGCGCTCGACGATGCGGCCACCCCGACTGAAGTGCGCAAGGCCCTGCAGGATGAACTGAGCGGCCTGCAGAGCGCCCGCGATACGGGCGTGCTGCCGCAGATCGCGCTGGACCAGACCGACATCGCCGCACGGGAACTGCGCCAGAAGGCCAACCAACGCTTGATTGCACTCGGCGCGGTGCCCATGCCGGCCGCCTCTCTCGCCGCGCCACCGGCAGCCGCTGCGGTGAAAGCCACCGGCAACGCGAAACCGCGAGATGCCGCACCCGAGGCATCCAGGGATGAGTCGAAACCCATCGAGATCGCCTGGTTGCCGGACGTGGTCAATGCGCGCCTTACCGCGCTGCGCCAACAGATGCTCCGGAATTGGCGAGCCTTCAAGCATGGCGACCCGGTGGCCAGTGCCGAAGCCAAGCAACGGATGATCAATGGGGTTTTCGGCGCGCTGCCACCGGCCATGTTCGTGCTGATTCCGGTGTTCGCGATTCTGCTGAAGCTGTTCTACGTCTTCCGGCGGCGGCTGTACATGGAGCATCTGATCGTTGCCCTGCACAGTCATGCGTTCATCTTCCTCAGCCTGCTGCTGATCACCCTGGTCGGCATGCTGTCGACCTGGCTGCGGCCGCATGCCGCCTGGACCGGCTACGCGCTGGGTCTGTTGCAGGGAGCGCTGATACTTTGGGTGCCGATCTACCTGCTGATCATGCAGAAGCGCGTCTACCGCCAAGGCTGGCCGATGACCCTGCTGAAATTCTGGTTTGTCGGCTGGTGCTATTACTGGCTGCTGGTGATCACCCTGCTGGTCGCAGCAGCCCTGGGAATGGCCCATTGACACCGGTTCCGACTAGCGTCAACGACGGGTTTTGCACAGCGTCATAAACCTGTCAAGGCAGCTGGCGGCTGTTTGGCAATTATGTGAACTGCCATAGGGTGTAATTCACAAGTCGTTGAAAGAAAATATTTTTTTCCCGTGGCGAAAACGTCGTCAGACTGTCGTGAAAGGCGTCACAACGCGCTTTGGAAGCCTCCTTCCCCGCTGCATCCACAGACTTATCCACAGCTCTTGTGGATAAGCGTAAAAACCTCCCGGGGATAGCCACTTACCCCTGATTTCTCGATAGTTGGGCAGCAAGTTCGCGCAACTCGTGAAGCGGCTCCGTTCGGCGTCGCGGCTGCCGGTGCGTGGTCCATCGCGGCGCAGTTACACTGGCCGGCCATGAGGTAATCCATGCCCGCCGTACTCCGTGTCGCCCTGCCGGTACCCCTGCCGACCCTGTTCGACTATCTGCCGCCCGCGGCCGGTGAGGCATGCGTGGGCAGCCGGGTACTGGTCCCGTTCGGCCGCGGCCGAATGGTCGGCGTGGTGGTGGCGATAGACGCCGAGGCGGCGGTCGGTAGCAACCGGTTGAAGCAGGTGCTGCGACTGCTCGACGACGGGGCCCTGCTCGATGCGGAATTGATGCACACCCTGGCCTGGGCCGCCGACTACTGGCTTGGCGCGCCGGGCGAGGCGTACGCCAATGCGTTGCCGTTGGCCCTGCGCGAGGCGAAACCGTTGCCGCCCATCGGCGACGAATACTGGTCGCTCACCCAGGCCGGCCACAGCGCCCACGATGCCGGCAGCCGGCGCGGCGGCAGCAAGGCGCTGCTGGCACTGCTGGCCGATCGCGCGTTGAGCGCGCAGGAGCTGACCGAGCGTCTGCCCGGCTGGCGCGAAGCGGCCCGTCGACTGGCTGGCCCCGGCCTGCTCGAACGCAGCGAACGGCCGCCATTCCACCGTCCGTTGCCCCCGTCGCTGGCGCCCCAGCTCAGCGACGAACAGCAGCAAGCCGTCGCCGCGGTCGGCGCCAGTCTCGGCCAGTACCAGCCGTTCCTGCTCGATGGCGTTACCGGCAGCGGCAAGACCGAGGTTTATCTGGCATTGATCGAGCAGGTACTGGCGCAAGGCAAACAGGCGCTGCTGCTGGTACCGGAGATCGGCCTGGCGCCGCAGACCGTGCGGCGCCTGCGCGAGCGGCTCGGGGTGATCGTCGAGGTGCTGCATTCGAACCTGTCCGAGGGCGACCGTGCGCGCGCCTGGCTGCGCGCCCGCGCGGGCAGTGCGCGGGTGATCCTGGGCACCCGCTCGGCGGTATTCACGCCGCTGCCGCAGGCTGGGCTGATCATCGTCGACGAGGAACACGACAGCGCCTACAAGCAGCAGGAAGGCTTCCGCTACCACGCCCGCGACCTGGCCCTGGTGCGTGCCCGCGCGTTGGGCGTGCCGGTACTGCTGGGTTCGGGCACACCGTCACTGGAATCGCTGGCGAACGCTGAAGCGGACCGCTACCGCACCCTGCACCTGCGTGCCCGGCCCGGCGCGACCCGGCCACCGCAGGTGCAGATCATCGACATGCGTGCGCAACGGCTGGAGCATGGCATGTCGCCAGCGCTGCTGGGGGCGGTGGCGGAGACGGTGGCGCGCGGGGAGCAGGCGCTGGTATTCCGCAACCGCCGCGGCTACGCGCCGGTGCTGCTGTGCCACGCCTGCGGCTGGCATGCCGGGTGCCCGCGCTGCGATCGCCCGCTGACCCTGCACGCGGGCCGGCGCCAGTTGATCTGCCACCACTGCGACTACCGTCAACGCCTGCCAGTCGCCTGCCCCACTTGCGGCGCCGCCGACCTGAAGCCGCAGGGCCAGGGCACCGAGCGGCTGGAGGAAGCGCTGATCGCACAGTTCCCGCAGGTGCCGGTGCTGCGCGTGGACCGCGAAACCACCCGTCGTCGCGACGCGTTCGAGCAATTGCTGGCCACCCTGCAGGAC
>DHXA01000181.1:0-9807 GCA_002413455.1 Rhodanobacter sp. UBA5168 | reverse complement strand
GGCGAGCGGCTGGCGCAACTGGTGGTACAGGTCGCCGGGCGCGCCGGCCGCGCGCGCAAGCCTGGGCGCGTGGTGCTGCAGACCCACCAGCCGGAACACCCGCTGCTGCGCAGTCTGCTGGCCCAGGGTTATGCGGCCGCCGCGCGCGAGCTGCTGGCCGAGCGCCGGCTGATCCAGCTACCGCCGTACAGCCACCAGGTGCTGCTGCGCGCCGACGCCTCACAGCGCGAGCATGTCGATGCGTTTCTTGCTGCCGCAAACGCCGGATTGCCGCGTTCGGATCAATTTCAGATCGCCGGCCCGATGCCCGCACCGATGCCGCTGCGCGCCGGTCGTCATCGCGGCCAGTTGCTGCTGGAAGCGACCAGTCGCAGCGCGCTGCACGGCATGCTTCGCTCATGGCAACTGGCACTGGCCGCGCTGCCGTCGGCACGACGGGTGCGCTGGTCGCTGGATGTCGATCCTATCGATCTGTACTGACGCCGGCGACAATGAACCCGGCCGTGTCGAAGAATGATCAGCTCGCGTCGCGTCTCAGCGATCCTGGCTTCACCAGCCAGCGGACTGCCAGCAAGCCCAGTTCATAGAGCAGGCACATCGGGATGCCCAGCATCAGCATCGAGGTGATGTCCGGCGGGGTGATCACCGCGGCGATCGCGAATGCGCCGACGATGGCGAACCGCCGGCCGCTGCGCAGCTTGTCGAGATCGACGATGCCAACCGCGGCCAGCACCACCACCGCCACCGGCACCTCGAAGCACAGGCCGAACGCGAAGAACATCAGCATCACGAAATCGAGGTAGTGGGTGATGTCGGTCATCATCTCCACCCCCTCCGGCGTCACCGCCGTGAGAAAGCGGAACGCCGCCGGCAACACGAGGAAATAGGCGAAAGCGCAGCCCAGATAGAACAGCCCCATCGCAGCGATCAGCAATGGACGCGCCAGGCGCTTCTCGTGCTTGTACAGGCCCGGGCTGACAAATGCCCACAGCTGATACAGGATTACCGGCATGCTGATGAAGAGAGCCGTATAGAAGGCCAATTTCAACGGCGTGATGAACGGGCTGGTGACCTCGGTGGCGATCAGGTGCGCGCCTTGCGGCAGGCGTGCCACCAGTGGCGCGGCCAGTTCGGAATACAGTCGGTTGGCAAACGGCACCAGCGCCAGCAGCACCAACACCACCGCCGCCACTGATTTGAGCAGGCGCGTGCGCAACTCCAGCAGGTGCGAAAACAACCCTTGCTGCAGGGCGTCGCCGACATCTTCGGATTCGGGTGCGTCGGGTTCAGGCGTCGTCATGCGGAAGCTTTCTGCTGGATCCGGACAGCACGGCGGGCTCGCCCAACGGCAGTTCGGCCTGGAGACTGTCGGCCGGCTCGTCGGGGTCCGTGGCCTGGTCGATGAATTCGGCGGCTGGCGTGGCGTCCGGCGCAGTCATCGCGGCCGCAGCGACCTGCTCGATCGGCTCGCGCACCTGCTGCAGACCTTCCTTCATTTCGTTCTGGGCCGCTTCTGCGCGGGCGGCGGCCTCGCGCGCGGTGCGCTTGATCTGCTCGATCTCCAGCTCGCGCTCGACCTCGGCGCGCACATTGTCCCAGCCGCTGCGCACGCGCCGCAGCAGCGCACCGGCCGTGCGGGCAGCGCCGGGCAGCTTTTCGGGGCCAAGCACGATCAACGCGATCAGGGCGAGCAGTACCAGTTTGCCGAGACTGATCTCGATCATCGCCGCGCTCCGCTCGCCGCGCGCTTACTTGGGTTCGCTGGAGTCGCGCTGACTCTGCGTGGTGGCCTGGTCGGCCGGTGGCGGATCGGCACGCAGTTGCTCGGCCGCCTTGCGCCTGGCTTCCTCTTCCTTCTGCTTGGCTTCGTCGTCGCCGCTGAGGCTTTTCTTGAAGTCGCGGATCGCCGAACCGAGATCCGGCCCGAGGTTGCGGATCTTCTTGGTACCGAACACCAGCAGCACGATGACCAGCAGAATGGCCCAGTGCCAGAAACTGTCAAAACCCATAATCAACCTCTAGCCGGATTCCAGCTGAATCAGCATGGCGCGGATCGCGCCGGCACTTCACGACAATTACCGCGAAGTGTACTCCTCAAGCCGGTCGCGAAACTCGACCACCGGCGTCGGCACGTTGCTCACGCCACCTTCAAAAATGCGTCGCGGCGTGATGCCGGCGCCGTACACAGCCTCGTTGGCGTCGTAGTCGATGCGCAGCGCAGCGCCATCGATCGCCACGCCGGCAAACAAGCCACGCGTGCGTGAATAGGAGTAGATCTCGGCCTTCAGCTGCCCGTCCGTGGCCGCCGAGGCGGTACGGCCGACCGGCCCAGCCGCGGCGGACGCATCGGCGCCGAGGGTGAACTTGCCGCGCACGATCGAATCCACGCCGCGCTGGGTGCGGAATACCAGCACCACGTCGGTCGAGGACACCCCGGCCTGGAAACCCACGCTACCGCCGGTCATGCTGATGAAGCTGGGATTGGACCAGGTGCCGTCCGGGCTCTTGATCGAGATCAGGCCTTCGCCGCGCCGGCCGCCGAAAATGAAACCGGCCTTGATCATGTCCGGGATCACCGCGATCGCCCTGGCATCGCGCAGCAAGTCCGTCGGGATCGCCTTGTCCGGCGCCTGCATGATGTCGTTCAGTACGCGCACCGCGTTCGTGGCGCGTACCAGCGGTGGATCCTCGGCGTGCACGCTCATGGTCGGCAGCAGCAGCACCAAACCGATCAGCAACAGACGACGCAGTGGTGTCTTGAACATGGACAGCTCCACTCAGGTTGGGGGATGCGGGCCTGGCGACGCACGGGCGGCGCACAACGCTTGTGGCAGACTTCACCGCTAGAGTTCAACCGCGACGCCATCATGCCACGCAGCGATCACTATACCGGCCTCGCCGGCTATTCCCACGGGGCCTCCGTTCAGCCCGTTCAGGCAGCCGTATTGCTGGTCAATCTGGGCACGCCGACCGCGCCCACGGCGAAGGCGCTGCGCCCGTACCTGGCCGAGTTTCTCGGCGATCGCCGGGTGATCGAATACCCGCGCTGGCTGTGGTGGTTGATCCTGCACGGCGTCATCCTGCGCGTGCGCCCGCCCCGCTCGGCCCGGGCCTATGCCAAGGTCTGGACCAGCAAGGGTTCGCCGCTGCGTTTCGGCAGCGAGGCGGTAGCCGAGGGGCTGCAGCGCGAACTGGCCCGACAACGTCCCGGCGGACCGATCCGTGTGGCGCTGGCGATGCGCTACGGGGAGCCGGCGGTGGCAAACACGATTGCCCAGTTGCAGCGCGATGGCGTGCGCCGGCTGCTGGTGCTGCCGCTGTATCCGCAATATTCGGCCACCTCCACCGGCTCGGTCATCGATGCCGTTGCCGACACCCTCAAGACCCTGCGCTGGCCGCCGGAGCTGCGCATCGTCAACGACTACCACGACGACCCGGCCCACATCGAAGCGCTCGCCAGCAGCATCGAACACTGGTGGCAGGCGAACGGTCGCGGCGACAAACTGCTGCTGTCATTCCATGGCATTCCCGAGCGCTACCTGCTGGCCGGCGATCCCTATTTCTGCCAGTGCCACGCCACGGCGCGCCTGCTGCGCGAGCGACTGGGGCTGAGCGAGGAACAGGCCATCATCAGCTTCCAGTCGCGGGTGGGTCGCGAACGCTGGCTGCAACCCTATACCGACGCCACCGTGCGCAAGCTTGCCGCCGAAGGTGTGCAACGGCTCGACGTCGCCTGCCCCGGATTCGCGGTGGACTGCCTGGAGACGCTGGAGGAAATCGCGATGCAGAACCGGGCGCTCTTCATCGCCGCCGGTGGCGGCGACCTGCGCTACATCCCCGCATTGAACGACAGTGCCGGGCAGGTCGACAGCCTCGCCGCGCTGGTATTGCGCCATACCCAGGGCTGGCCCGAGTTCGCCGCCGATTACGATGCGGACGCTGCGCGACAACGCCAGGCCGATGCCCGCCAACGCGCGCAGCAGCTACGTGCACGCACCGACTGAGCGGCGCATCCAGCTGCCCCGTCTGGCACTGAGCGCGCTGACATGGGGCGACGAGGACGCGCCAGCGCTGCTGGCGCTGCACGGCTGGCTCGACAATGCGGGCAGCTTTGCCTTGCTCGCGCCGCTGCTGGCCACGCACTATCGGGTGATCGCGCTGGATCTGCCCGGCCACGGCCACGCAGATCATCTGCCACCGGGCGCCAGCTACCACTATGTCGACTACGTACGCGCGGTACTCGAGGCGATCGAGGCCTTGCAGCTGGATCGCCTCACCCTGCTTGGTCATTCGCTGGGCGCCGGCATTGCCGCCTTGACCGCTGCCGCGGCGCCGGACCGGATCGAGCGCCTGCTGCTGATCGAAGGTCTTGGTCCACTCGGCGACGATGGCTTGCACACCTTGCAACGCTTTCGCGACGCACTGGCCACGCGCAGCGACAGCAGCAAACCACTGCGCGTTTTCCGCGCTGTCGAGCAAGCCATCAGCGCGCGCAGCATCGTCAGCGGCCTGCCGGCCGACCTGGCGCGCCCCATCGTCGAGCGCGGGCTGATCGAAACCGGCAGCGGCTGGCGCTGGCGCAGCGATCCGCGGCTGACCCGCCCCAGCGCCGTGCGCCTGGCCGAGTCGCAAGTGCACGCGCTGCTGCGCGGCATTGCCGTGCCCACCGCCCTGCTGCTGGCGCAACCGGCCACCTCGTACCTGCCCGGCGCCCCGATGCAGGCCCGCGCCGATTGCGTGGCGAGGATCGCCGTCAGCCACCTGGAAGGCGGCCACCACCTACACCTCGAACATCCGCAGGCCGTCGCCGACTGGGCGCTGGATCATCTGGACGGCGCCCGCCCCCTCTGACGGCCCAACGCGCGACGAGCCCGTTACCGCTGGCACATCCGTCCACGGTACAGGGCCGTAAACTACCTTCATGCAACGCCTGGAACGCACCAACTTCGGCTCGCCCGAACGGCTGCACACGAGCGGCGGCCTGCGCGTGTCGGTGACCAACTATGCCGGCGACTCGGCCCTGCCATGGCACGAACACGACGACGCCTACCTCTGCCTCGTCGCCGCCGGCAGCTATACCCAGCACAGCGGCGGGCGCGATACCGACTGCCGCCACGGCCTGCTGCTGGTGCATCCGCACGGCCACCGCCATGCCAACCGCTTCGCCGGCGACGGCGCGCGCTGCCTGAGCATGTTCCTGTCAGCGGAACTGGCTGCCGACGCTGGCGTGCGCCGCTTGCTCGGCGAGCACCGCGTGCTGCAGCTGCCCGGCGCCGAACGGCTGCTGCGCCGGCTCGAGCACGAACTGGCCGCCAACGACGATGCAGCGGCGCTCGCGTTGCATGCGGCCGTGCTCGAACTGGTCGCGCAGGCCTGCCGGCAAGACCATGCACCGGACCGTCCGGGCTGGCTGAAGCGCGTGCTGGAGCGCCTGCACGACGATCCGCTTGCCACGCCATCGCTGCAGGAGCTGGCGGCGCTGGCCGGCGTGCATCCGGCCCATCTGGCGCGCCGCTTCCAGCAGACGCAGGGGGTTTCGGTGGGCGAATACCAGCGCGGATTGCGCATCGGGATCGCCCGCAAGGCGCTGGCCGAGGGCGCCTGCTCGATCGCCGCGGTGGCCGCCGAAGCCGGCTTCACCGACCAAAGCCATTTCGCTCGCGTGTTCAAGCGGATGACCGGGCAGACGCCGCGTGACTTCCGCCAGGGTCTGCAAATCGCGTCCTGATCGATCAAGCGCGTCCTAGACGGCTTTTGCGCCACCACGCCAGCATGCGACACCCCACGGAGATCTCGCCCATGCCGAATCGCCCACCGTCATTGCGTATTCGCCTGCTGTTGCTGGCAGGGCTGTTCCTGCCAGCCGCCTTGCCGGCCGCGCCGGTCCACGACAGTACCGCCACGCTCCTGCGGCAACTGCGGCAGGCCCATGGCGGCGAGCGCTGGAACGGCATCGGCGCCCTGCTCGCCGACGGCCGGGAGACCAGCGACGGACTGACCGGCGCGATGCATGCGGCCGTCGACCTGCGCAGCGGCCACTTCGCTGTGCGCGCACGCAATCCGGTGTATCCCCGCGCCGACGGCCTCGATGCGCAAGGCCGCTGGCACCAGGACATGTCGGGGCTGATTCATCCCTACGACTCTGCCGAGGCCAAGGCGATGGCGATTACCGAAAGCTGGGTGCAGCGCTTCGGCGCGCTCACCGCTGGCGACGCGGCCAGCTATCGCGCGCTGCCGGACATAACGGAAAACGGACATGGCTTCGCCCGCGTGGAAGCAACCCCGCGCGGCGGCCGCACCGCGACCCTGTGGATCGACAAGGCCACGCACCGGCTCGACCGCGTCGTGTGGCCCGGCTCGTTCCTGATCATGACCCAGCGCTATGCCGACTACCGCTCCGTCGAAGGCCTGCAATTGCCGTTCCGGATCGAGAACTCGGCCGCCACCGCGATCGGCACCTCCGACGGTGAAAGCACCGACGTGATCGACCGCTACCAGCCGCTGGCGGCACTGCCGGGCGATGCCCTGAAGCGTCCCGACCCCGCCGTCCACGACGTTTCCATGCGAGGCGACGCGAAACGCACCACGGCATCGATGCATTTCCAGGGCAACACTCTGCTGGTGGAGGCCAGCATCAACGGCAGCGACCCACTGCCCTTCATCCTGGATACCGGTGGACACGCCATCCTTACCGACGATGCGGCGAAGCGGCTCGGCCTCGCCAGCCAGGGCAAGGGCGTCAGCACCGGTTCCGGGCCGGGTTCGATGAGCATGGCCTATACCCGGGTGGCCCGGCTGACGATGGGCGGGGCGGACATCCGCGACCAGACCTTCCTGGTGATGCCCTACGGCTACACGTTTGCGGAGCGCGGCGACAAGCCGCCGATCGCCGGCATCCTCGGCCTGGAGATCTTCGAGCGTTTCGCGGTGACCTTCGACTACGACCGCCGGCAACTGGTGCTGCAGCCGTTCGACCGGGGCGCGCCGCCGGCCGCAGTGAAAGGCAACACGTTGCCGCTGCGCTTCACTTTCGACATGCCGACGGTCGACGCCAGCGTCGACGGCAAGCGCGGCGTGTTCGGCATCGACACCGGCAACTCCGGCTACCTGCTGCTGTTTCCGCAGTGGGCCGGGCGCGAAGGCCTACTCGCACACTACGCCAAGGGCTATCCGCAGCCCACCGGTGGCGTCGGCGGGGCCTTCCTCTCGCACATCGCGCACGTGCGTTCGATACAGCTGGGCGACGCGGCGATCGGCAGCCCGCTGGCCCAGCTGACCCGTGCCGATGCCGGCGCCACCGGCAACCCGACCGAGGCCGGCAACATCGGCCAGGACGTGCTGTCGCGCTTCAACGTGCACGTCGACTACCGCCGCCAGTCGATGACCCTGCTGCCGCGCAGCCGGCCAGCGCCGCGTCGATTCGCCACTGCCGGACTGAGCGCGGCGAAGGTCGATGCGCAGCACCGCGACCGCTTCAAGGTGAGGTGGGTCGTGCCCGGCGGCCCGGCGGCCGAAGCCGGACTGCGCAAGGACGACGAGATCGTGGCGGTCGACGGCAAGCCGGTGCTTGCGCTCGGCAGCGAAGATCTGCGCCAGGCCAGCAATGCACGGGACGAGGGAACCGTGCTCGCGCTGAAGCTCGCCGACGGGCGCAGCCTGCGCATGGTGATGCGCGACCTCGCGCCGCACTGACCGCCCGTCTACGCGCCGTCGTCGGTGGACCGACGGCGCGGCGCATGGTGCCGTACATGGCGCGCGCATCGCCCACCACGGCCGTCCGCGCTCAGGGTTTGTCCAGGCCGAGCACGTCGAGTCCCTGCTCGAAGCGGATGTCGACCGGGATGTGCGCCTGGTCGAGCCGCTTCAGATCGCCGGCCAGCTCGGCGTCGACCGCGCCCATCTGGTCGGTGAGCTGCTTCGCCGCCGCGTAGTCGCCGTCGCCCTGGATGGTCAGCAGCTTGGCCGACAGCGCGTTCATCGCCGCCGTCATCTTGTCGAAGTCGACGCGGTAGCGGCCGCTCTTTTCATCGCGGGTGAACGCGCCCTGCTGCTTGAAGAAGTTGAAGCGCACCATGTTCGCCCTGGCGTGCGCGTCGCTGGCGCCGAAGCGCACCGAGCGCAGGATGCCGGCGAGGAAGGTGACGTAATTGTCCATCAGCTTGGACTTGTCCAGCTCGCCCTTGTCGGCCAGCTTCGTCACCATGTACAGACCGAGGATGTCGGCCTTGCCTTCCTCGAAGCTGGACGCCTGATCCTTCAGCGCCTTGCGCACGGTGCCCTTGCCGTCCAGCCCGCTCTTGCCGACAACGTTCTTGATGCCGAGGCCGTGCGCCACCTCGTGGAACATGGTGTTCTGGAAGAATGCGTCGAAGGTGAGGTTGCGCTGCTGGTCGTCGGCAATCAGTTCCTTCGCGATCGGCAGCATGATCTGCTCGAACTTCGCCTTCATCACGTTTTCCAGTTGCAGCCGGCGCGTGCCTCTCTTCAACTGCACCTGTTCGTCGTTGGGCAGGTTGATCGCGATGGTCTTGGCGCCGACGTTGGCATCGCCGCCGTAGTAGATCGCGAAGTAGGCGTTGAGGTCGGCATCGGAGCCGGGCTTCTCGGCCTTGTAGCGCTCGGGTACGGGCAAGCCGCGCTGCAACTCGGGCAGGTATTGGGCGAAGCGCGCCAGCTTCTTGCTCCAGGCCTGGTCCTTGATCAGCACGTACGATTCGTAGCTGGCCTTGTAGCCGAACAGCTGGTCTTCGTAGGTTTCGATCGGGCCGATCACGATGTCGACCGGATTGTTCTTCATCGCCATCCAGGCGAAATCGCTGGCCTGGTAGTCGTCGCTGAGCAGCGCATCGGCGCGCATCGTCAGGTATTTCCTGAAGCCGGCATCCTGCGCCAGCTTGGCGGCATCGCGCAGCAGGCCGGCCGTCTTCTGCAGATCGGCCTTGTACGCCTCGTGGTAGGGCACGCTGATCAGCCGGCCTTGCGCATCGCGGCGCAGCAAGGTGTACAGCGCGGTCTTGTCCCTCAGGGTGGACTGCTCGAACTCCGCCTTGCTCATGTCGGCGGGATAGAACTGCGCACCGGCCGGACGCGCGCCGACGCCGTCGACGAACGGCCGATCGTTGTCCAGCCGATCCCACGGACCGTAGTTGAGCTCGGCGAATTCGCGCGTGGCCGGGTCGCTGATCTTCTGCAGCAGCGCATCCTTGTCGCCCCAGGCCTGCTGCCAGTAGATCGCATTCATGCTGTCAGCTGCCTCGACCAGCAACGCGATCATCTTCTTCTGCCTGGGGTCGAAACCGGACAGGTCGGCGCTGAGTTTCACGCTGGCGTAATCGGACAGACGCTGCTTCATCGCGCTGCCGGCCGGTGCGCTGCTGGCCGACGAGGCGGGAGCGGTGCTGGCCGGCGCGGGCGCAAGTTCTTCCTTCGATACGGGCGCCATCGGAGCGGCGTCGTGACTGGAGGAACAACCGGCCAGCGCAAGCAGCAGGCACAACGGGAGCAGACGTCGATACATGGCAATTCCTTGACGAGGGGATTGCCCATGGTATCGCGCCGCGCACTGCGCTGATTCGCCATTGCGCCGCTGCGCTGGCCCGGCGCACATGCCGCGCCGGCGCCATTCCGTTATCGTGCACGTCCTCCTATCCCGTCGCGACCCATGGATCAGTCACCGTCCCCCGCCGTACCGCACCGCCGCGCTGCGCTCACCTTCATCTTCGTCACCGTGATGCTGGACATGCTGGCATTCGGCATCATCATCCCCGTGCTGCCGCACCTGATCGTGCAGTTGATCGGCGGCAGCAT
>DHXA01000062.1 GCA_002413455.1 Rhodanobacter sp. UBA5168 | reverse complement strand
AACACGAATACCAGCCAGACCCGCTCGAAGCCGGCGAGGTCGCGAAACGCGGCGGCGGGGAAGCCCTCCACAAACTCGATGGTGGCCTCGGCCGCCGCTTCCGTCTCAGTCCCGGCAATCACGGTGGACTGGTGCGGCGCGTCGATCCGGCGCGCGTACGGCGAGCGCACGAACGCGATGGGCTGGCAGGAGAATGCAATGGGGGTATCGTGCATGGCGGACATCATGCGGCATTATCCATCCTTGCACCGCCTCCCCCTGGTTCCATGAACCTTCCCCCGTCGAGGACGCCATGAAATACCTGGTGATGATCTATAGCGACGACACCCTGCTGGGTGCGCTGCCCGAAGGTGAGTTCGACACGATGATGCACGGCTGCTTCATGCACGCGGACGAACTGCAGAAAGACGGACACCTGCACGATTCGCAACAGCTGGAGGCGCCGGCCACGGCGAAGACGATACGGGTACGCAACGAGCGCATCAGCGTGGTCGACGGGCCGTTCGCCGAAACGAAAGAATACCTGGGCGGTTTCAACCTGATCGAGGCCGAGAACATGGACGAGGCGGTACGGATCGCCTCCGAATTCCCGTGGTCGCGCACCGGCGCGATCGAAATCCGGCCGGTGCGCGACATGAATGTGGTGCGCCGCCGCGTGGGCGCGTGACGATCGGCGCTTCCCCCGTGGCGACGGACGCGCCACCATGCGATTCCCGCCTGCCATGATCCGCCCATGAATTCCTCCGATGACGACTACGATGCCGAGCGCGAATTCGACGATGTCGATGAGGACTCGGTCGAGGCGAAGGTCTGGCAGCTGCTGCTGCTGATCAACCCGGGCGACGAGGAAACCGCGCTGCTGCAGTTCAACGACTACCGCGAGGCGATGGCCGACGCGGATGCCGACGAGGTCGAGCCGATCGAGGTGATCGGCCGGGTGATCGACTGGCGCTCCGGCTTCATCGTCGACGCGCACGACCTGCGTTCGCTGGTGCAGGCGGTGAACGAACTGTCCTCGCGCTGGAATCTGTCGGTCGACTGGAACGGCGATCCGGACGATGACGAGTTCTTCGATGACATGGACGCGGCCGAACTGTTCTCGATCGCCTACGACCGCCTGGCCGAGTTCGGCTACACGCTGTGGGCGTGGGAAACCGACGGCGACACGTATGCGGGATGGATGACGCTGACCCGCGATGGCGAACCGCTGCGCGAGCTGGCCACGACGCTGGGCATCAACCTGCGCCTGGGCAGCGAAGTGAGCTGAGCGGCAAGTGGCGGGCTACTCCGCCACCGCAGTGTCCAGCGGCCGTCTGGCCAGCCACAACGCCACATTCCTGACGTAGCGCTCGATCGAACGTTGCGCTTCGGGCGAATGCGCCAGGGCATCGCCGGGCGGTTCGGTGACGAAGCTGGGCGCGCCAAGCTGTGGATTCCAGTTGTAGTCGGCGAAGTGATGGAAGGTGGACTGCGCGATGGCGGGCCCGCCATCGGCCGAGGGCTCGAACGCCACCGCGAGGTTGAATTCTGCCTCGCTGACCGTGCTGCGGCCGGTCGCGATCACACGCGCGCTCGGATCGTCCGCCGGCTTGCCGACGGCGCCTTCGTGCGGGTGCGCGGGCAGGCAGTGCACGGCGCCGTCAGGCGAATCCGGATCGGTCAGCACCGGATGCAGCGGCGCGCTGACCTGGATGTGCTGGAAATCGCCGTTGGCGCCGGAATGGTAGTTCGGCCAGAGGATATCGCTGGTCTCGGTGTCGTCGATGCGCCGCCGCGCCGGATCGGGTTCGGGGTTCTTCGAGTGAAAGAAATGTGCGGCGCCGACGCCGCCCAGCGTGCACACCGAACAGCCCAGATCCATGTGGTCGCGCGTTACCAGCAAACCGCCGCCACGCTGGCGGAAGCGCGAGATGGCGCCGCAGTCTTCCCCGGTGAGGCCGTCGCCAGTATCGACGGCGAACAGCCACATCTCGTCGAACGATGACGTGTCCAGTTTCGACAGCACGCGGTCGGGCGCCCCGGGCGGATCGCGGTCACGCGCGGTCACCTCGAACAGCGGCGAGCCGGTCATGTCGCGCAGGCCGGCCAGATAGTTTCGCAACAGGCTGAAACGGCCGATATGCCAATCGTCGATGACGGTGGGGATCGTCGTCTGCAGCAGGATCTTGCTGGGCTGGCTCATGTCGTGCACTCCGCAGATCAGTAGTAACGCGGGATCGGTCCGAGTTGCGGTGTCATCCGGTCGCGCAGGTCGAACGTCACCTCATCCACATAGCACCAGCCCCAGCCTTCCGGGGGGTCGTAGCCTTCGATGATCGGATGCCCGGTGCCGTGAAAGTGTTTGGTGGCGTGGCGGTTCGGCGAATCGTCGCAGCAGCCGACATGGCCGCAGGTGCGGCAAATGCGCAGGTGCAGCCAGACATCGCCGGACTGCAGACATTCCTCGCAGCCGCGCGCGCTGGGAGTGACATCCTGAATGCCTTCGATATGGTTGCAGTGGGTGGCCATCGAGAGACTCCATCGATATCCGGCGGGCCTGCCTGCGTGACGGTGCAGCGGGCCGGACGTTTATCATAGGCCGACTTTCAGCATTTGTTTCGATAGGACCATGCGTGGATGAAAAGGTTGACGGCATGTTGCAATTGATCGGTTTCGACGGCGACGACACGCTGTGGCACAGCGAGGGTTATTACCGGCAGGCGAACGAGGAGTTTGCGGCGATCGTCGGACGGTACGTGGACCTGGCCGACAGCCATGTCCACGACAGCATGCTGGCGACCGAACGGCGCAACCTGCAGCTGTTCGGCTACGGTGCCAAGGGCATGACCTTGTCGATGGTGGAAACCGCGATCGCGATCACCGAAGGACGTATTTCCACCGGCGAAATCCATCGGCTGGTGGAAATCGGCAAGACCGTGCTGCAGCATCCGGTGGAACTGCTGCCCGGCATCCGCGCAGCGGTCGAGGCGGTGGCTGCGCAGCATGAAGTGGTGCTGATCACCAAGGGCGACCTGTTCCACCAGGAAAAGAAAGTCGCGCAATCCGGACTGGCCGGCCTGTTCCGGCGCATCGAGATCGTGTCGGAGAAGAACGCCGACACCTATCGCCGCGTACTGGCCGAGTTCGATTTGCAGCCGGCACAGTTCGCGATGGTCGGCAACTCGCTGCGCTCGGACATCGAACCGGTGGTGCGCCTCGGCGGCTGGGGCATCCATCTCCCGTATCACGTGACCTGGGCGCACGAGCAGGAACACGGACTGGGCGAGGACGAGCAGCACGTGATCACGGTGGACGCGCCGTCGGCCATTCCCGCCGCGATCGCGCGGTTGAGCGAGCGCGCCGCGGCTTGAAGCGCACTCGTGTGTGACCATGGCGGCAGTCACCAGTGGCAACCGAATCGGAGTATCGCGCCATGCACGCATTGCTGTTCGACAAGTTCGGTGGTCCCGAAGTGTTGCGTTGGGGTGGCCGACCCGACCCGATCCCCGCGGCCGGACAGGCGCTGATACGCATGCGCAGCGTCGGGCTGAATTTTGCGGACGTCTACCGGCGCAACGGCAACTATCACCTGAGTGGCACGGCACCATGGATCCTCGGCTACGAAGGCGCCGGCGTGATTGAACAGGCGGCTGCGGGCGACCAGCGGTTTCCCGTCGGTACCCGCGTCGGTTTCGCCGACATGCCGTATGCAAATGCCGAGCTGGTCGCAGCGGATCTCGACAGGCTGATTGCCCTGCCGGACGACATCACGTTCGATACCGCAGCAGCGACGCTGTTGCAGGGACTGACGGCGCAGTACCTGGTGACCGACAGCTACAAGGTTCGCCGCGGCGACGCGGCGGTGGTGCACGCGGCGGCCGGTGGCGTGGGCCAGCTGCTGGTGCAGATGTTGAAGGCATTGGGGGCGACCGTGCTGGGCGTGGCGTCCAGCGCATCGAAGCGCGCCGCGGCGTTGGCAGCCGGCGCGGACGCTGCGTGCGGCTACGACGATCTGCCGGCGCAGGCGAAGCAGCTGGGTGCAGGCCGCGGCGCCGACGTGGTCTACGATTCGGTCGGACGCACGCTGGCTGACAGTCTCGCCGCGGCGCGCGTCGGTGGCACGGTGGTGTTCTACGGCATGGCGGCGGGTGATCCGGATCCGGTAGATCCGCGCCTGCTGATGGATCGTTCGCTGACGCTGACCGGTGGCGATCTGTGGAACGTGCTGACCAGTGCCGCGATCCGCCGCGAGCGCGCAGCGGCGCTGTTCGCGCAGATCCGTGCCGGCGAGCTGCGGCCGAACATCGCCGCCCGCTTTGCACTCAGCGATGGCGCCAGCGCGCATGCGTATCTGGAAAGCCGTGCGGCGATCGGCAAGGTGCTGCTGACCCTGTGAGATATCGCAGCGCGATGCTTCATGCGCACCGGGCGCGGGCTTATTCCGCGATGTCGGCCGGCTTGTCGTCGTCGAAGCCGGTATAGCCCTCGGGGAAGATCGGCGTGCCATCGTCTTCCAGGCCGAGCATGTCGGCCAGCGCCTTGGCGGCGGCGGTCTCGGCGACGGTCTTGTCGCGGAAGCTGCGGTTCTCGCAGATCGCGAAATACATCGGGAAACCGTTCCCGCGCGGGGAGACCGCGAGATACGCCGTGTAGCGCGAGCCTTCGAGGGTGGCGCCGGAGCGGGCCAGGTAGTTGTCGAACTCGCGCTCGGCCATGTCATCACCTCGATCGGAAAGTGCGCAGTGTATAGCGTGGCCCGGTTGCCTCATCATGTCGCGATGACCGACGAGTTCCCCGTGCCGCGCATCGTGCTGGACACCAACGTGTGTCTGGATATGTTCGTGTTCCACGAGCCGCAGTCGGCCGCGCTGCACGTGGCGATGCAGCGCGGCGCGATCGAGGCGGTCACGCGTGCCGATTGCCGCGCCGAATGGCTGCGGGTGCTGCATTACCCGCAACTGCCGGTCAGCGATGCAACGCGGCCGGCGATCGAGGCGGCATTCGATGCGCTGGTGCGCTGCCTGCCCGGTGAGCTGGCGACGCCACCGGCCGATGGGCGGTTGCCGCGCTGCGCCGATCCGGACGACCAGATGTTTCTGGAGTTGGCGCAGGCAGCGGGTGCGCGCTGGCTGGTCAGCAAGGACAATGAATTGCTGAAACTGGCGCCGCGTTGTGCGCGTGATGCACTGTTCTGGATCGGCCTGCCGCAGGCATGGTCGCTCCGCAAAGCTTGAGCGTCGCATCGCCGGCGGTCCGGTCATGTGCTGTACTTGAGCGCCCATCTGTCGAGGTGCGCTCATGCTTACGCCCTGCAGCATCGACTGCCCGTATTGCGGCGAGTCGATCGAGATCCTGGTCGACGCGTCGATCCACAGCCAGCAATACATCGAGGATTGCCAGGTGTGCTGCCGACCCATCGCCTTGAGGGTGGAAATCGACGCCGAGGGCGAACCGCAAGTGCACGCCTCGGGCGAGAACGAGGCCTGACCTGGCGAGGCTTCAGATGGCGAGGCGCGCGGACTCGACGATGCCGATGCCGCCCACTTGCAGCGCGGCGCGCGTGGCCTCGTCGCCGGCCGGCGTCACCGGGCGGCTGAGATCCCATAGCACGCTGACGTGAAAGCCGAGTTCCACGGCATCCTGCGCCGTCCACAGCACGCATACATCGCGCGCCAGCCCGCACACCAGCACTTCATCCACGCCACGTTCGCGCAGCCAGCCGGCCAGGCCGGTGCTGGGGCGTGCGCCGGCCTGGTCATGGTTTTCGCGAAAGCCGCTGTAGGAATCCACGGTGGGGTCGCTGCCCTTGCGGATCACCGCATCCAGCGCCGACCAGTCGATGCCCCGGTGCAGCTCGGCGCCCGGCGTGTCCTGCACGCAGTGATCCGGCCACAGCGTCTGCGGCTGACCGTACAGCACGATCCGTTCGAACGGTGCGCGGCCGGGATGCGAGCTGGCGAACGAGATGTGTCCGCGCGGATGCCAGTCCTGGGTGGCCACGACGTGGGAAAACGTGCGCGAGCGCAGCAAGCGGTCGATGCCTGGCACGACGGCATCGCCCTCGTGGCAGGCGAGCGCACCGCCGGGCATGAAGTCCGGCTGCACGTCGACGACGATCAACGCAGCACGGGGCGAGAGGGTACGGCTCATGCGGGTTTCCGCGAAAAGGCAGGGCGAGTCTAGCGCGCTGGCACCGCGGCCGAATGGCGGCTGCAGGCATAATGAGACAGACGACGACAGACGGAAGCCGCGGCAACATGCATTACGACCAGAGTTGGATGGGCTACGGCATCGTCGGCGGGTTGCAGGCCGGGGCCATTTCGGTGCTGGCGGGGCTGCTGCTGTTCGGGCTGTTCCACTGGCTGGGTCGTCGCCATGGCTGGAGTTACGGCCCGCAGATCGGCTGGTCGTTCCTGCTGGCGACGCTGCTGACGGTCAGCGGCGACCTGTGGGACCTGTTCTATTTCAACTACGCACGGCTGCAGTCACTGCAGCTGCTCAAAGCCAAGCTCGCGCAGGTGCACGATCCCGATGGCATCGGCACACGGGTGCTGTGCGGACTGCTGGGCGTGACGCTGGGCATCTATATCGGCTGGGTGGTGGGCAGCCGCCGGCGCGGCGATGGACATGGCTCTGATTGACGCATCGGCGCCGGCCGGCTTTCAGCGTATTGCCGGAGCAGGCGCCAACCGGTGCGCGAACATCCACGGCCACAGTTTCGCCGTGGCATAGGCCGCTTCCCAGGAGCCATGGCCGACGCCGGGGAACTCGGTGTAACGGACATCGTTGCCGCGCGTCCGAAGGGCGGCGTGCATGCGATGCGATTCTTCCGGCGGCACGACGTCGTCGATGGCGCCGTTGAAGATCCACACCGGCAGCTTGCCGATGTGTGTGGCGACCCAGGCATAGGGATCGGCGGCATCGGCGGGAACCCCCTGTACGCGCAGCCGGTCGCTGTCGTTGGGATGGCGGATGCCGCCGCAGATGATGGCGGCGGCGGCGAACATGCCGGGATGGTCCAGCGCGATCTGCCACGAGCCGTAGCCGCCCATCGACAGGCCGGTGAGGTACAGCCGCCGGCGATCCCCGTGATGCTGTCGTCCAGCGCCTGCAGCGCCATCTGCTCGATCTCGCCGCTCCAGGCGCTGTCTTGCGGCGCCTGTGGAATCACCACGACGGCCGGGAAGTCCTTGCCGTGCTGCCTGAGCCACGGTGGCAGGCCCTGGCTGAGCTGGCTCCGGTTGTCGCCGCCGCGCTCGCCGCTGCCGTGCAGGAACAGCACCACCGGCCATGAGCGTTTGGCCGTCCAGCCGTCCGGAACGTAGACCTGGTAGCGATAGGTCCTGCCGTGCAGATCGAGCGATCGCTCGACAAAGCGCGCGGGTTCGCTGGCATGGCTGACAAGGCTGGCGGTCATCAGGAGGAGCAGAGCAACGAGGTAGCGCATGCGGGAAAGCCATGGCGGGGTGCTCCAGTTCATGACGATGCGGCGCCGGGAGCAAGCCGCAGCGCAGCATGCGCGGCACCACCTACAGCAGCGGATCGAACAACCGCGCCACGTGCATCGCCACCCGCCGCAGGTACGGCGCTTCGCGGTATTCGCGCTCGTCCACGGCGCAGGAGCGGCTGAAATCCGTCGTCAGCATCGCAGCCACCTCGGCGGCGAAGGCCGGATCGACGGCCAGCGCGGCGACCTCGAAGTTGAGCCGGAACGAACGGCTGTCCAGGTTCATGCTGCCAATGGCGGCGGTGTCGCGGTCGATCAGCAACGCCTTCTGGTGCAGGAAGCCGGGCTGGTAACGGAACACGCGGATGCCGGCGCGCACCGCCTGATGGGCGTGAAAGGTTGAGGCGAGGAACACGGTGTGGTGATCCGGCCGCGACGGGATCAGCACGCGCACGTCGACGCCGCGCAGCACCGCCAGCTGCAGCGCAGCGCGCACGGCGTGGTCGGGCACGAAATACGGCGTACTCAGCCACACCCGCTGGCGCGCCGCATTGATGGCCGCGGCGAAGAACAGCGAGCCGGTTTCCTGCGGATCGGCCGGACCGCTGGCCACGATCAGCGCGCTGGCGTCGCCGTCGCCGGGTGGCGTCGGCAGCAGCGGCGGTGGTGCGCCGGTGATCCATTGCCAGTCCTGCGCGAACAGATGCTGCAGATCGGCCACCGCCGGTCCCCGCAGTTCCAGCTGGGTATCGCGCCAGGGTGCCAATGGCGGTTTCAGGCCGAGATATTCGTCGCCCACGTTGAACCCGCCGACGAACGCACGCGTGCCGTCCACCACCACGATCTTGCGATGGTTGCGGAAGTTGAGCTGCAGGCGATTGCGCCAGCGATGCGTGGCGAACCGATGGATCGCCACGCCGCCGGCGCGCAATGTGTCGACATAGCGCCGTGGCAGCGCGTGGCTGCCGATGCCGTCGAACAGCACGCACACGCGCACGCCGGCGGTCGCGCGTTCCAGCAATATCTGCTGCAGGCGCCGGCCTAGCGCGTCGTCGTGGATGATGAAGAACTGCACCAGCAGGCAGTGCTCGGCCGCCGCCATCGCCGCCAGCATCACATCGAACGCCGCTTCGCCGTCGATCAGCAGGCGCAGCCGGTGGCCGCTGCGAAACGGCCGATCCTGCAGTGCGCCGATCGCCGCGAAGCGGGCACAGCCGGGGTCAACCGGCGGCGCGTCGGTGGCCGCGGGCGGGGTGTGCGGTGGCGGTGTCGGATGGGCGATGCGATAGCCGAGGAAGCGGCTGGAACCCAGGTACATGTAGGGCAGCAGAGTCACGTAAGGCAGCAGCATCAGGCCGAGCGCCCAGCCGATTGCGCCCTGCGGCTGTCTCTTATACACATCT
>DHXA01000077.1:6022-16062 GCA_002413455.1 Rhodanobacter sp. UBA5168 | reverse complement strand
TGCAAGCCGTTCGGCAGGGTGCGCTGGTGGTACTGGATCGGCGGAATGGCCAGCTCGGCCGCCGACAGCGGCGGCGACACCATCGCGGCAGCAAGCAGGCTGAGCGAAGCCAGCAAGGTGGCCGGACGCAAACGCATGGTCATCCTGTGTTCCTTCGGGTGGAAAGCATCAACCATAGCAAGCCGGCGGGCAGCTGCGGGCATGACTTCCGGGCCAAGGTCCTTTGTTTTATCCGGGTATTATTGACGCTGCGTTTAATCCGGCTAGAATTCGCCACACATTGCACCCGGATAAAACCATGCCTCATCCCGACAGCACTTCATGCACCGCATTCGACCACCAAAACCTGATGGCCAGCGGGGCACTGGCCGACGTGGTACGCGCGGCCAAACAGGCACTCGATGCAGGTGCCAGCGGACCTCTGTTGATTTTCGACGACCACAGCAGCCGCCAGATCGAAGTGGACTTTCGCGGCACGGTCGACGAAGTGTTGGGCCGCCTGCCGCACGCTGCCGCCGTCGCGGAATCCACCAGCCGCGGTCCGGGACGGCCGAAGCTGGGTGTGGTGCCGCGCGAAGTCACGTTGCTGCCGCGCCATTGGGACTGGCTGGGTCAGCAGCCGGGCGGTGCCTCGGCGGTGTTGCGGCGCCTGATCGAACAGACCATGCGCCATGGCGGCGCGAAAGAGCGCGCGCGGCAAGCGGTCGAGTCGGTGGATCGCTTCATGCGGGTCATGGCGGGGGATCTGGCCGGCTACGAGGAAGCGTCGCGGGCGCTCTATCGCGGTGAGCGCGAGCGCTTCACAGCGTTGACCACGGCATGGCCGGCGGACGTGCGAACACATGTGCAACGGTTGGCCGCCATCGCCTGGGACGAGCAGAAAGATGCTGGCTAAGGCGGCTATGCCACGCTGATCGCGCAGACGGCCGCGTGGGTAGGTCTGGTCGCGTACCTGTATTGGCGCAACCTCCTTAAATTCCATTCATTTCGATATCGCTCCGGCTTCACCGGTCGGTAACCCATTTGGATCAATAGTCCGTCGGATTAGGGGGTCGCAGGCACCGCCGCAGGCGATGCCTCTCTCGGTGGAGGGTGTGTCATGCGTCAGATCCTGTCCCGTTCCGTTGCCGGCGGCGGTTCGCTGGTTTCCCTGGTGTCCGTGGCTTTGATGGCGAGCGCAGCACTGCCCGTGCGCACCGCCAGCGCGGCGACCATCCACGTCATGAACTGCAACGACAGCGGGGTCGGCAGCCTGCGCGGCTCGGTGGCCAGTGCGCTCAGCGGCGACACCATCGACCTGACCATGCTGCGGTGCAGCCGCATCGTGCTCACCAGCGGGCAAATAAGCATCGCGCAACACGACTTGAGCTTGATCGGCCCGGGTCGCTCGCGGCTCACCCTCGATGGCAATCATGCGAGCCGCATCTTCCTGCACGACGCCGGAGACACGATGCCAGGCAATCTGGTGGTCAAGTCGATGACCCTCGCCAACGGCCACGTTCCCCTGCCGCCAGGCTTCAGCGACCCGCCGCCGACGGGTGGTTGCATCAACTCCAACCACAACGTCGAATTGAATGGAATAGACCTCCACGATTGCCTTGTCGACTATGAATCGGGCATCGGGTCTGTCGGCGGAGGTGTATTCGCCAATGGCAATTTGCGAATAATCAACAGCAACGTATTCTCAAACGCCGCCCCTGGCGGCGCTGGCGGTGGTGCGTTGTCTCTAGGTGATCTCGTCGTCTACCGCAGCCGTATCTACAACAACAACGCGCAACTGGGGGGCGGCTTGTATGCACTACATAACGCATCGCTGTCGTATTCGACCGTCGACAACAACACAACAACCGGGGTAGACCTGAATGCGGAGGGCGGCGGAATCTATAGCGAGATACTGGTAGTCAATAAATCGACCGTTTCCAACAATATGTCCCTGGGGCACAATCCGGATGGCGGCGGCGCGGCGGCAAGGTCTCGCGCGTACATTTACGACAGCACGTTTTCCGGCAATGTGGCCGCCTATGGAAGCGCCCTATTGGGGGTGAATGTTTCCATCGCCAACAGCACCATCGCGTTCAACCAGGAAAACCAGACCACCTACCCGGAAAGTTTTGGTGCAGTACGCGGCTACGCCTACGCCATCAACAGCTCGATCATCGCCCGCAACCGTTGGAACAACGACCAGGCCAACGACGTCAGCAGCGGAATCTACGTTCACGGCGCCCACAACCTCATCGAAAAGTCCGCCCCCCCCCTGCCCGCCGATACGTTGTCGATCAACCCGCTGCTCGCAGCACTGGCGAACAACGGCGGCCCAACCCGAACGCACGCTTTGCTAAACGGCAGTCCCGCCATCGATCGCGGCAGCAACCCGCGCCATCGCCTCTACGACCAGCGCGGGCCGGGCTTTGTGCGTGTGAAGGGATTGGCGCCCGATATTGGGGCGTTTGAACACTGACAGCGATGCAAACCATCGTTCCGGGGACAACAACAAGCGGCGTGCGGCCGCTTATCGCCCGCCTCACTGAATCGAACGTCCCCAAGTGAACCTGACCTCGTTGGAAAAAGATGTGAGGTTCATTTTCCAATCGCTACGTCGAGCTCAACCCGGTCCGAGCCGGCATGACCGCCATGCCCGGGGAATACCCGTGGTCGAGCTAGCGCCCCCGCCGCGCGGACGGCCAGGAAAACCATCCGAAAACATTGGAACAATGACCTGACCTTTTTTACCGACCTGGTTGGCTTCTGACCGGTAGCTTCTCCCACCATCGCCCATGCATGTCTTCTGGCGATTGAAAATTTCTCCGCCAGGGGTTTCATTCGTACAGTTCGTACAGAACAAATCAGTCGACGACCTCAAGGGTGACGCATGAAACGATGGCCACTGCTGCTGGGCGCTGTTGCCCTGGCGACATCCGTGTCCTGCATGGCACGGGCGGAGGCGGACATTCCCGCCCGCCCCGTCCAGTTGACGGTGGAGCTGCCTCATCCGGCGCAGAAGATCCTGTACGTGCACGAGGTCATGCCGGTCGAAGCGGGCGAGCTGACGCTCTACTACCCGAAGTACATTCCGGGCGATCACGGGCCGGATGGCCCCATCGACACGATGATGGGCCTGCAGATCAGCGCCGGCGGCAAACGGATTGCGTGGCAGCGCGATGCCGTGGACATGTTCACGTTTCACATGGTGGTGCCGCCGGGCGTGGAACAGATCGAGATTCGCTTCCAGTTTCCGGAATCGCGCCGGATCACCCCCAACCTCATGGGCGTCACCTGGGATCACGTCGCGCTGTATCGCGCTGGCGTACCGACCAAGACGCAGATGTTCCAGCCTTCGCTGGCCATCCCCGCCGATTGGGGTTACGCGTCCGCGCTCGAGACAGTCACGCACGATGGCGGGCGCATCCGCTTCAAGGCGGTGCCGTTCAATACGCTGGTCGATTCGCCGGTGATCGCCGGCAAGTATTTCCGGCAGATCGATCTCACCCCGGCGAACTCGCCGGTGCACCGCTTTCTCGATCTGGTCGGCGACGACGCCGCTGCGATCGACATTTCGCCGGCGCAGATTGCCGACTATCGCCAGCTGGTTCTGCAGGCACAGGCGCTGTTCCACTCGCATCACTACAACGACTATCACTTCCTGCTGACGCTGAGCGACCACACCTCGACCGGCGGTCTGGAGCATCACCGGTCGAGCGACGACCGCGCGCGTGGCGGCACGCACATGCTCACCGACACGGAGCACTTCATGCTGGACGGCTCGCTGCTGCCGCATGAATACACCCATTCGTGGAACGGCAAATTCATGCGCCCGGACCAGCTGTGGCAGCCCGACTTCGAACAGCCCGAGCACACCACGATGCTGTGGTCGTACGAAGGCCTCACGGTCTACCTGGGCGACGCGCTCACGGTACGCAGCGGCCTGTGGTCGCCGCAGGTCTGGCGCGACGCGGTGGCGTACCGCGCGGCCACCTTCGCGCATCGTCCCGGCCGCGACTGGCGCCCGCTGACGGATGTCACCACCGCCGCGCAACTGACCTACGGCGCACCGCAGGGATGGTCCAACTGGCGCCGGACCACCGACTTCTACCGCGAAGGCCAATTGCTGTGGCTGGCCGTGGATACGCAAATCCGCTCGCTGAGCCACGACCGGCGCTCGCTGGACGATTTCGCGCAACGCTTTTTCAGCGTGGACGACGGCAGCTACACCACGCACACCTATACGTTCGACGACGTGGTCGCCGCACTCAACGCGGTACAACCGCATGACTGGGGCAGCTTCCTGCACGGCTGGCTGGACGACGTGGGCGACGAGGTGCCGCTGTTGTCCGGTATCGAGCGCAGCGGCTGGCGGCTGGTCTACACGGACACACCTTCGCGATTCCAGAATGCGGTGGAGAACGTGGGCGAAGAGGAACTGAGCCCGATGGGCGTCGACGAGATGTTTTCCGTCGGCCTGTTTCTCAAGTCCGACGGCCGCGTCGCCGACGTGCTGTGGCAGGGCCCCGCCTTCAAGGCCGGCCTCGCGCCGGGCATGACACTGGTCGCGATCAACGGACAGCCGTACAGCAAGGAGTTACTGCGCCGTGCCATCAAACAGGCGCAGCAAGACAAAAAACCGCTGCAGATACGCGCGCAAGGCGACGGCGTTACCCAGCTGTATACGGTGCATTACGACGGCGAACTGAAATATCCGCATCTGGCCCGCATACCCGGCACACCCGATGTCCTGGATCAGATCCTCGCACCGCGGGCGGAAAACGGGACACAAGCGCACCACTGATGCGGCGCGTGGTCGGCGAAGGACATGCGGGTGCCGTTGATGCAGGTGGGCCTGATCACTGCTTTGTCGTGGCGGCCTCGCATAGCCGTTCGAGGAAACCACTGCCGTCCCGCGCAGCGCGTTCGTCCGCAGGCGCGAACTCGGTGATCGTCAGGCCGACCAGGCCGGCGGCGGCGGCGCTGCGCACCAAAGCAAGTCCGGCGGCGAAGGACAGCCTGCCATCGGGATAGGCAACATGCGGGAACTCGGCAGGATCGAGCGCGTCCAGATCGAAATGGATGTGGATGGGCCCGGAAACGGCCTGTTCGGCGATGCGCTGCCCGGGTTCCAGCCACGTCAGGTCACGGGCTCGCTGGAACGCCCAATCCCCCTCGTCGCCAACATGTGCCGAGACATAGCGGAATTGCGTGGGTGGCAGCGGTGTCGAGAGCAAAGCCTGCAGCGCGACCGGAGCGGAACCCAGGATGGCGGCCACAGGCATGCCGTGGAAATTGCCGCTTGGCGTCGTTTCCACCGTGTTCGCGTCGAGATGCGCGTCCACCCAGATCACGGTCAGATCCGGATATCGTCGATGCAGGTAGTCGATGACGGCAATATCGCAGGCGCAATCCCCGCCGGCGGTCAGGATGCGCCGGGGTTGTCTCGCATCAAGAATCGCCTGGGCCGAACGGAATTGCTCGGCGATCGCCGTCCAGCGATGGATACCGCCGCCGACCTCGCCCTCGCCGGCCTCCGGGACACGCGCGAGTGGCCCGTAGTTGCGACAGACCTCGGCTGCGGCTTCCGCGCCGCGGCGCAGGTGTTCCGGGCGTCCAGAGCCTTGCCACTGCGGATAGGACAACACCAGATCGAATGGATCATCAATAGATTGCACGATTTCGCTCCCGGAAAGGCCAGCCCGAGGGGTCATCTCCCCACGTCCCTTCAATGATCGTTTTAACCCGCCTGGCCCAGATGCGTCCGTGCCTGCTCCCTCACCGCTTGCCGCAGGTGTGTCAGCGCCGCCGACGGTGGGCCGGGGGCGGTATGCAGGCACAGGTCCACGCCCGGCAGTGATGGCAGGCCGTGACGTTCATCCAGGCGCATCAGCGAGGGCGGAAGGTCGGCGCCCGTGCGCACGGTGATGCCCAGGCCCGCGGCCACGCCGGCCCACAGGCTGTGCAGGCTGGCGGTGACGAAAGCCGGCCGCCAGGCGATGCCGGCCCGATCCAGTGCGGCCGTACCCGCCTGACGGAAGAAGCACGGCGGCTGGTAGAGCGCCAGATCCAGCACCGTAGCGGACCGCACGACCTCGCCCGTTCCCGCCGGTCCGATCCAGGTCATCGGCAGCGTGGCCAGACGCTTGGCGTCCGCGCGCCCGCCCTGGTTCATGGCAAGGACCAGGTCGAGCTCGCCGCGGTCGAGCCGTTCGAGCAGCAGGCGGTTGGGTTCGACCAGCACATCCACCCGCACAGCCGGGTAGGCCTTCCGGAACTGCCCCAACGCCATCGGCAACCACGACTCGGCGAAATCGCCCGGCAGGCCGAAGCGCACCGTACCGTCGATCGCCGCACCGCGCACCGCGTGGACCGCTTCATCGTTGAGTTCCAGGATGCGGCGCGCGTAGGCGTGTACCCGGTCGCCCGCCTCGGTCAACACCACGCGTCGGCCCTGCTTGCGGAACAGCGGCTCGCCCAGCTGCAACTCCAGCTTGCGCATCTGCTGGCTGATGGCCGAGGGCGAGCGCCCGATCCGCTCCGCGGCACGGGCCAGGCCGCCCAGGTGCAGGATCGCCACCAGGCTGCGCAATGCGTCCATGTCGAGATTGGGGAGCGGCATCGGTAAGCAATTCGAAAGTGTTGTCTTCGAATTATTCGGTTTTTTCGCGTATCGGCAAGTCCTACGATCGGCGAGGCCTCGCCCACGAGTGCGCCACCCGATTCGAAAGAGGAAAACCCCATGAACCTGCACCGCCTATTCCCCCGCCTTGCCGCCATCGCCTGCCTGCTGCCCGGCCTGGCCTTGTCCTCGGGCACCAGGGCGGCCGAGACTCGCGGCGACGTTTCGCTGGCCGGAACCTGGACGCTGGTGGCGGCCGACGTGCTGCATCCGGATGGCTCACGCTCGCACGACTATGGCGATGCGCCAAAGGGCCTGCTGCTGATCGACCGCAAGGGGCATTACTCGCTGCAGCTTTTCCGCGCCGACCGCCCGCGCTTCGCCAACCCGGACAAGGTCAAGGCCAGCGCGCAGGAATACCGGGCAGCCGTGATGGGCGCGAGCACCCACTACGGCACGCTTGCGGTCGAACCGGACCGGCACCAGCTGGTGTTCCATATCGAAGCTGCCTCCTTCCCCAATTGGGAGGGGCAGGAGCAACGCCGCGCCTTCGAGTTGCGCGGCGACACGCTCAGCTACCGGGTACCGCCGCGTCCGAACGGCAACGTGCCCATTTCGGTTTGGCGGCGCATCGGCGACTGAGCTGCCTGCAACGACGCCAGTCCAAGCTGGAAGGCGAGGAACCGAGTTATCAGGTACCGCCACCGCCACGACGGCGCATCCGATTTCGGTCTGGCGACGATCGAGTCGTCGCACGACGCAAGCCACCCTTTCCCAGGATCAGATACGAGAGACGCCATGCCGCACTTTGTGGTTGATTGCTCGCAGGGAATACTGCGACAGCGCAGCGAGGAAGAGATCCTTGCGCGACTGCATCACGCCGTGAACTCCACGGGGTTGTTCGAGGAGCCTGATATCAAGGTGCGGATCAATCCTTTCCCGGTCTACGCCGTCGGCGGGGGAAAGGAAGACTTCATCCACGTGTTCTCGCACATCATGCAGGGACGAACCATCGAGCAGCGCGCAAATCTCTCGAAGAGAATAGTCAGCGAACTGGCTGACATGTTTCCGACTGTTCATCGAATCGCCACGAACGTCGCGGAGTTCGAGAAAGCGACCTATCTCAATCGAGAAATGTTGTAGGCCTGAGGGGCCTTCTCAAGCTGCCCCCGTTTTCGTCTCGGTCCCTGTTTAGCTATCCATCAGCAGAACGTCACGCCGCGATCCGTTCAATCCGGTCGACGGCCTTGCCGAGCGCACGATGAGCCTCTTCCAGGTCGTAGTCTGCCTGAAGTCCCAACCAGAAACGCTCGCTGGTTCCAAGAGCCACGGCCAGACGCACCGCGGTATCCGCCGTGACACCACGCTTGCCGAGCACGATCTCGTTGATGCGGCGTGGCGGCACGCCAGCCGCGCGCGCCAGTGCGTTCTGGCTGATGCCCATGGGCGTCAGGAACTCCTCAAGCAGCACTTCGCCAGGATGGATGTTGGGCAGGCTCTTCATGATCGACTCATTGGTCAGTGGTAATCGACGATTTCCACGTCGTGGGCGTCACCTTCGATCCATCGGAAACAGATGCGCCATTGATCGTTGATCCGGATGCTGTACTGGCCTTTGCGTTGGCCCCTCAGGGCTTCGATCCGATTGGCTGGAGGGATGCGCAGATCATCCAGCACCGAGGCGTTTGCCAGCATGCGCAGCTTGCGGCGTGTCACGGATTGGATATCGGCAGGCAGACGCCGGGAAGGCGTTCCGCCCCAGATCTTTTCCGCCTCCTTGTCGGCAAAGTTCCTGATCACGGGTGAACCATAACGCTACCCGTCATATGACGCAAGTCGTCATGGCGAGGATGCCGAGAATGTCAGTAATTGATCTTTCCCCTGTACTCGTGCCGTCTCGCAGCGCACTGGGCAAGAATGGCTTCGCCATGGTTGAAGCCAAGGCCTGGCGCTTGCCGGCACCAGACCCGCTCACCGCATGCCACGCAAAGATTCAAACGGCTGCAACTGAACCTGCCCCCGCTTTGGTACGCGGGCAACGGCCCCGCAGAATGCCAAATCGGGACGGAGGAAGTTAAGCGACACGAAGGCTCGTCTATTGCCCACGCGCCACATCCTGCATTTCCGAAGAGGACCCTGGGCCGCCCGCTGAGCGTGCGACGGCCCGGGCGTCCGAATCGGTCCGAAGAGAAGCCCGAAGGGATTTAACCTCCTCCGTCCCGGTTTCAGTCGCGCAAGTCCACCTCTGCGATTTGCAGGTATTCCGCCTGCGTTGATGCCAGGCGCTGGTTATACCTGCTGGTCGACATCGGCACGGGGTCCAACCTGCAACGCGCGGCTCCCGACGGCATGACCCGCTTGCAATACACGTTGACGATGGCAACCGTGTTCCGGGCGGAGTCGATCAGCTGGATCTGTCTCGCCACGCCGGGGCCTGAAGCGTTGTCGATGGCTACGGCGATAGGCGCGGCGATGCCGCGCTTGCGCAGGGATTCCGATCTATCGGCCGTCCGCCGTGCCTGTACGTACTGCTTGTGCGTGTTGCCAACCAGGGCGTGCAATGTGTGGCCCGTGTGCAGGCGGGCCATGTAGGTTTCGTACTGCCCCGGTACCGCATTGACTGTGACATCGCGCATGTTGGTGGCCTGGGTCTGAGCCTCGTCCTGGGCCGCGCTGACGCCGCCGGCGCAGATAAGTCCGAACGCAAGTGTGGTGGCACTGATCAGGTGTTTCATGGAAGCCTCCAGACGGACGCCAATGTCCGTTGGCTCATCCTGGACTGGGGCCACGGCGCTTGCTTGAGGGACTTCGGAGGATTCCGTGCGGGTTCCATGAGGATTTCGGGCAGGTTGTTTCGTCGATGCGAAGGCGCTGCTACCGCTGCATCGAACGCCATCCGGTCCGGGCGCGCATGACGAAAGATTTCGCCATGACCGCCCCCGCCCCGAAGTCTCGCCCTTCGCAACCGCACGAGTCGCCGGCAACTTGGATTGACCCCCCACCCGCCGCTGTGATATTGCGACCGTGTGGCCACAGAATCGAACAGTCCACGGGTGGACTATGCGTTCGGCGATATCCGCGTCGAGCCGGCGGCCCACCGCGTGTTGCGCGATGGTCACGAACTCGAACTGGAACCGAAGGCCTATGCCGTGTTGCTGCAGCTCGTGACCCATCCGGGCGAACTGATCCAGCACGACGACCTGCTGGAACGCGTGTGGGGGCACAAGTACGTCACACCGGCATCGCTGAGCCGGGTCATCTCGCAGTTGCGCCAGAAGCTCGGCGACGAAACGGCGGAGCCGCGCTACATCCAGACTGTGCATGGCCTGGGCTATCGCCTGATCGCCAGCGTCACTGCAAAAAATCCGGCGGACGCCATCGCCTGGGGCGACGCGCTCCGCCCACCCCGCCATCCGGACCGCGACCGGCGCAGCATTGC
>DHXA01000077.1:5656-5983 GCA_002413455.1 Rhodanobacter sp. UBA5168 | reverse complement strand
CATCCAGACTGTGCATGGCCTGGGCTATCGCCTGATCGCCAGCGTCACTGCAAAAAATCCGGCGGACGCCATCGCCTGGGCCGACGCGCTCCGCCCACCCCGCCATCCGGACCGCGACCGGCGCAGCATTGCCGTGCTGCCGTTCGTCAACATGAGCGGCGAGCTGGAGAACGAGTACTTCAGCGACGGCATCGCCGAGGAAATCCTCAGCCTGCTGACCAAGCTGCCGCAGCTGAAAGTTTCGTCCCGAACCTCCTCGTTCTTCTTCAAGGGCAAGGAGGTCGACCTGCCGACGTTGGCGGCAAAGCTGGACGTTGGAACGGTGCT
>DHXA01000077.1:2970-5433 GCA_002413455.1 Rhodanobacter sp. UBA5168 | reverse complement strand
TCGAGCCTGTGGGCCGAGACCTATGACCGCGAATTGCGCGATGTATTCGCCATCCAGGACGATATTGCCCAGAGCATCGTCGATGCGCTGAAGGTCACCCTGTCACCGAAGGAGCGCCGCGCCATCCAGTACGTCGCCACCGCCGACGTGCAGGCCTATGACGACTATCTGCGCGGGCGCAAGTATTTCTATGCGTGGAACCGGCGAGATTCGCTGCGCGCCATCGACATGTACGAGCGCGCCATCGCACGAGACCCCAAGTACGCCGCCGCCTGGGCCGGCCTGTCGGATGCGTACGTCATGCGGCATCGCTTCCTGGATTCGAATCTCGAACACGTCGCCCATGCCATGGAGGCCAGCGAGCGGGCCCTGCAGATGGATCCGGACTCGGCCGAGGCGCATGCCTCGCGCGGCTTGGCACTGTATGTCAGCAAGCGGTTCAAGGAGGCCGAGCGGCAGTTCGAGACGGCCATGATGCTCAATCCGAACCTGCTCGAGGCCTATTTCATGTACGGCATGATCTGCAGCTCGCTGGGTAATTTCGAGAAAGCCGCCTGGCTGTACCTGCGCGCCGCGGAAGTCAGCCCCGCCGACTACCTGCCGCTGGTCTACCTGTGCCAGGCGTACAGCGAGCTGGGCCGCAAGGATGATGAAAGCAAGGCACGCCATCACGCCATCGAGCTGATCGAACGCGCCCTCGGCGTGAATCCCGACGACGCACGCGCCCGCTACATGGGGGCCGCGAATTTCGCGGCCGTGGGCGAGAAGGCCAAGGCGATCGAGTGGGCCAACCTGGCGCTGCGCTCTAGTGAGGACGAGCCGATGGTGTTCTACAACGCAGCGTGCACGTTTGCCGTGCTGGAGGAACACGAAAGGGCCATCGACCTGCTCGAGCGCGCGGTGAAGCTCGGCTGGGGTGATCGTGCCTGGATGGCGAATGACAGCGACCTCGCCTCGCTGCGCAACAAGCCCCGCTTCCAGACGCTGCTGACCAGCCTGAACTGAAGCGCGCGGCGACACGCTCAGCCACGGTACCGCCGCGTCCGAACGGCAACGTGCCCATGCCGGTCTGGCGGCGCATCGACGAGTGAGCCATCTCTGAGAAGGGGCTCTGACCCTGAGGTATCCGTGAGTCTCCGGATTTGTCGGTAGCTACGGCCACGAAAGCGACGACGCGCGCAGCTTGGGCCGCCTGGGGCGTGGACTATCTCAAATACGACTATTGCGGTGCCCGCGGCATCTATCCCCTGACGCGGAAAAACCAGCAGGCGCTGTTTCAGGCGATGGGCACTGCGTTGCGCGAGGCCGGCCGTCCGTCCGATGGTGTACAGCCCTTCGCAATCGAGCGATTTCGCCATCTGGCAATGGGGCAAGCAGACCGGTGCCCATATGTGGCGCACTACGCCGGACAGGCCGTTATCCCCCGCCACGGTGTGATCCTGCTTCGCGCCAGCCGGAAATAAGCGCAACGCAAGCTGGAGTTCCGCCAGGCGGCCGTCCCGTTCCCGGCGGAGCCTGCGATGACGCCGACCATCGACGAAGCAGCGGTGTGATGCGCGGACCCGGCTGCGCCCTCCATCGATTGCAAAGCTGACTGGGTCAGAGCCTGAGGTTCCCCCACGCCGGGAGTGATGCCGACCTTGCCGGTCAACGCCCCCGCAGCAGCGGCGCAAGGCTGCCAATAATAAGCAGCATGGCCAGAAGGCTCGCGCCCCTATCCGCGCAACAGGAAGAACGGAAGCGTCACCAGGCCCAACGCGAAGACTATGCCCAACACGCTCAGCACGACGCGCGCCGGATCTGCACGAAGCAACGTGATGAATGTCTCTGCGGTGCCTGCGCGTTTGGCGGCGGCGTATTCGGCACGGGCACGGACCGCGCGCTGTTGCTGGTACTCGTCCATCGCGCGCCTGGCGTGCGCGAAGGCCGCGTCTTCTGTGACCCAGATTCCCCCTGCCGAGATACCCCAGATGCTGGGTCTGGTTTCGTAGAACGCGATCCGCTGCGCATCGAGCATCGCGCGCACATCGTCGGCCTCATCATCGGGCACGTTACGCAGGTTCATGAGCAGCTTGGACATGACGCCATGATAGTCGGCCCTGAATCCCTCCGACCGCGTTGTGTCGGTACGAAATCAAATGAACCAGATCTGGTTTTTCGGCCGATCAAAGCTCAGGTACGTCCCCCGACTCGAACAGCACGCGCGGCGTGCCGTACTCTCCGCTCTCTTCGTCTACGTCCATGCTGTACGCGACGACGCCGGCATGCTTGTCGGCCAGCAGCCCTGCCCTGCGCGCAGCCTCGTCAGCCGTTTTGAACTGCAGGATTTGGCTTGGTTTCAAGCCATTCTTCACTCGATCGAAGGGCTGCACGACGTGGATCGTTTCCATATTTGCTCCTGGGTTGGCGCAAGTATGACGGGTTGATACATCAGCATGACCAAGGTCAGAGTCGCCCTTCTTG
>DHXA01000077.1:0-2665 GCA_002413455.1 Rhodanobacter sp. UBA5168 | reverse complement strand
GGCGCTTCTAGAGCGGCTTGATGCGGATGTCGCGAAACCACAGATGGATCGGCCGACCCTTCTGTCCCTTGTCCTCCGTCCCCTGCAGGGCGATATGGCCCTGGTGGAAACGGGCGAAGTTGGGCCAGTGCGCAAATTTGGTCTGCGCCACGCGGGCATTCCAGGCGCCGTCCCACAGCGTGGTATCGACGGTGGTCCGGCCGTTCTGCACAAACTGCACGTGACCATGGTCGACGCGGATCTCGATCTGGTTCCATTGCCCGGCCTCGCGCACCGACTCGTACGGTGCGGCGTACAGATCGAACATGTCGCCCGAACGTTCGTACAGCACCCGGCTGTCCGGCACGGTGCAGGCGAGGTCGGCGATCTGCATCTCCACCCCGCTCTGGAACGAATAGGTATCGGCAGGCGTCTCGTGCACGTTGAACAGCACACCGGCGTCCGCGCACGGGCTCATCTTCCATTCCAGCTTGAGGTCGTAGTTCGCGTAGCTGGCGTCGGTGATCAGGTCCTGGAAGTCCTTCAGGTCACCGTCGTGCCCCCGTTCCAGACGGATCGCCCCGTCCACCACCGACCAGTCCTTGCCCGTGCCCTTCTGGTTGTAACCATGCCAGCCCTTCAAGCTATGGCCATCAAACAAAAGCTGCCAGCCTTCGGCACGTTCTTGCGCCGACAGCGCATTGTGTGACTGCGCCCACAGCGGCGTGGCGAACAGCGTCGCCAGCGCCAGCACGATGGCGGATCCGGAAAAATGGCGTAGCGTCATGACAGCCTCTTCTCGAGCGCGCACGGATTCATCCCGCGCACAATAGTCCGACTTTAGCGTTCTGGTGCTTTCGCGCATGGGACGAAGGTCACGCGTACGAATCATGACGAGCCAGGGACGCGGCATCGCGCCGGAAGACCTGCAACACCTCCGCGCGTATGCCAGCCAAGAGCGCGCGCTCGGCGATGCAGTTTCCGATCAAGGGAACCCTGAATGAAAGAACCTGTCTACCGGGCTGGCCGCAACACGCGCTGACGGTATGCGCAGGTTTCGTTTGGGAATTGGCTTGAATGAGGCAGTGTCATCGAACGTTCCGGGCAGGCCCGACATCGACAGGAGAAGGATCGTGCACGCGGTCTGGCATTGCTCGATAGCGAAATACGCGGGACCCTGAGTCGCGGGCGCTGGCGACAGCCACCACTGACGCGCCCGGCGCTGACGCTGACGCTGGCTTTGGTACTGCTGCTGCATGCGCTGTTCGCGCTGGTGCTGTGGCACGAGATGCAGCTCAAGCCGCTGCACCTGGCGGTGACGCATGTCGATAGCGATCAGGCACTGGTGGTGACGCTGATCGATCATCCCAGCAAGCCGCGCGCCGCGCAGCTGCCCGAGCCACCCACGCCGCCCGCGTTGGCGCCGCCGCGGCAGGTGGCGCCACCCCGCGTTCGCCCCGTGACGCACGAGAAGCCACATAGCGGCGCGATGGTCGTGCAGGATCATGAAGCAACACCTGCGCCGGCCGCCTCCGTGGCCACGCCGTCCGCCACCAGCTTGTTCGCGAAAGACGGCTCGGTGCGGCTACCCCCCGCGACGGAGGCCACCCCGGCAACCGCAAGCGCCAAGGCCAAGCCCGCGGACGATCGTCAGATCATGCAGCACGACAGCAACCGCATGCACTACAAGGCCACCCGCTTCGAAAAATATTTCCCGCCACCGAACGAGACTGCCGGTGGTGCAGTGGGCCGCCATATAGGGGATGCGATCAAGGAGATCGCCAAAAGCGCCTGCGATCCCAAGAAGATCAGTACGGCTTCCAACTTGCTGTGCGGCGCGCCTCCCCTACCGCCTTCGCCCAAGGACGGCGACGAACGCCTCAACCTGCCGCCGCCGTCGCTGGCCGACGATCCGCATCCGCCCACACCGCCGCCACTGTCGAGCTGTATCGCGGAGTACAAGGCAGACAAGCCACTGTCCTACGGCTGCCCGCTGAACACGCCTGATCTGGCCTTCAAGGCCGAGATGCGTGAATGCATCGATCTGTTCCGTGCAGGCAAACGCCTCAAGACATGGTGCCCGGTCGATACGCCCAAGCGCGCAGCCGCCGAGTCGGCGACGCCAGCGGTTTCTTCGGGCATAGGTTCGCACTGAGCACGGTCGAAACCCGACCCGGTCAGCTCTTCTCGTTCTTGTTCAGAGCCTCTGTTCTTCGACCTGATCGAAGACGTCCCGCACGGCGAGGGCTGCGTTGAAGATGGCCTCCCCCAGCGTCGACACGCTCTGGGGATGCAAGGCCTCCGCACTGCAGATCGTAACCATGTCTCCATCGGCAGTGATCGTCCGGAGCAAACCGTTGAGCTGGTCGATCTGGTCGATGGTGACTCCGAAAACAAAGCGATCGTGCGTCATGGCGTCCCTCCTCCGGCGATATCGCGGACACGGCCGTCCGCCCGACAAAAATATCCCATTTTCGAATATTTGAAAAGCAGATATAGCGTCGTGCCGGTCTTCACGGATCGTCGCCATGCCCGCCAAGTCCATACACAAGAACGAGTACCTGGTGCTGCTGCACCGCCTGCGTGCACTTCGCACAGCGGCCGGCCTGACCCAAGTAGCGTTGAGCGCGGCACTGCAGCGTCCTCAGTCCTACGTCAGCGACGTCGAGCGTGGCGAACGTCGAGT
>DHXA01000001.1:1464-41611 GCA_002413455.1 Rhodanobacter sp. UBA5168 | reverse complement strand
TGTTCTTTGGCTGTCGTTGGCGCGGCTCGTTGAACACGCCCCGACCGCAGATCGAAAGGAAACCATTGCCATCACGGTTACCGTGACTCGCTCGTCGGCATCCCTTGTTGCCAGCTGCGTGCAGCAACTCACGAAAGCGCTGAATGGGATTGATGCATCCACGATGCTCAGTCCGTCATCGCCTATGATGCGGAGCACGCTGCAGTCCAGCCAGCGTCGGAGGAGCGGCCTTTGTTCATACACGTCGAAACGCGCCGCCGCCCGCGTTGGCACTGGGCAACTTTGCTCATCGTCACACTCTGCGTGGTGTGCTTCGTGGGGCTCGCGCTGACCCCTCCGCCCCAACGAATTTCCCTGCTACTGGAGTGGGGAACGGTGCCGGCAAACATCTTTGATCCACACGAGGCGCTGTTGCCGCAGTTTACCGATCCTGCTCTGCTGCGCCTTTTCACGGCGTTGTTCATCCATGTGACTTGGTTGCATCTGCTTAGCAACCTGCTCTTTCTGGTGATCTTCGGGTTGCCGGGGGAACGCGCGCTGGGCTCACTGCGCTTCCTGTTGTTGTTTGTGATTGGTGGGGTCATGGCCAACCTGATTGGCGCCTTGTCATTGGCGGGCGTGCGACTGCCGATCATCGGTTGCAGCGGAGCGGTGTCCGCCGTGGTGGGCACTTATGTGGCGTTGTTTCCGCGCGCCAAGCTTGGCTTGGTGTTGCCTCTGGGGCTTTATCTGGAATTCGTGCGGGTCCCGGCATTTTTGCTGATTGGCATCTGGGTGCTGTTGCAGTTGCTGTTCAGCTATGTCGGTCCGAGCTACGGCGCCTACGTGTGGTGGGCGCACATTGGCGGATTTCTCTTTGGCCTGGTGTTTGCGCTGTTTTCACGCGAATCGATTGCTCGCCGCCTGCGGGGCTGAACGTGCGTCACGCGGTAGCCTCAGTCCAGCCGTGTCGGCGGGAAAACTGGCGGAGTAACCGGCGAGCGAACGGCGTCGCTGCCACCGCGCTGAAGATCTGCTGCGGGTCGGCGCCTTCACCTCGCATGTCGGCATGCTTGCGCCGGATGTAGGCACGCATCACCTCGGCATTGAACTCTGGGTGAAACTGCGTGCTGATGGCGCGTGGTCCGTAGCGCAGCAGCTGGTGTGGATCACGCGCCGAGCGGGCCAGCACCGCCGTTCCCGCCGGAGGCTCGAGCACGCTCTGTTCGTGTGTGGTATGCGCCCGGAAACTGGCGGGCAGCGCGAGCGGGTCGGCCGCGACGGCAGGGGTCAGTTCGATCGACTGGGTGCCAATTTCGCGTCCACCCGGCAGATAGTCGACGCGCCCGCCCAGCGCATGTGCCATCAATTGATGGCCATAGCAGACCCCGAACATGGGTAGCTCAACGTCCATCGCGTCACGAATCCAACCGGCCGTTCGCTCGCTCCACGCGGCGCGCTCGGTCACCATGGCCGCTGATCCGGTAATCATGGCGCCAGCGACCTCATGCGGCGCTGGCAGCGATTCACCGGCGGCCACATCGACTATCCGCAGTTGTTGCGGACGCAGCCCCGCGCCGAGCCGAAACCAGTGGGGGAAGTCGCCATGACGGGCGCGGATTGGATCCGGCGCGCGGCCGGTTCGAATGATCAATACAGGTTTCATGCGAGGAATGCGTCTTGAACGATTTGGCCGTCTTTACGGCTGAGTATTGTCGAATGCGTCGATCGGCGGCAATACAGTGAGGATCTCCTGCACCGTGGTAAGTCCGGCAGCCACCTGGTCGGCAGCGGAAATGCGCAATGGGCGCATGCCTTCGGACAGTGCCGCCTGACCAAACCCGCTCAGGTCGAGCTGCGCCGAGATCAATCCGCGCAACCGCGACGACAGCTTCATCATTTCGTAGATGCCGGTACGGCCCAGGAAGCCGGTATTGCGGCATTCCAGGCAGCCCACCGGCTCAAACACCTGATCCGGCACCGGGATGGCCCAGCCATGGGTGAGCACCGTCCATGACTGTGGGTCCTGGGTTGTCGCCTGCTTGCAATGTGGGCATAGGGTGCGCACCAGTCGCTGTGCAACCACGCCGGTCAAGGTCGACTGGATCAGATAATGCGGTACGCCCAGGTCGAGCAGGCGGGTAACCGCGCTCGGCGCGTCGTTGGTATGCAGTGTGGACAACACCAAATGACCGGTAAGCGAGGCCTGCACCGCCATCTGCGCGGTCTCGAGATCACGGATCTCGCCGACCATGATGATGTCCGGATCCTGTCGCAGCAATGTGCGTACGCCGGCCGCAAAGTCCAGATCGATCGCGGCGTGGACCTGCATCTGGTTGAATTCGGGCGAGACCATCTCGATCGGGTCTTCCACCGTGCACACATTGAGCTCCGGCGTGGCCAGATGTTTCAGGGTGGAATACAGCGTGGTGGTCTTGCCGGAGCCGGTCGGCCCAGTGACCAGCACGATACCGTGCGGACGCTCGACCATGCTGCGCCAGTTGGCGCTCTCGCCGGGGGAAAAGCCCAACTGGGCAAAATCCTTGACGACCAGATCAGGGTCGAAGATACGCATCACCACTTTCTCGCCGAATGCGGTGGGCATGTTCGAAATGCGCAACTCCACTTCGCGGCCGGAAGCCGAACGGGTCTTGATACGGCCGTCCTGCGGGCGGCGCTTCTCGGCCACATCCATGCGTGCGAGGATCTTGATGCGCGCTGTCACCGCGGTCATCACCGGTGCGGGCAGCTCGAACACTTTCTGCATGATGCCATCGATGCGGAAGCGGATATGCCCAGTGTCGCGGCGGGGTTCCAGATGGATGTCCGAAGCACGCTGCTCGAACGCGTATTGCAGCAACCAGTCGACGATGTGCACGACGTGGCGGTCGTCGGCACCGACTTCGCCGCTCTTGCCTAGTTCGACCAGCTGCTCGAAGTTGAGGATGGCAGCGGAACTGTCGTTGCCCGTCTTGGCATCCTGCGCCAACTGGATCGAGCGCTGGACCCCGTAGAATTCCTGCAGGTAGCGGTTGATGTCGATCGGGCTGGCCACGACACGCTTGATGTCCCGTCGCAACATCTGCGCCAGATCGGGAGCCCAGCCCGCATCAAAGGGCTCACTGGTGGCAAATGTCACCTCGCCCGGGGCAGCCGCGATCGGCAAAATGCGATGGCGTTTGGCATAGGCGTGGCTTACCACCTGAGTTACCGAGGCGACGTTGATCTTCATCGGATCGATCTTCAGATATGGCAAGCCGGCGTGACCGGCCAGCCATTCGGTCAGGTTTTCCAGGCTCAGTGGCCGGCCCGTTCCGTTCTGGTTCGCCAGTTTGGCGTTGGCGATCAATACCAGCGGGTGCAACTCCACCATGCTGCGACCGGCCCGCGCTCCCATGCGCACCTGTTTGGCATCTTCGGCCAGCAGGTAGCCGTCGACCACCAGCGCCGCCAGCAAGTCATCGAGTTCCAGTCGACCACGGCGGCCGAGCAGGGATGCGATTTGTGGTGATGCGGCCATCCGGATATCCCCGAGTACTTTTGCCGGCCTTGAATCCAGTGGGAAAGCAAGCAGCGGCTATACTAGCGCGCTTTACCCAAGGTCACGGAAAGCCATGTCCGCGCGCACCTTCCAGGATGTGATCCAGACCCTCAACCGCTATTGGGCGGCGCAGGGTTGTGTGCTGTTGCAGCCACTCGATATCGAGGTCGGCGCCGGGACCTTTCACCCGGCCACCTTCCTGCGCGCGCTCGGTCCAGAGCCGTGGGCCGCCGCTTATGTGCAGCCCTCGCGTCGGCCTACCGATGGGCGTTATGGCGAGAACCCGAACCGGCTGCAGCATTACTACCAGTACCAAGTGGTGATGAAACCGAATCCGGAAAACATCCTGGAGTTGTACATCGGTTCGCTGAAGGAGCTCGGCCTCGATCCGCTGGTACACGACCTGCGCTTCGTCGAAGACAACTGGGAGTCACCGACCCTTGGCGCCTGGGGTCTCGGCTGGGAAGTCTGGTTGAACGGCATGGAGGTGACCCAGTTCACCTACTTTCAGCAGGCCGGCGGGCTCGAGTGCCGGCCGGTGATGGGTGAGATCACCTACGGCCTGGAACGCTTGGCGATGTACCTGCAAAACGTGGATAACGTTTTTGATCTGATCTGGACTGACGGTGCGCGAGGACTCGTCACTTATGGTGATGTGTTTCATCAGAACGAGGTCGAGCAGAGTACCTACAATTTCGAACACGCCAACGTACCCGAACTACTGCGCTGGTTCGACGTATGCGAGACGACCGCCAACCAGTTGATCGCGGCTGACCTGCCGCTGCCGGCGTACGAGCAGGTGATGAAGGCCAGCCATACGTTCAACCTGCTCGACGCGCGCCGAGCGATCAGCGTCACCGAGCGGCAGCGCTACATCCTGCGCGTGCGCACACTGTCGCGCGGCGTGGCCGAAACCTACGTGGCACAGCGCGAGAAACTCGGTTTCCCGGGCCTGAAGCAAGTGAGGGAGTCGACCCATGGCTGAGCACAAGCCACTGTTGATCGAACTTGGCACCGAGGAATTGCCGCCGAAGGCGCTGGACGAGCTGTCCGCAGCATTTCTGCGAGGTGTCTGCGATGGCCTGGCCAAACGCGGCATCGTCGCGGAGCTCGATCTGGCTCAGGCGTACGCATCGCCGCGCCGACTGGCCGTACACGTTCCCGGCGTGGCCGCGACCCAGCCGGAACAGGTGATCGAACGTCGAGGCCCGGCATTGAATGCCGCGCTTGATGCCGAGGGACAGCCATCCAAGGCGCTGCTCGGTTTTGCGCAATCTTGCGGAGTTCCGCTCGAGCAGTTGGAAAAACTGCAGACCGACAAGGGCGCGTGGTTCGTCTGGCGTACTGTCAAACCTGGTCAAGTATTGGCTTCATTGGTGCCGGAAGTCGTTGACGAGGCGCTGAAGGCGTTGCCGATCCCCCGGCCCATGCGTTGGGCCGATCACGATTACAGCTTCGTGCGTCCGGTGCATTGGCTCGTCATCTTGCATGGTGCGGAGATCATCGACGGTGGCGTGCTTGGTCTGAAAAGCGGCCGCAAGTCGCGCGGCCATCGCTTCATGCATCCGCAACCGGTGCATGTGGCCGACGCCGATGGCTGGCTGGATGCGATGCGTGCCAGCAATGTGTTGGCCGATCCGCGTGAGCGACGCCAGCGCATCCGCGATCAGATCGAACAGCTGGCGGGATCGACTGGCGGCGTACCGCGACTGGATGACACGCTGCTGGACGAGCTAACCAACCTCACCGAGTGGCCGGTAGCGATCGCCTGCACGTTCGAGCGCGAGTTTCTCAGTGTGCCGCCCGAGGCTCTGGTGACCACCATGGTGGCGAATCAGAAGTTCGTGCCGGTGTTCGACGCGAACGGCAAGCTCACCGAGCACTTCATCGGCATTGCGAACATCGACAGCAAGGATCCGGCTGAAATTCGCAAGGGTTACGAGCGGGTGATCCGGCCGCGCTTCGCCGACGCCAAGTTCTTTTGGGAAGAGGATCTGAAAACGCCATTGGCCGGCTACCAGGAACAGCTCAAGGGCGTCACCTATCAGCAGGCGCTGGGCAGCCTGTGGGACAAGAGCATCCGGGTAGCCGAGCTGGCGCGAATCATCGCCAACCGGGTTGGCGTGGACGCCGCTGCGGCCACGCGCGCCGCGAGCTTGAGCAAGTGTGATCTGCTGACTCGCATGGTCGGCGAGTTCCCCGAGCTGCAAGGCGTGATGGGACGCTATTACGCCAGCCATCATGATGAACCGGCAGAAGTGGCCGAAGCGCTCGACAGTTATTACCAGCCGCGGTTCGGCGGTGATGCGATCGCTCCCGACAAGTTGGGGCAGGTGTTGGCGGTGGCCGAACGCCTGGATACCCTGGCCGGCATCTTCGCTGTCGGCATGAAGCCCGGTGGCAACAGGGATCCGTTCGCCTTGCGCCGCGCCGCGTTGGGTTTGGCGCGTACGTTGATCGAAGCTGGCATGGAGCTGGATCTGCGCGGCAGTTTCGTGGAGGCGCTGGAACTGTTGCCTGACGCTGCACTGGCGGCCGGGCTAAAACCCGGCAAGGACGGCAGGCCACCGGTGCTGAACGCGGGTCAGCGGCGGGTGATCCTGGCCGATGAACTGTATGACTTTGTGCTTGATCGCCTGCGCGGTTATTACGCCGAGCAGGGTTTCGACAATGCGCAATTCGAAGCTGTGCTGGCCGTGCAGCCGGCCAGCTTGGCGGATTTTGACCGTCGCCTGCGCGCGGTGGCCGAATTCGGTCGTCGCCCGGAGGCTGTCAGCCTCGCTGCCGCCAACAAGCGCGTCGCAAATATACTGCGCAAGCAGAGCGAAGAGGTTGGCACGTCCAACTTGGGCGGCACCGTTGATCCGGTGTATTTCGAGGCGGATGCGGAGCGCGAACTGGCCGACGCACTAGCCGCGGCGCGGCGGGAAACCACCGACGCACTGGAAGCAGGCGACTACGCTGCCGTTCTGACTCGCTTGTCGCAACTGCAGGCACCGGTAGACGCGTTCTTCGACAGCGTGCTCGTCAATGCCGAAGATTCCGCCGTGCGGGCCAACCGACTGGCTCTGCTTGGTCAACTGAAGGCGCAGTTCGGCGCCATCGCAGACATCGCCTTGCTCTGAGCCGCCGCACCAGAAATGCGGCAATCGTCATATCGGCCGCGTTCTGGCCGCGGCGCCGTCACCCATCAGGGTCAGGCCGTGCCGCGTTCCCTGCGAATCCGTTCGGCCAACTGATGGTTGAACGCCACCATGGCGATCGGATCCACATGCGAGCCGCCGGGTCCCAGAATTTCATAGAGCTGGGTCAGCAGATCGGTGTTGTCGGACAAGGGAAGCTGGCTGTCGGCCAGACTCAGCTCTGATTGCAGAATTCGCACGGCGGTGTTGAGCCGCTGGGCATCAACGGCCATGCCGGCAGCGTGGCCGTCCGGGTTGACCCTGGGTCGGTGCGGAGTCACCTTTTCCGAACTGTACTGGTCGTCCAAATTTTGGGGGGCGGGATCCGCCTGCAAAGCGCCCTCACCCGCAACCAGCCAGACCAGTGAAATACCTAGTGTGCGGGCCAGCGTGACACAACGCGCGCGCGAGGGATCCGTGTTGCCATCGCGCCAGCTGCGCACCACGCCCTCGGAAAAGCCGCACATTCTCGCGATCTCCGTTGCGCTACCGACGCGCTGGATCAGCAATTTAATGCGCTCGGCAAAACTGCCGGCTGCAGGTGGGTTCGTGGGTTTTTGCGAGCTCATGGGTTGGCCGAGGTAAGGTTTTTGGGGCATATGCGATTTTTTCACGTAAGTCAAGTCGTGTCGCAGAGAATTCTAAGTTATGAAAGTGTTGACCTTCGCGATTTCATGAATTAACGTCGCAATAACTTGCGCGAAACACTTGCGCAGGAAAGTACATTGAATCGCGTGGATCGGCATGGGCTAGGCATATTGCCCGGAATGTTGTCCTTGGATGTTACGAACACACAAAAGTTTCATGCGCCCGATTGCTCGGGCTGAACCTTGGGGAGTTACAACTTATGAGCGCACGTAAAAATTTCAAGACGGGTCAATTGCGCCGTACATCGTTGGCGGTTGGGCTCGGTCTGTGCATTGTCGGTGCCGGTGCACTGGCACAGTCGACGACCGGCAGCATCTTTGGCCAAGCGAAAGCGGGCGAAACCGTCGTCGTTACGGGCTCCACGGGCATCACCCGCCAAATAGTGGTGGGTACCGATGGTCGTTACAACATCAATACGCTGCCGGTCGGTAGCTATACGGTGTCGTTGCAGCGCGACGGCCAAGTGGTCGATTCGCGTTCCAATGTAAGCCTGCGCGTAGGTTCGGGTACCGAGGTCTCCTTTGGTGAGAACCCGCAGAATCTCGCCGCAGTCACCGTGCAGGCCAACGCGCTGCCGACTATCGACGTAAGTGCCGTCGACACGCGCACGGTGATCACGGCTGAGCAGCTGAAGCAGTTGCCGCTGGGCCGTTCGACCGAAGCTATCGCCCTGCTGGCTCCCGGCGCTATCGGCGGTAGCGGTTTTTTCACGGGTCCATCCGGTAACCAGTTGGTTTCTTTCGGCGGCGCCAGCGTCACTGAAAATGCCTACTACATCAACGGTATGAACGTGACCGATCCGCTCAATGGTCTCGGTGGCATCGACTTGCCCTATGGTTCGCTCGAGCAGGTGGAAATACTCTCTGGTGGTTACGGCGCGGCCTACGGTCGTGCCGATGGCGGCGTGCTCAACCAGGTCGGCAAGCGCGGCAGCAATGAGTGGCACTTCGGCGCGCAAGTGCTGTATTCCCCCGACTGGGCCAAGGCTAAACAGGATCCGATCCTGAATTCAGCGGCAAGCCCCCTGGCGGGCCAAGTCTATCAATATCGCGGTGCCAACAGGGGCACCACCGTGGTCGAAAGTGCGTATGTCGGCGGCCCCCTGATCAAGGACAAGCTGTTCTTGTTCGCGTCGGTGGAAGGCGCCAAGACCTCGGACAAGCTCGCCTCCACGAACTCCAGTTCTTCCCAGATAAGCCATCGCGAATTCCATGATCCGAAGTGGTATGCCAAGGTGGACTGGAATATCAACGACAGCAATATTCTGGAACTGACCGGGGCAGCGAACACGCACAGCTTCTCTGGCAATGAATATGCGTTCGACTACCCGACCCACAGCACGGGCGAATTCAACGGCCCCGATCAGCACACCAAAACCGCGTCGTCGATGTGGATCGCCAAGTACACCGGCTACATCACCGACGATCTGACGCTCAGCGCCCAGTATGGCGAGCAGAGCACGGATCTCTATACCGATATCGGTGCCGGCTTTGATCCTGGTCTGATCGCCATCCTGGGTAATGCCGACCAGAACCCGGCCTACTCGGGCGGTGGCGCGGGCATCACCAATAACCAGACCGTACTGACCACCTCGGATCCGTCGCACAAGGTCAAGGGCGCGAATTATCGCGTCGATCTAACCTACCGACTGGGCGATCACTCGATCACCGCGGGTATCGACAACCAGCGCACCCAGGATCTGAACGACGGCGATTTCATCCCGGTCGATGCCGGCTACGCGTGGGAATACCAGAAGGTAGCGCCGGGCGCGCCCATTCTCGCCGGCTTGGTCGATGCACCTGCCGGCCAGGGTTATTTTGTCGACAAGTATGTCTTCAAGACCGCCGCGTCGATCGCGGTGAGCCAACACGCGCAGTACATCGAAGACAGCTGGCAGGTCAGCGATCGCTGGCTGGTGAAACTGGGCCTGCGCAATGATCAGTTCACCAACTTCAACGCCGACGGGGATGCCTACATTCGCCAGACCAAGCCGCAGTGGGCACCGCGACTGGGTGCCAGCTGGGACGTCAACGGCGATTCCAGTTTCAAGGTCTATGCCAACGCGGGTCGCTACTATCTGGCGCTTCCCACCAGCGTGGCGCTGCGCGGTGCTTCCGGTTCGCTGTACACCCGGGAGTACTACAACTATACCGGGATCGATCCGGCGACCGGCTATCCGACCGGGATAAGCCCGATCAATACGGTTAGAGGTCCAGGGGTGCCGATTTCCGAGAACAACGAGTACGGCCAGCCGCCGGATCCAAACACGGTGACCGCCAAGTCGTTGACGGCGCAGTACCAGGATGAGTACATCCTCGGCTTCGACAAGAAGTTCGATGATGCCTGGACCTACGGCGCCAAGCTGACCTATCGCAGCCTGAAGAACGAGATTGATGACACCTGCAACTACCAGGTGTTCTTCGCCGCGGCAGATGCAGCCGGGCTGGACACGACCGGCCTGCGCGGCTGCTACTTCTTCAACCCGGGTCGCGGCGCCACGTTCCAGTTGCCAGACGGCAACGGCGGTTACGGTCAGTTCCATATCAGCAGCAAGGAACTGGGCTTCCCCCACGCCAAGCGTAACTATTACGCCGCGAATCTGTACCTGGAGCACCCGTTTGACGGCACCTGGTATGGTCGAGTCAACTACACGTTCTCGAAGAGCTACGGCAATACCGAGGGTCAGGTACGCTCGGATATCGGCCAGTCCGATATTGCCGCGACGGTGGATTGGGATTACCCGACCCTGATGGAATATGGCGGTGGCCGTCTGGCCAACGATCACAAGCATCAGCTGAAGATTTACGGCAGCTATCGGTTCTTGCCGGAATGGACGCTCTCGGGCAATATTGCGGTGCTTTCCGGTTCGCCGGACAGCTGCTTGGGTGCGTATGGCCCGAACGGTACTTACCCTGCCTACACCGGTCCTTACTACCATTGGTGCAGTGGCGTGCCGGCCCCGAAGGGTACGAACGGTGACACACCGTGGACCGAGACGGTTTCAGCCAGTCTCGAGTATCGTCCGAGCTTTGCCGACAAGAAGTTGGCGTTCAACGTCGATGTGCTCAATCTGTTCGACCAGCAGAGGACCACGCAGTACTACGATTACCAGCTCTCTGGTTTCGGTCGCACGCGGTATTCACAGACCCCGCGCGCCGTGCGGTTTGGCGTGAGCTACGACTTCTAAGCTAAGCAACATGTAGGTTAAGTCCAGAAACGCCGGAGCACTGCTCCGGCGTTTTTTTGGTCATGTGGAGCCGCCGCGGAGCGAGGCGGCAATTGCTGTATGGCGCGCAACAGGCATCGCGCCGGTGATGTCGCGCGAAGCGGGCAAGTCAAGCTTGGCTGGATTAAGCCGAAATTCGGGCTTCTGGCTGCTCAAGCGCCATCGCAACTCGCGTTGCGCCTTCAATTTGGGTTGTGGTCATAATCGCCTGACCAAGGATGCGCAGTCGAAACCCAAGCACTCCAACCAGGACATCGCATGAGCCAATTCGCATTGCTGGGCAAGCGGCGCTTTGCGCCGTTCTTCTGGACCCAGGCGTTGGGGGCGTTCAACGACAATGCGTTCCGCAATGCGTTGGTGATGCTGGTGGCGTTCCAGATGGGGCTGGATGACCACACGGTGTCGCTCTACACCAACCTCGCGCCCGCGCTGTTCATCATCCCGTTCTTCCTGTTTTCCGCGACGGCTGGCCAGCTCGCCGAGAAGTACGAGAAGAGCCGGATCATCCGTTACGTGAAACTGTTCGAGATCGGCGCGATGGCATTGGCCGCGTACGGTTTCTATGCGCACCATACTTCGCTGCTGCTGATCGTGCTGTTCATGATGGGCATCCACTCGACCGTGTTCGGACCCATCAAGTACGCGATCCTGCCGCAGACGCTGAAGCCGGACGAACTGGTCGGTGGCAACGGGCTGGTCGAGATGGGCACGCAGATGGCGATGCTGGTCGGCATGATTGCCGGCAACTCGCTGATGCTGGTGGCCGGCGTGGGGCCACTGTTGGCGTCGGGCGCCACCATCGCAGTGGCGGTGGCCGGTTACCTGGCCAGCCGCCGTATTCCGCCGGCCCCGGCGACCGCGCCGAACCTGAAGTTCAACTGGAATCCGTTCAACGAAACCGCGCGGGTGCTGGCGATCACCCGCGCCGATCGCGCGGTGTTCAACGCGGTGCTGGGTATCTCGTGGTTCTGGTTCTTTGGCACGGTGCTGATCGCGCAGCTGCCGATTTACACGCGCGAGACGCTGGGCGGCGACGGCTCGGTCAACACGCTGGTGCTGACCCTGTTCTCGATCGGCACCGGCGTCGGCGCGTTGCTGTGCGAAAAGATGTCGGGTCGGCGGGTAGAGATCGGCCTCGTTCCGCTGGGTGCGTTCGGGCTGACCGCGTTCGGTATCGACCTGTACTTCGCGCGACATGGCATGGCGACGGTGCGCGGGCTGGACTGGGCGGGCTTCCTGAAGACGGCGGGCAGCTGGCGCATTGCGCTCGACCTCACTTTGATCGGCGTGTTCGCGGGCTTTTACGTGGTCCCGCTGTTCGCCTTCGTGCAGGCGCGCGCGCCACGCGAAAAATTGTCGCGAATCATCGCTGGCACCAATATCCTGAACGCGCTGCTGATCGTGGCGGCCGCCGGTTTCGGACTGGGGCTTGGCGCGCTGGGCATGGACGCGTCGCAGATCTTTCTCGCTGCGGCGCTGCTCAACGTGCTGGTGGCCTGGTACATCTTCACCCTGGTGCCCGAGTTCGTGATGCGCTTCATCACCTGGGTGCTGGTGAACACGCTTTACCGGGTGCGCAGCGAAGGGGCGCAGCATATTCCCGAGGAAGGACCGGTGCTGCTGGTGTGCAATCACGTCAGCTTCATGGATCCGCTGCTGCTGATGGCGAATCTGCGCCGGCCGATGCGGTTCGTGATGTATTACAAGATCTTCAATACTCCGCTGCTCAGTTTCGTGTTCCGCACCGCCCGGGCGATTCCGATTGCCGGCCAGAAAGAAGATCCGCAAGTACTGCAGCAGGCCTACGATGCCATCGATGCCGCACTGGCGGCGGGCGAAGTGGTATGCATCTTCCCCGAAGGGGGATTGACCGGCGATGGCGAGATCGCGCCATTCCGTCCGGGCGTGGAAAAAATCCTGGCGCGCCGACCGGTGCCGGTGCTGCCGATGGCTTTGCGCGGCGTGTGGGGTAGCGTGTGGAGTCGGCATGATTCACGGCTGGGTCGGGCGCGCCTGCCGCGGCGGTTTCGCGCGCGGGTGGAGTTGATCGTCGATGCGTCTTTCGCGCCGGAACGGATTACGGCGGCATCACTGGAAACGCGGGTGCGCGAATTGCGTGGGGACCGGGCCTAGGCGGGGAAACCCCGGCCCGCACCAGGCATCAGCCGACCCAGCCACCAATCACGATCAGCGCCACCACGCTCAGCCATGCCAGCAAGGCGCGCAACAGTGCACTGCGCAGGCGCCGCAGCTCGACCAGCGGGTCGCTGTGCTCCTCGGCATAGCCGTCGCCGGCCTCGATGTCGATCAACACGTCAGCCTGGGCGGCGGCACCAAGAAAGCCTGGGCCTTCGCTGTACCAGCTGGTGGCCCTCGCCTGAGTATGCCAGCGCCGCCATGCACCGATCACGGCCTCCCAGTGACCGACCACCGCAAGCGTGAAGGTCAGCAATTGCGCGGCCGGCCAATCCAGCGCGTTGGCGACATACCGGGCCGTCATGCGACTGGCCGCATCGAGGTGCAGCGAATCGTCGCGGCCCAGCGTCTGCGCCAGTCGGTACAACAGCGCGCCAAGGGGCCCGAGCAGGAAAAACCACAGCAGCACGGCGAAGCGCCGCCGCAACGCGGCATAGGCGATCGCCACACCCAGCGCGGGTGCGTTCCAGGCCACCGGGCCATCTTCGCCGGCGAGCGCCTGTGCAGCGGCCTCGCGGCTAGCGCCATCGGGGGCTTTCAGAATGGCCTCGAGATCGCTCTCGAACTCGCGCGGTCCCAGGCAATACACCAGCACGGCCAGCGAGAAAAGCAGCTGCAGCAACTCACCCAGTGGCGAACGACCAAGCAGCCACCACAGTAGCGCACACAGCGCCAGCGGCAACAACAGGGCCAACGCCACCCGACCGACGCCGCTGGTGTCCGCCAATTGAACGACCCAGCGCCTGAACAGGCCATCATCGCGCCAGCGCGCCAATTGAGGCATGACGTGCAGCAGACCGAGAGCGACAAGGGCGACGAGCAGACTGATGGCCATGAACGGAAGCACCCGCGGACAGTGGCTGCATTGTAAGCGACAGATTGGCCGTGGCGGGATCACGCGGTGATGTCAGTTCCGAAAATCGCGCCGCGGGAAATCGCCTCGATGGTGGCATTGGACGAGCCACGGCTGGCCGGCACACTGCTCCGTCCGCATCCAGCGCGCGTTCCATCAATTGGCGCGTGACGAACTGCGTCCCGCCTCGCTGCATCTGCATGCGCTCGTACTTGCAGCGGCTTGCGCCAGTCATGGCTCCCACGAGTTGCGCGCAACGGGAGGCCGCTGCGTGGAGCCTCTCCGAACCCGGCAGCCGAAGGCCGCAGGTGGCGCGATGGCGATTCTGCGATGTGTCGCTGAGCGGGCCTTCGCCCGCTGTGATGACGAGAAGGCCCGTTGTATCGGCAGTGGCGGCGATGGCAGGAGCCTGATCTGCAAGGTCGAGCCATCGCCCTGTGCAACGGCATGCGCGCGTCGACAGGGCGAAATCGGCCGCTAGGCTGCGCGCGCCAGTACGGTCGTCGATGGTGGCATGGACTGCGCGGCGAGCCACTTCCGTGCGCCATCGTTGATCCATGTTGGGAATGTGCGCGGGACCGACGGACCGGCCTGAAGTTCGCGCAGGCGGATCAGGCCGGTGGAGCGCCAGCCACCAACGCGTCCAGGTCCAGCCCGGCGCGCAGCTGCAGCCAATGGGCCAGCAATTGATATGACACCGACAGCGCGGTGGATGGCACGAAGCTGCCGTCGGCGATGCCGTTGACGATCTGCTGCGGAGTGAACCAGCGGGCGTCTTCCAGTTCGTGATCGCGCATGTCGATCCGGCGCGACACCGCGGTGGCAATGAAACCGACCATCAGTGACGCGGGCATCGGCCAAGGCTGCGACGAGTGATAGTGCACGTCGCCGACGAGCACACCGGATTCCTCGGCCACCTCGCGGCGCACGGCATCCTCCAGCGATTCGCCCGGTTCGACGAAACCGGCCAGCGTGGAATAGCGGCCCGGTGGCCAGCCGACCTGGCGACCGAGCAGGCAGGCGCCATCGTGCTCGACCAGCATGATCACGGCAGCATCGGTGCGCGGGAAATGCAGGCGCGCGCAGTCCGGATTGGTGCACTGCGCGCGATGACCGGCGGCGACCAGCTGCAAGGGTGCGCCGCAGCGGATGCAGTGACGGGTTTCGCGCTGCCAGTGCGACAGACCCTTGGCATAGGCGAACAGGCCCGCTTCGTTTGCGGGCAGTTGCAGGCCGGCGCTGCGCAGGCTCATGCGGCGCGCGCCGAGGACTCCTTCGATGGTGTCAACATCGGCGGCGTCGTCCAGCACCAGCAGGAAATGCGGGCGCTGATCGGCGATGCCCAGCAGGGTGGGTGACAAGTCGGCGAGCCATTGATCGCGCTCGCCGGTATCGAGCCAGCGCAGCACTTCCCGATCGCGTCGCATGAACGCTTCGCCAGCGGCATCCAGCAGCAGATAGCGTGCGTCGCTCGAGCGCGCCTGTTCGATGATCCAGTCGGATTCGTCCCGCCGTTCCGCGATCCGGTCGAGGGTCAGGCTGAGTCCGGCAAAGGTGTTGAGGCGAGGCAATGTGGCCCGATCCATCGGATGCCTCTCAGGTGGAGAACGAGGAGCCGCAGCCGCAGGTGGTCTTGGCGTTCGGGTTGCTGATGACGAACTGCGAACCACTGAGGTTCTCGGCGTAGTCGATCTGCGCGCCGGTGAGGTACTGCAGCGACAGCGGATCGCACAACAACGTCACGCCCTCTCGCTCGACCGCAAAATCGTCTTCGGCCTGGGCTTCGTCGAAGGTGAAACCGTACTGGAATCCGGAGCAACCGCCGCCGCTGATATACACCCGCAACTTCAATGCCGGATTGCCTTCCTCGGCGATCAACTCATGCACCTTGTGCGCGGCAGCAGCGGTAAACAGCAGGGGCGCGCCGCTGCTGCGGTAGTCGGGGATTGCAACGATGGTTTCCATGGACATCTAGATGGGGTCGTGACAGACAAGCGCAAGCATACCGCGTCAGGCCGGTACGGCCTCGTCAAGCTCCGCATCGGGTGCCGGCAATTCCCGTTGTGCATCTTCGGCTTGGCGCGAGATGCGCCCGTTGACCTGCGCGCCGGCGGCCATTTCCAGTGTGTGGTAGCGCAGGTCGCCATCGATACGCGCCTGCGGTGCCAGTTCCAGTCGGACGCCGACGTGTACGTCGCCGGTCACGTGGCCGTTGATCAGCGCCTGCGGCACGCGGATCTCGCCATGCACCTGACCATGCTCGCTGAGCGTGAACATGGCATCGTCGCCCTCGCCCAGCACGGTGCCTTCGATGCGGCCATCCAGATGCAGCGCACCGCTGAAGCGCAGGTCGCCACGAATCACCGTGCCGCGGGCGATCAGGCTGGTCTCATGGCTGCTGTTGCTGCGTTCGTTGCGTCTACGGTTGAGCATCGTGATCCCCTTCGGCTGTAATGATGTTGCCGCTCAGCGCGGCACCCCACGCGATGGCACGGTCGACCGCCTCGCCGCTGGCGGGCTGAATGCTGACGCGCAGTCGCGTCGGGCGAAAATCGGGCGGCAGCACGATGGTGCCGTGCAACTGCTGGAAATACATGAAACGGAACGGCATCCCGTCCTTCTGTGCGACGTTGCCAAGGGTGGGCCAGTCCAGGCTCACGACCTTGTCGCGACGCAGGCCTTCCACGCTGATCGTCGCGTTGCCGCGGGTCTCTTCGCCGCGCTTTGCGTTCTGGGTCAGGCTCAGGGTGAGATTCCAGCCGCGCGAACCTGTAATAGGTTGCAGCTTGACCTCCTGCAATCGCAGGCCCTGACGTTGGGCATCGCCGCCAACCAGTCGTGAATAAAAGCCCAGGTCGGCACGCAGGCCGCTGAGTTCCTCCTCGCGCTGGGCCAGCGTGCCGCGCAGTGAGCGCGTGGCGACCTCGTTGACCTGGGCGGCCCGCTGCAGATTCGCCACCTGCTGCTTGAGATCATCGATCTGGCCCAGCAGGACCCGTTGTTGACGATGATCGACAGCCGTCGGTGCGGCATGCCGGCCCAGTCCACCCACGATCAGGCCCAACGCCAGCAGACTTCCGAGCCAAGCCAGGCCGAGCCACAACCCTCGCCGGGTCCGGCCGGCATCATCATGTCGGCGCACGACGAGGCGTGGTGGTGGTCGTGAAGCCATGGGACCAGTCCGGGGAAAACCGAAGGTATAGCCCCGCCGTGATTGAAGCGTCAAGGAACAGCCGCACGCTTCAGCACGCCGATGGCCCTCGCGCGCCCGCAGCGGCGTGGCTCAGCTGTGCATTTTGCTCTGCAGATAGCGCTCCGCACCGATGTCCTTGATCAGGCTGAACTGGGTTTCCAGCCAGTCGATGTGTTCTTCTTCGTCGTGCAGGATGTCCTTGAAGAGGTCCCGGCTGACGTAGTCGGCGATGCCTTCGCTGTGCGCGATCGCAGCGCGAAGATCAACCACGGCGGCCAGCTCCAGGTCGAGGTCGCCGCGCATCGCCTCCAGCGCGTTCTCGCCGATCCGCAGTTTGCCCAGATGCTGCAGGTTGGGCAGACCATCGAGAAACAGGATGCGCTCGATCAGGTGATCGGCATGCTTCATCTCCTCGATGGATTCCTTGTACTCGTGTTCGGCCAGTTCGGTGTAACCCCAGTCCTTGAGCATGCGGTAATGCAAAAAGTACTGATTGATCGCAGTCAATTCGTTGTAGAGCACCTTGTTGAGGAACTCGATGACCTTGGCATCACCTTTCACGGCCTTCTCCCATCGGTGGACAGCGCCGACTATACAAACTCAGCGAGGTGCCGAGGAAATGGACCGGCGGAATTTACCCGCGCCAAGGAAAATAGCGGAACCGCAATCGAAAAAAAGGCTCAGCCCGCGGCGAGCGGCAGCTGGCAAAAGACCTGCGAAACGGCTTTGTCGAGCGTGGCGCGGGCTTCCTGTTCGCAGCTTCCGCAGCAATCGGAGCAACCGGTGCGCGCCTGCAGTTCGGCAAACGAGTGCACTCCATCGGCCACTACGCGGCGGATGTCATGGTCGGTGACGGCATTGCACAGGCAGATGTACATGGCGCGTATAAGAACGCGAATGCGAATGATTGTCAACAATAGGCGAAAGATCGCGGTTGAGTCCGTTCAGGCGGCCTCGCGGCCGGAGCGTGGGCCAGTCGGCGGAATCTCCGCGGTATCCCTTGGTGGCAAGGTCCCCAGTGCCACGCTGAACAAGTCTTCCACCAGAGGCGCGAACTGCCGCAGCGCCCTTTCATACACCTGCCGCTTGAAATGCACGACGTGCGCCGCCGGGTACCAGAAATCGACCCAGCGCCACAGATCAAACTCAGGTTTGTCGCAGGCATCCAGCTTCAGCGCATCCTCGCCACTGACCAGCTTGAGCAGAAACCACACCTGTTTCTGGCCGATGCAGGTGGGGCGCTGGTGATGGCGCACATAACGGCTGGGCAAGCGGTAACGCAGCCAGCCATGAGTCGCGGTGATGACTTCCACATGGTGCGCAGCGAGCCCGGTTTCCTCTTCCAGTTCGCGGTACATCGCCTCCAGCGGGGTTTCGTCCGAGCGCATGCCGCCCTGTGGGAATTGCCAGCCGTCACGATTGACCCGGCGCGCCCAGAACAGCTGACCGTCTGCATTAAGCAGCACGATGCCTACATTCGGTCGATAGCCATCAACATCGATCATGTCGCCTCCTGGAGTCGTGCGGTGCGCAAGACCGCATCCAGTCCTGTGGCCGATTCAACCACAGCGCGCGAAGCAGCGGCAAGCTGCAGACTTGAACCCGTTGGGCTACGCGACTACACTGCCGCGCCCCGCCCGTATCGTTCGGATCCGGCTTGGCGGGTTTCCTCAAGGCTATGTAGCTCAGCTGGTTAGAGCACAGCACTCATAATGCTGGGGTCGGTGGTTCGAGTCCACCCATAGCCACCAAGGCACTGTAGAACGTCAAAAGCCCGCCCTCAGCGAGCTTTTTGCTTTCAAGGACTTAGGTCGATCCATCGGCTCGATTCGGACGATCCGCGCCCAAACACCGACGCGCCGGCCTTCGTAAGTTTGGCTTATCTGCCACTTACGAAACGAGCTCAGAATGTCTAGCGTCCTCACGAAGCGAATGGTCGTCACTGCCCAGCCCAAGGAGCGCCCCTACGAGCTCAAGGACGCTCAGGTGCGCGGCCTGCTGTTCAGAGTGCAACCCTCTGGGCACAAGGCTTGGATCGTCACCTGGGCGCATGGGAAGCGTCGCACGCTGGGTTCAGCTGGGCATCTGACCCTCGACCAAGCCCGGGAGCTCGCGCGCAAGATCATCGCTGAGTTTATCCAGACAGGGCTCCCCGCAATCGCCAAGCCCAAGCTGCCCAGATCACGCTAGAGACGTTTCTTGACGACCACTACGCTCCTTGGGCTCGGACCGAACTCAAAGGTGCAGACAAGTATGTCGAACGCATCAAGCGAGTCTTCGTTAAAGGGCTGTCCAAGCCCCTTTCTGAAATCACCGCGGCGTGGGTAGAGCGTTGGTGGACTGAGCGACTTCGGAGTAAGGCCCGACCGGGAGCCGAAAGGACAATCGCGAAAGCAACCGCATGGCGGGATCTGGCAAGCCTGCGCTCTGTTCTGTCCAAGGCTGTGAAGTGGGGTGTGCTTGAAACCAACCCGCTGATCCGTCTTCGTATGAAGGCCGCTCAGCCCCGGAGCGTCGTGCGATTCCTGAGCGCTGCTGAGGAAAAACGGCTGCGGCTGGCGCTGAGGGACCGAGGCGCATCGTTGGCTGCGGCGCGTGCGTCGGCCAATGAATGGCGGGAAGCGAGGAACCGCGGCATCTGTCCGGAAATTCCCGTAGGAGCGTATGCCGACCATATGGCGCCGGTTGCGCTGCTGGCTATGAACACCGGCCTGCGTCGCGGCGAACTGCTGGCGCTGGAATGGTCAGATATCCAACCAGACGCGTGCCTTCGCCGTGAATCCGAAAGCACAGGGCCGCATCAACAGCCTCTACATGACCGCGACGTTCTTCGGCGGTGCCCTGGGTGTAACCATCAGTGGCTGGCTGATGGCGCGCTACGGCTGGACAGGGATTGTCGCGTTCGGTGGGTCGCCATGCTGGTGCACTGGACGGGAAGCTCGCGAGCGGAAGTACGACCCGAGCCGGATGCCGGCCCTGCAGCCTAGCGACGGAAGAATCAACGCGACGAACAACGGGGCCGACCTGCGCAAACCCTCGCTACCTTGCGATGTCTGACAGACAGAACGCGATTTCGCCATCCGCCGGGTGATCAAACACCAGGCGAATGGCGCCACCCAGTGCTTCAGTGTGCTGATGGTTTCGACGCAGCACGCCAGGACGGTAACCCGACGGGCTCGCCGGAAAATCTCGCCGGGAAGTGACTGGGATACAAGGTGTCCACCGGCTTGCCGTCCGTGCCGAGCTGCGGTGATCGAGCAAAGCTGCCGGCAACACCGGGGAACTCGACGGGGCTTTCCCAGCCGTCCGTGCTGACTGCGGAGATGCCGAAGAAATAATCATCAAGAATGATGTCCTTCAGCACCACGGTCGTAGCGCTTCCGGCATCGCGTTCTTCACTCCATTGTGGTGCGGTCGTCTCCCGCCACCACGTGTAATAGCTGGCTGCATTCGGCGAGCTCTGCCAGGACAAGGTGGTGTTGTAAGCCACGGCTCCTTTGATGCCGAGATGATCGGGAGGCATCGGGGCATGTGCCATGCTGGCCATGCCGATCACGTTCAACCGGGTGACCTGGGCAAGGTAGTCAAAATCCACGCCGCTGAGCACGTCACCGTAGTGCACGCCATTTTCGACACGCACGTTCTGGTGCTGACGGTCGTAGTTCTCGTTCGATTCGGACAATCGTACCGCCGGAAATCCCTGTTCGAGGAACGGTACCTGATCACCCGATCGGCCCCAACGGTCGGTGAGATACACCATCCTCACATGGAAGTCATCGAGATACTGCTGAGCCAGGGTGCTCATGTAGCGAGCTATGTTGCGCGAGGGAGAATCCACCTCGCCACCATGATAGCGGCGGTAGATGGCCTGCTCGGGTGTTTCGTTGGTCTTGGTGTCCTCGGAAAAGATCCGGATCGTGTGCGGGTCGTAGGCTCCGTTGCCGCCATGCGAATTGCCAACCATGTCGTTATTGAGTTCGGCCTCCACATTCCAGCCATGATCAGCCGCGTATTGCGCAATGATCTGACCGCCGAACAATCCCTGCTCTTCACCCGAATCCGCGGAGTACACCAGCGTCGCCGCGAACTTGTATTTGGAGAGCACCCGTGCGGCTTCAATGATTGCGGCCACCCCGGCTCCATCGTCATTGGCGCCAGGGGCATCGCCGCTGACATTCAGCCAGTTGCCACCCTTCCAGTTGCTGTTTATCGAATCTAGGTGCGCGGTTATCACGATCACGCGATTCGGATCCGTCGTACCGCGCTGGATGGCAACCACGTCCATCACTTCAGCCCCCGCTTTTGGCATCCGCGGTCCGGTGAAAACCTGTGAAGGCGTTACCACCTGCAGGCAGCTATCGCAATCTTTCGAGATAGCCTCGAAGCGCGATTTGACCCAGCGTCGTGCGGCACCGATGCCCCGCGTATCCGACTTGGTATCGGACAACGTGTTTCTGGTGCCAAATGCGACCAGTGTTGCATCGGTCGAGTGAAGATTGGCAGCCTGCACCTCTCCGGCGATGGCATGCAATTCCGGATGCTCGTTTTTCGGCGATGTAGTCGCAGTGCTCACCCCGGTCCATCCGACCAGGAACACGAGTCCGGCAACTATCCTGATGCTATGCATTGAAATTTCTCTCCACGTTATTCGTTATGAAGCGACGCCATTTCAGCGCTCTCGGCTCAAGTCACTGGAATTTCGGAACTGGTCAGGACAGAGCGGCGCATGTTCGCTGGCATGCCCGCTCATGTTCACTTGCCAAACGAGCCGGGTCGCGGCTCTGTCAGAAGTCCACCGTCAGACGGCTCCAGTAAAAGCGGCCAATCGGATCAAAGTCATTGGAAGCCGTGTTGCCGTTTCCACTGCCGATGTTGTTCTCGTACAGCAGCGGGGGCGCTTTATCGAACAGATTGTTCACGCCAAAATCGATGTGGGCATGAATCGACTTGATCTCGTACCCGATGGATACGTTGTTGTAGACATAGGCCCCGTAGTGCAAGACGTATGGATTGTCCGGCTTGAATCCAGGTACGCCGCTGTATCCGCGCGAAGGATCATGCGAACCGAGACTGAATGGGCCAATGTACTGAAGCCGCCACGATGCGTTCCACGGACCCAACCGCCATGTCAGATTGCCGGTCCCGCGTAGTCTTGGCAGGAGGTCGCCGACATCGAGGTTGATATTGCCGGCTTCATGAATCACCTGGTTGCCGGCCTGACCGGGGGCGGTTTCCAGGTCATAGCGAGTGAGATACGTTGCCTGCAGGCTCGCAATGAACTGTCCAAACGGGAGTTCAGGAAACTTGTAGGACGCCTGCATGTCGGTGCCCTTGACGTCTACCCGTCCGAGATTGGCTGTCGGTAGAAGCAGGCGGATAAACTGGCCGGGATTTTCCGTGCTCGCTCCGAAGCGCTGGATCAATGGACAGAATTGAGTGACGCCGCTGTAACAGGCGTTGAGCACGGTCTGTCCCGAAACCGTGGTGATCACGTCCTTCAGGTAGATCCTCCATGTGTCGACGCTGGCGGAAAAGCCCGGAAGAGATTCGGGTGAGTAAACCGCACCGAAATCAAATGACTTGCCCTGCTCCGGTTTCAACGGGAAATTGGCGAAAGCGGAACCAGACACCAGTACATTGGTCTGCTGATGGGCTGCCACCTGTTGATTGACGAATGTCCCATCCAGAGGTACGCCCGCGCACGCCGCGTTGGCCACGGTCGCATGGTCGCAGGGGTCGCTGCTTATGACCTGGCCAAACGCCCCCGGCGCCGAGTAAATGTTGCTGATGGTAGGCGCTCGAAACACCTGGGACACCGTGCCGCGCAAGAGCAGATCGCTGATCGGCTTGTACTCGACACCAATTTTCCAGTTGTTGGTGCTGCCAAAATCGCTGAACTTCGAATACCGATCGCCGAGATCGACATTCAATGAATTCACGAATGGCAAGTCCTTCAATACGGGTATGTACAACTCGCCATAAGCTTCCTTGACGCTGTAGCCACCGTGGAGAGGAGCGCTGCATTGGCTGCTGAACGTGCAAGTGCCTTCGTCGTTGATCAGCAAGACCGGATCGACCTGGCTCCTGGTATATTCACTGCGCCACGAGGCGCCGGCAGCCAGCTGCACAGTACCCGCCGGGAGGTTGATCAGTCCTCCGCTGACATCGACATGCTTGATCCTCTCGATGGCGATCGAACTGTTCGAGGCAGGTGACGTCGCCGAAGCCTGTACCGCCTCGGACGCCGGATTGTTCAGATTGAAGGTGTCCCATGGAGTGCAACCGGAGATCACGGTAGTGGGATCGCCAGGGGTACTCACGCAACTGGGAACGCCACCGATCAGCATGGACGGCCCCAATCCAGGATTGAGGACAGCAAGATTGGCCAGGCCACGTACCGAAGTGGCCGTGGAAATGTGGCCGTAGTCGTAACCGATATCCCACGTCCAGTCCTGGTCCAGCAGGCTCAGGCTGCCGTGCAGACCGAATGCCGCCTGGTCAGTCGTTGTTTGAATGGCGGTAAAGCGGTTTCCCATCGGAACCAGGCGCGACCGGAAGATATTTCCGTTGGTAGGCGTGTAGTCCACCCCGAACGGGTTGTACATGTTGTCCTTGGACACCACCGCGCCGACACCGTCGCCCCAGACCGGCGGTCCTAACTGGAATCCGGAACTGGTCTTGTCATGCAAGTAGGTCAGCGACGCATCGATGTCTGAAGTCACGTGATACAAACCCTTCAGAAACGCGTCGGTACGCTCTTGCGGAGTCGTCAAAGGGCGATACGGTGAAAAACTGAATCCATCCTGCGCTGCCTGATAACAATGATAGTCGGCAAGCGTGGTCGGACTGCTCCCTCCAACTGCGGAGGTATTCAGCGCTACCGTCGAGCAACCGAATTGGGCTTGCAGCGCTTTCGGGAGCACGATGGAACCGCGAGGCGTGTAACTCGACCCCCCAAGGAACGAGTGTGGCGGGGTGTTGGTGCTACCGGTGATCGACACAGTGTTCTTGGAGATGTCTCGCGATGTTTCCGGAATGGCATCGGTCTTGTTGTAACCGATGCCGCCCATGATGCTTCCCGTGTCGGTGGTCTGCCCAAAGACAAAGCTGCCGCCGCGTCGCTGGCCATCGCCGCGGCTGGAGATGCCGTCGTTGAGCTGCACCTGGGCGCCCTGGTAGTTGGATTTCAGGATGATGTTGATGACGCCGCCGATCGCGTCGGAGCCATAGACCGATGACGCGCCGTTGGTGAGCACCTCGATTCGTTCTACCGCCGCTGACGGAATCGCATTCAAATCCTTGTTGATGACGCGTTGGCCGTCTATCAACACCAACGTTCTTGCCGCCCCCAACCCGCGCAGGCCGACCAGGGTTCCGCCGCTGCCGCCGCCATTATTGATATTCGGATTCACGTTTGCGCCGGTGATTGCCGGAAGACTCTGCACGACGTCACCCAAGGTAAGGTCGCCGGTTTGCTTTATGGTCTCCGCGGACACGGTAACGACGGGATTTGCCGTCTCCAAGTCGACCCGGCGAATGTGCGAGCCGGTAACCGTGACGGCCTGGAGCGTCTTCGCCTGATCCGGTTTCGCTTTTGCTGCGTTCTGACTGGAGCTTGCGTCTGTCTGGACTAGCGGTGGCGTCTGGTCCTGCGCAATAGCCGGACTTGCCATGCCCGCGGCAACGAGCGCTCCCAACGATAGGGCAACACGTATGGCCTTGCTGAGTTCGTTTCGGTCAAGCCTCATCAGATTTTTCCTCAACGTGAAAGTTGCCTGAGCAATCTGCTCGAACATTTTTAGGAACGGACGCACTTCAATAGATCGCAATCCCTGCGAATCCGTGTACAAGGCGGCACATCACCAGCCCTCAAGCGACTGCGATGGGCTCGCAATCCTTGTGGTGCTTGCTGGCTCATTTGAGTCAGTAGCTCGCTCGCCCCTCATGGCGCGAACGCCGTCCACTCCCGCAGCTGGCAGCTTCTACAAGCGAGGTAGTTGACCGAGCAGCAGTGTTTGACATCCACGGATGTCGGCACGCGGTTGCAAGCCGGGACCGCGCACGTAGAGGAAAATCCCACCAACCCGGTACGAACGACTTGTTGCGACCAGACCGACCCTCATGCCCATCTGCCAAGCGGTACCGGTGGCCATTCGTCAATTGCCATTCGCGCGGTGTGCGGAGCGAGTTCGCGGCTGGCAGCCGTCCGACAAGCCAAGGTTGCTGCTGCGGTTTCCTGACTCCAGGCAGGCATGAATGGAGTCTCACCTGTCGCACTTACGCCCCCCTTCTTCAGCTACGCGACGCTGTCAATCCACTCGCCCCTGCGACTGTGGAAACTTTTTACCGTAACCGAGGGTAGACGTCCAGACGGCTAAAAATAATCTTATCTTATTGATATATATAAGGACGCAAACGTTTCAGCGCAGGTTGTTCCGACGCGCCTGGCCGGCGCCGAATAAAGTTTCGATAACCCGACAAAAATAGGTCAATATGACGGAAAATCATCCGCGCATGACTTATTCCAAGGTGGCAACCGCATGACTCACAAAGGACTCGACCGGGTGGACCTGAAGATTCTGGAAGTACTCCAGGTCGATGGACGGATATCCAACCAGAAGCTGGCGGAACTCGTGTCACTTTCCCCCAGTGCCTGCCTCATCCGGATGCGCATGCTGGAAAAAGCGGGACTGATCACTGGTTACCGTGCCCAGGTCGCACTGGAGCAGGTGCGAACGTTGATGCTTATCCATGCCGAAGTGTCGATCAAAGGTCACACGCCGTCAGTGTTCGAGCATTTCGAGGCAGTCATAGCCCAGATACCGGAAATCGTGGAGGTGGCGCGCATCAGCGGACCCTTCGACTACTGGATGAAGGTGGCGGTGACAGACATGGAGGAGTGGAAGGACATTTCGCTGGCCATGCTGGAGGTAACCAGCGTCGAAAAACTGCTGACGCATGTGGTGATGCAGGAAGTCAAATCCTATGCAGGCATGCCGATCGGCGCCTCCAAGGCAGAGGGGCGGCGGGCACGCCTTGGCAAACAGCTGCACGCGATCGGCCGCCATCGACGACGCGAATGAGTCGACCATTCGTGCCAGGCCACCTCTGCCTTGAAGATCCTTGCCTGTACCGGTGCGAGTGACCTTGGTCGATTGCCAGCGGCCGGTGCGCTGGCTCATCTGCTGGATGCCTTGTTGATCTGCTGCACCGGAGCGCGGGACCGCGCCTGAAATCCCGGACTGGAGCTTTTGGGCTACTCGGGAATCATGCAGGCACCACATCGAATGCAATGGTCAACCGGCTGTCGGCCGGATCACCGGAGAAAGGCGCGGTGCCGTGCCACATGTAGGAAGGAAACAGCACGAGCAGGCCGGGTTCCGGTTTCAGGAAATATTCGGCGTCCAATGGAGGCGTCGTGGGAAACGCCGGTTTGCCGAACTGCAACCAGCCTTCCCCTCCATGATTCTCGATGGCAGGTGGCAAGTGGATGTAGCACGCCGAGGAGAGCCAACCCTGCGGGTGATAGTGGCTTGCGTGAAAGCCATTCGGATGCAGCCGAACCGACCAGCTACTGTGCAATCGATAACGGCCGGTGTTTCGTCTGCGCAGCACATCGTCACCGTGGCCGACCGCGCCCATGTAGCGGTCGACGGGTCCGGCAATGGCTTGTGGAAAGGCGCGGATCGCAGCATGTGGCGAACGCTCCGGCCTCAAGTCGACCTGGGTGCCGGTCCGCAGTGACTGCCCGATCGGATGTGCATTCAATGTATGCAGGTGTTCGACATCGCGCGCCAGGTCGGCCATATACGCGGGCATGTCCCGCCAGCCTTTGGGCACGTCAATGAACTCCGCCCTGACAAGGCCGGCGTAGTCCGCCAGTTGGTGATAGCGAGCATCGCCGAGTATGCGCCAGGCGTCCGCCTGCATGGTCAGAGCCTGACCGTCATAGGGATCAATCCGGCGCAGTTTCTCGGAAATGTTCAACGCTTCCCGTGCGCCACCTGTAGCGAGTGACGCGTTGCCGAACGCGATCAGTGCGGAATGATCTTCAGGCGCGATACGCAATGCGCGTCGGGCGTAATCCATCGCCCGTACCGCGTCGAAGCCAAGAGCAATCTGCGAGGCGGCATTGAGAAGACCCAGATCAGCGCCGGCGATGGCAAGGCCCTCTTCAAGTACAGCCAGCGAGCGCTCCGGAAGGTGCGCTGTGATCAGCAGCCTCGCCTTTGCGATGCGCAACGTCGAAAGATCTGGATCGGCCCGCAATGCGACGTCCAACTCGGCGCTCGCTTCGTCCGGGTTGCCGCAGCGCATCCAGACCAGCTCCGACAAGTTGCCCTGGGCAACGATGTGCTGAGGACGGGCGTGCACCACCTGCAGCAGCTCGGCTTCGGCTTCGGCAAACCTGTTCTGCCCCATCAGCGCGCGCGCAAGGACAAAAGCGGCATCCGGCGTCTTGCCGCCCAGTGCAATGCCGGCACGCACTTCCTGCTCGGCTTCGACCGGCTGATCGCTGTCCGCCAATACGGCCGCCAGTTGAAATCTTGCGTCCGGATTCCCTGGCTCCGCCTGAGTGATTTGGGCAAACGCGACACCCGCCTCGGTTTTCTTGCCGAGCGACATCAGGGCGTGGCCATATAGCACCAGCAATTCAGTGGGCGCTGTTCCCCGACGGACAACGGGTTCGATCAGCCTGCATGCTTCGTCAGCCTGGTTCTGCATCAGCAGCAGTCGCGCCAGTGCGCCGATCGCAGACAAGCCATTACCGTCCAGCGACAAGGCTTGCCGCAGCACGTGCTCCGCTTCCCGCGGCTGGCCGCTCGACGAAAGCAGGCGGCCGAGTTCGACATATGCTTGCGGCATATCCGGCATCAGGCGCATGCAGGTACGCAATTCCCGTTGCGCGCCCGCGAGATCCCCGCTTTCGGAGAGAGAGCCGGCCAGCAGCCAATGCACCTCGGCAAGCTCCGGGTATGCCCCAAGCACATCGCGAAGCAGCGGCTGCGCGTCCGCATGCCGGCCAACGCGCAACAATGCAGACGCATGACGCAGCGTGTCGAGGGCCTGCGCGGATGGATGAATAGCCATCCGCGCAGCCTGCCAAACCCGCCCGCACCTCGCAAGCCCAGTGCTTTTTGATGACGTCCGAGCGTGGGTACGCAAGCAGCATCGGCGCTGTCACCCGTGTTGGCGGCAAACAATATTTGGCCCACGATGCGTCTGCTTCGTATGATGCCGACTCTCAATCATCCGACTCGCAGGGTTTCATGACGACACGAACGCCGCCGCGGCACCTCGATTCGAGCCCTCCGGCACAGGCTGCACCATGAGTGCTTCCTCGCGCTTGCAAGGTCTCGGGCCGGATTCAGTGCAGGTGGTAGTGGCTGTTGCGCAGGCGCTCGAACACGGTCAACAGGAAGAAGCAGCTCGGCGTTTGGCCCCCCTGCTTTCAGTCCGCCCGGATCACCCGGAGGTGCTGCGGCTGCATGCCGGCATCCTCAATCTGCGTGGTGATCACACCGGCGCGCTGGTCGCCATGCGTCGTGCCGTCGAGCGACGACCGAATGATCCCCTCTATCTCAATACCCTCGGCACCGTACTGGGTGCCATCGGCGATTTCGACGCAGCCATCTCGTCGCTTCGACGCGCCTGTGACCTGCAACCGGGCCTGGCGGTGGCGTGGTTCAATCTGGGCATCATGTACACGCGCTGCGTGCGCAACGACGACGCTGTGATCGCGCTGAATCGCGCGGTCGATTGTGACTCCGAATACATGGCGGCACGAGCGCTTCTCGCGGACATGCTGAGGGTCAGTGGTCATGTCGGAGAAGCGGCAACGGAATACCGCAAGATACTGGTCAGGCAACCCTGGACCGGGATGGCATGGTGGGGGCTGGCGAATCTCAAAACCCTGGGCTTCGCACCAGGCGACGTCGAGTCCATGCGACGCGCCATGCAGGATCATCGCGCCGGGGACGATGATCGGATCGCCATCGGGTTCGCACTGGCCAAGGCACTGGACGATGCCGGCCAATATGCGGACGCGCTCGACGCGCTGGCGCAGGCCAACGCAATCGCACGAGGGCGATTCCAGTGGAACGCGACGGCGTTTTCCTCCGGCATCGACGAGATGGCACGGGCCTTTGCACCGCCCGTCAACGGCGCGAATGGCACCGCACTTGGTCATGAGGTGATATTTGTTGTCGGATTGCCGCGTTCGGGTACGACCCTGGTCGAGCAGATCCTTGCTTCTCACTCAACGGTCGAAGGCGCGGGCGAACTACCCGACCTGTCACTGGTACTCGCGGAAGAGTCGCGACATCGGGGCAAGCCGTTTCCAGGGTGGGTGGCGGAAATGGCATCCGTCGATTGGCAGCGATTGGGTAGACGGTACCTTGATCGAACTGCCTACTGGCGCACGCGACGGTCGATCTTCATCGACAAGTTGCCGAACAACTGGATGTATATCGGAGCGATCCGCGCCATGTTGCCCGCGGCTCACATCGTCATCTGCCGCCGCGATCCTCTTGAAACGTGTTTCTCGTGCTATCGGCAGCACCTGGCGGGTAACGAATACGCACGCACGTTTACCGACCTCGCCGCGTTCTGGCGCGATTTTGACCGTTGCGCCGAATTCTGGAGCAGATTGGATCCGTCGCACGTTCACGAACACTCCTACGAGGAGCTGATTGCGAATCCTGACCGTGGTGTCCGCCAGCTGCTGGATTTCTGCGGATTGCCGTTCGAGGAAAGCTGCGTGCGTTTCCACGAAACCGAACGTGATGTGCGCTCGCCCAGCGCGAGTCAGGTACGCCAGCCGATCCAGACCGACACCGCTCGCGCACCCCGCTATGGCGCGCTGCTCGACCCGCTGCGCGCGGCCCTGGGCCTGACGACGTTCGCATCGAATGACAGCGAGCCCCTCGCGCGACGCACGGAAACGGCCTGGCTGGACATTGCGCGCATGTACGTGGCGCGCAACGAACTGTCGGCAGCGCGAACGGCAGTCTCGCAAGCTCTGGCCGACTATCCGCTTTCGATTGACCTGCGTCGTGTGCAGGCGGGCATCCTGCAGATGGGCGGAGACGTACCTCAAGCCGAGTCCTTGCTGCGGCAGTTGCTGACATCGAACCCCGGCGACGCACAGGCGGCATTCGCATTGGCGCGAATGCTGAAGGAGCAGGCACGCATGAGCGCTGCCGCCAGGGTCATGCGGGAGTGCTTCACGGAGGAGTCGAACCGCCGCGATGCCGATCTGGCCATCAGCACCGTTGAACTTCTGGACGATTGCGATCGCAAGAGCGATGCCGTGGCGATCGCCGAAATGGCGGTAGCCGAAAACCTGGACGACATGCGATTGCGCGCCTACGCCGGGATGCAGGCCCAGCTTGGCCATTTCGAAAGGGCGCGGCATCACTATCTGTGCGCACTGGCGCGCGATGAACGGGCATGGGAGTGGCATGTACCCATCGGGCTGTCTGCGACGCAGCGTTACACGGATCGCGATCACCCGGACTTCGCGCTGTTTCGGACCGGCCTGCAGCGCGAGGGGCTGTCCGCCTTGGCGCGAGCCGAGCTTTGCTTTGCACTGGGCAAGGCATACGACGACATCGGTGAGTATGAACAGGCTTCGGACCATTTCCGAAAAGGTAATGACATTGCGCAACACCTCACGAAGTGGCGGCGCGCAGATTGGCAGCAGGCAGTCGAAGAAAGGCTGGCGGCTGAACCCATGGCACGCCTCGCCGAAAGCATCGGCGATGTCGAGATGGTCTTCATCGTCGGCATGCCCCGCTCCGGCACTACTCTGCTTGCCGAACTCCTCTCAAGGCATCCTTTCGTTTGCAATCGTGGCGAATCGCCTTGGATCGCAAAATTGGCGGAACAGCCGGGATTGAACGACCGTCCCGATGACGTGATCCTGCAACGGGCCGCGGCAATCTATGCAACGCAAATGCGACAGGATGATGCCCCCGACGCGCGCTGGTTCATCGACAAGCAGCCGCTGAATCTACGCTACGTTGATTTGATGCTGGCGCTGTTTCCCCGCGCAAAAATCATTCACTGCCAGCGCGATGCCCGCGATACTGCATTGTCGCTTTGGATGCAGTGCTTTCGGGAGGACGTTCAGGGCTACGCTTACGACTTCACCAACATCGCGATGGTGATGCGCGACTGCGAGCGACTCATGGCGCGATGGAAGACTCGTTACCCCCGTTCGATTCGCCCGGTCCGTTACGAAGATCTGGTCGCTGACGAGCAAGTGGTTGTCGCGGAACTCGCGAGGTGGATCGGCTTTCCGCCGCGGTTGTCGGACGCAGCATCGCCCGAGATGGTTTCAAGCATCGGCACTGCCAGCTTGTGGCAGGCTCGACAACCGATCTACGCGCGCTCGATAGGCCGCTGGAAGTCCTACGCACCGTACATCCCCGAGCTGTCGACGCTTTTCGACTCCTAGCAGGCTGTTGAGAAACTCCGACGCATCGTCGCGGTCTGTGCGGTTAACCATAGTTTGGCCACTGCTGCCCCGGAGTTGGTGCTTCGCCCTGATGGAATCATGGAAATGTCCACTATCGTCTCGGCATGAATTTGGGAGCTGGGACCTTAGGGCCCAAGCTACTCGAATGTGAGGCTTACAATCCGATGATCGGCTCTACGCGGGCATAGCCGCCGAAGGTAGCCGATTCGCGCTTGATGAAGCATGGGCGTGCCCGCTGTTCTGGCCGAACAGATTCCCTTGTAGGTTCGATGACGGCTAGGCAGCACCGACCGGCTGAAGTCACCCAATGCCACCGGTTGCGGCGAGCTGAACCTGGGTCGGGATATTAGTCATTTAGATTGCTGCGGAGGTGATGTGGGATGTTTGATGAGGCGATCGCCCAGCAGTTCTTCGAGCACACCGTGCTGCTGGCACGAATGCACGAGCTGATCAGCGACGAGCACTTCTCGGTGAGCCTGCAGGTCCGCAAACGCATCGAGCAGGGCTTCGGCTGGATCAAGACCATCGGCGGGCTGCGCAAACTGCCGCTGGTAGCGCTGCCCAAAGTACGCGGTTGGGTGACCTGGACGTTCGCGGCGTACAACCTGATTCGGCTCGGTGGCATCGGCGAGTGGTGGGAGTCATCGCCGGCATGAGCGACGACGGGAAACGTGCGCCTGCGCCAGGGGAAATGACCGCGACGGCTGCCTGCACAGCGTGTGATTCATAGGGACAAGCTATGCCCGCAGCGCCGAAAGGGGCATTCTCAACAGCCTGCTAGACGCCAGACTCAACGCGCGGATCCGAACGGAAAACCACCAGTTCATGCGATGGCGGGAACCAACTTGAAGGCCAGTGTGTAACGCGGAGCGTAACAGACGCGATTCGGCGGCCTGCCCACGTGAGGGATGGCTCCATCGAAAATCACCAGACGGCCGGGCCTAGGGCTCACTGCCACTTCTGCATCCATGTTCGAGTTGTAGAACAGGGTTTCTCCACCCCACTCCACATTCCATTCCGGAGCGATGTACCACAGGGCAGTCAGGCCCTTCTGCCCGGGCTGCACGTCGGTATGGGTGAACAGCATGTCCCCGTACGCGGCGTGATTGCAGTAGCACCGAAGGATGCGGTAATCGGCACAGTCCGCAAAGTCGCGCGACGCCGTCAAGGTAGGCTCATGGATGGCCAGTTGCGGAGCGGTTTCCAGCGGAATATCGACTGCCCAATGACGAAACGCCGCGGTTTCCTGGCGCGCCACCTCGCTGCGGACGAAGCTGGCATCCAGCAGGGCATCGGTCAGCTGCCGGACGAGTGGCAACGCGACAAGCCCGTCATAGATTCGTATCGGGCGGCCGTCTACCTCGATGAAACGCGTCAGTGGCATCGTCGAATCTCACGCAAAGTACAGCAGAGGGGTTGGCCATCGGGTCATCAAACATGCAACCCGAGTCAGTCGGTGATCGGATCCGTCCATTTCGGTACGACGTACCCCCATCGATCCAGCATCGGTTGCAGGGTTGCCAGCAACGGCTGGAAATGATTGCGGTAGGGATACCAGCGATTCAGCCCTTTCGCATGAATCGGCTCGATCACCTGGGTGTAGCTCGGCGTGGCGATATAGCCTTTTTCGCGCGCCCTCGGCGCATAGTCCAACATGGAATCGGCGCCATCGAGCTCAAGGAATTCCGCGATCAGCCGCGTTTGCCGTGGCGTGTCGGCCACCAGGCCCTCGTAGCGCGAGACGAATACCCGCGGCTTGAATACTTCGACGTGATACAGCCAGCATTCCATCGCCGCAACGTAGGCCCGGGCCAGCCGGTCAAGCGATCCACTGGCGAGCGCGAGCGCGGGAGAGCGGAAATTCTGCATATAACAGCTCAGGATGACATCGCAGGGATGGCGCAAGGCGAAGATGAACTTCGCCTGCGGAAACAGTCGGTGAATCATCGGCAGCCAGAGCATGTTCAACGGATTCTTGTCGACCAGTTGCGCATCCCAGCGACGCGGCACTTTTGCGCAGGCCAAAGTCAGATAGCCCTTGCGCAGCTCGTCGCAGTCGCGTTGCTGAAGCTTGTGAATTTCCCCGGGTATCTGCAAACCAGTGTCGCCCAGCTGATCGGCAAGGATGTTGAAAAATGGTCTCTCGTCCATGGACTGCAAACGCGGATGTGCGTCGAGCATCTGTTCCAGAAGGGTCGTGCCTGATCGTGGGAATCCGACGATGAATACCGGCGACTGAGCCGCATCAGGTGCCTTCAGTGTCGACCAGCTTCGATAGTCGGCTTCGGTGACCCGGGCGTCGGCGCGCGGGAGAAGGGACGCACCGGCATGGAAGCGAGCTGGCGTGATTGCCTTGAACTTCGCAACCTGCATTTCGTGAGCGATCTGCAGTGCACCCATCGCGGCGCCAACGCCGCCAGCTTGGTCGCAGGCACCCGCCAGGGTGAAGTAATGCGCGCAATCGCCGTCGTTGATCGGACCGGATTGCTCGAGGAGCGCACGTGCGGCACCTGGATCACCCCTGCGCATGGCCAATTGTGCCTGCTGGTGAGAGACATCGCGATGCACGATCGGGTCATGGATGCCGCCGTCGGCGATGATCGCTTGCAACAACACTTCGGCCTCCTGCAGGCGATTCACCCGCTCGCATACGTTTGCCAACAGGAGCTTCGCAGGCACGTGCGCGGGTTCGCGCCGTACCAGGTCTTCCAGCAGCTCCAGCGCGGCTTCGGCATCGCCGGTCTGTAACAGCGTGTCGGCCAGTTCGTATTGAAGCGTCTCTTCCAGCGGAAGCCATTCGCGCCACCGATGCAGTAATTCGTCGGCACGGGAATCGCTGCATTCAACACACGCGCGCGCGGCATGGATACGAATGGATGGCGATTGCGGCGATTGCCGGAACGCGTCCAGCAAGGTGTCACGCGCCGCCAGCGGTTCGTTGCGCTGGAACTGCAACAAGCCGAGTTGTTCGAGCTGGTCGCCATCGTTCGGCGCCAGTTGCACTGCCGTTCTTGCCGCGCGCTCGGCAGCCTCAAGGTTTCCCGCCACCCTCAGGGCAGTGGCAAAATTGCCCCAGTGCAGCGCGCTGTCCGGATGCAGCCGCGTCAGCTGTTCGTAGACTTCCTTTGCTGCATCGAACTTGTTCTGTCGTTGGAGGCTCAGTGCGAGCAGCAGAAGGACGTCGGATTCATCAGGCTGCAGCTGCAGCTGCAGTTCGCACAAATGCTGAGCGGTGACAGGATCGTCTAGCTGCAATGCCCCAACGATCCGTTGAATTGCGTCGTCCGTCATCCTGTTCCACGCGAAGGAAGAAACTGATGGAGTTTACTCATGCAGTCGACGATGTGCAGGCTGACTGCGATTTGATCATGCAAGACCCGGTCACGCGAGGGCGCCAGCCCCAGTGCCTGATTTTCTTCCATCATATGGGCAATACGAACCCGACATGCCGCCTTGATGCGGATGAGTCAACGCCCGAAGATGATTTCCTTGCCTTCGTGATCGCGATCCCGGCCGCGCAGCTGGTCGCGGATGTGCGCGATGCGCTGGCGACCCAATGCATTGCGTTCTTCGTCCAGCACATGGCCGTCCAGAAGTTCGGCCAGTCGCTGGGCGGTGGGCAGCATCGCGTCCCAGGCATCGAGCGCCGGCAGCGGTGCCGGCAGGGTCATGAAGAAGCTCACGCCGGGCGTACGTAGTGCATCGAGCCGGCTCAGATCGAAATTGCCGGGCTTGAGCATGTTGGCGACGCTGAAGATCGGACCGAGTTCGCGCTTGCCGTCGACGAGGCGGTGGTAGATGCCCATGTCGCCGAATTCGAGTCCGGCCTTCTCGGCGGCGACGATGAGGTCGGTGCCGTGGAAGTGCCCGCCGTCGCGCGCGACGACGAACAAGGTGACGATGCGTTCCACCGGCATCTGGGCCGGGCGGCGTCCCAGATCCGAACGCGGTGGAACCTTCGGTATTGCCGGTGCGTCCGTTGCGAATGCACCTGCGGTCGAAGCAGCCGGCGGTGCAGGTTGCTGTGGGACTGTCATCTGGTTGACGCTTTCGCCACAGTGAGGATGGCTGCAAGTCATTATCGTTCTCGCCGCTCATGGTCTCGACCGCATGGTGATAGCCACCACGTTCGTCTTCTTACAACGGCTCGGTGATTCAGGTTGGCAGGGACATGGGCTAGAGTTGGGATGTCAACCGAAGCAATCTGTACAATGTACGAGGGAACAGAAGGGACAAAATCTCGCGTCTGACGGTAACTCTGACGGTAGGTTATGCAAATTCTTATCCGAGGATTGCGCTGGATAAGGGGTTTGCGCCCCTTGTTCGAGTGCACCCATCCATTCCTCCTGGCGTGTTTTCTTCCGCCGATCGTCCGCACGCAGGCCTCCGCCATGCACATTTTCAAGGTGTTCCAGCTCGAAGCGGCGCATCGCCTGCCGAATGTCCCACCCGGCCACAAGTGTGCACGCCTGCATGGCCATTCGTTTCGCGTCGAGATCCATGTGGCCGGTGAGCCGGATCCGCAGATGGGCTGGGTGATGGACTTTGCCGATGTTAAGGCGGCCTTCGCGCCGCTGTACGAACAGCTCGATCATCATTACCTCAATGAGATCGACGGGCTGGAGAACCCCACCAGCGAGATGCTGGCGCGCTGGATCTGGCAGCGGCTGCAACCGCTGTTGGCTGGGCTGGACAAGGTCGTGGTGCATGAGACCTGCACGTCCGGAGCCAGTTGCACCCACGACAGTTTTTGACGCGTCGCGATAATTCTCTCAGTTGTCATAAATAGTTATTTTAGATGAATATTTTTTGACAGCACCATCCATTGGTGAAAATATATATTGCACTGCACAAAAAGTGCTGCTAGAGTGCATGCCACTACCCGATCCTCAACGAGGGCAATGTCATGACACAGCAAATCAACAATCAGCTTTTCGCTTTCACCAAGCAGTTCACCGACAGCGCTTTCAAGGCACAGGCGCTGGCCCTGAAGGGCCTGGAGACCGTCGCCGAGTTGCAGCTCAAGGCGCTCGAGCAGCAGGCCAAGGTTTCCGCCGAGTTCGTTGCCGAAGCGTTGGAAACGCGCGACGCCAATGGTCTGCGCAGCCTGTGGGAGAAGGGCACCAGCCTGAGCCGCGACAACGCCGAGCGTTCGGTGGCTGTCTCGCAGGAGATTCTTGCGATCACCCAGAAGACCGCCGAGTCGCTGAATGCGCTCGTGCAGGAGCAGCGTCAGGCCGCCAACGACGCCGTCACCGCACCGGTTGCTGCTGCCAAGAAGGCTGCCGCGAAGTAATCCAGCGGTATCGTCGCTTTTCCGTTGCGACAAAGCAGGGCCGAACTCCGTGTTCGGCCCTGCTTGCATGTGCCCTCGCAAAAAAATTCGGGCGCCGCGACGTGGCTGGGGGTCAGGCTGCGCGTTGAGTTTCCGGGTGGCGGGACAGGATGTCGCAGGCGGCGCGGCTTGTCGCTGCGATCACCGCACTGATATACTTTTGCGGATTGGATCGTGGCCCGTAGCTGTATCGGTGCCGCCTGGTGCAGGCCGCGCGGAGACGTTACGTGCTCAATAGTCTTGCCTCTGGTCGACGTCTCGCCTTGCGCATCATGTTGCTGCAGCTTGCTGTGGCATTGCTGGCCGGCCTTGTTTTCCTGGCGCTGGGGCGCCGCGAAGCGATGTCGGCTGCTGCGGGTGCAGTGATCGTGGCGCTGGGTACCGCGTTGCTCTCATTGCGTTTCTTCAGCGGGTTGAGCGGGGCTGGCATGGCGTTGAGCCGCTTGCTGACGGGCATGCTCCTGAAATGGATCGTGATTGTCGGGGGGCTGTTCATGATCCTGTTTCAATACAAGTTGCCGCCACTGGCCGCCATCACGGGGTTGGTGGCTGCCTACGCGGTTTATCTGCTGGCGTTCAGATTCAAGGGTTGACACATGGCAAGCGAGCCACAAGGCGGACTCACCGAATACATCCAGCACCATCTCACCCATCTCACGCCGCATGCGAGCAATGGTGGTTTCTGGGCGGTGCACATCGACTCGATCACCGTGTCGCTGGTGCTGGGCGTGCTGTTCTGCCTGCTGTTCTGGCTGAAGGCGCGCAAGGCCACGGCTGGTGTACCGGGTCGTGGTCAGGCGTTTGTGGAAATCGTGCTGGAATTCGTCGATGGCCAGGTCAAGGACGTGTTTCACGGCGATCGCCGTTTCCTTGGGCCGCTGGCGCTGACCGTGTTCGTCTGGGTTTTCCTGATGAATGCGATGGATCTGCTGCCGGTCGATTTGATTCCGTGGATTACCGAGAAGTTCGGCGTCGGCCATTTCCGTGCGGTACCCACTGCGGATACCAGCATGACGTTCGCGATGTCGATCACGGTGTTCGTGTTGATCATTTTCTATAGCTTCAAGGCCAAGGGCTTCAGCGGCTACATGAGCGAGATGTTCACCGCGCCGTTTGGCAAGCACCCGTTGCTGTGGCTCCCCAATTTCGCGCTGAACCTGGTCGAGCTGCTGTCCAAGCCGGTGAGCCTGGCGATGCGACTGTTCGGCAATATGTATGCAGGCGAGCTGGTGTTCATGCTGATCGCCGGTTTGTTCAGTGCTGGTGCGGGCCTGGCAGGCTGGGCGTTGTATGGCGCTGGCATCATCGGTTACACGGTGTGGGGCCTCTTCCACATCCTGATCATCGGCATCCAGGCCTTCATCTTCATGGTGCTGACGATCGTGTACATCTCGATGGCACACGATCACCACTGATCACGTTTATTGAATCGCGTTTTTCGAATCATCCGCTTCAACCATTTAGATCTTTCAAGTTTCAATTTCTCAGGAGACCGTCGTGGAACTCATCGCTCACATTGCTCAAGTGCAGTCCTTCACCGCCATCGCGCTGGGCCTGATCATCGGCCTCGGTGCCCTCGGTGCCTGTATCGGTATCGGCGTCATGGGTTCGAAGTTCCTCGAAGCCGCTGCGCGCCAGCCGGAGCTGGTGCCGCTGCTGCAGGGCCGCATGTTCCTGCTCGCCGGTCTGATCGACGCCGCGTTCCTGATCGGTGTGGCGCTGGCGATGTACTTCGCGGTGGCCAACCCGCTGCTGTCGAACGTGATGAGCGCGGCGTCCAGCGCTGCTGGTCACTAAGCAAGCCAATCCAAGGTGCCGCTTCGGCGGCGCCGCATTTTACAAAGACGCTCCGGCGTCATTGTTCGTGATATTCAGCATTTACAGGTAACGCAGCGATGCTTCCCAACGGCACTCTGATTGGCGAAATGATTTCGTTCGCCATCCTGATCTGGTTCTGTGTCCACTTCATCTGGCCGCATATCAACAAGGCGATTGAGGAACGGCAGATCAAGATTGCCGAAGGCCTCAATGCCGCCGAGCGCGCGCACGCCGAATTGAAGGATGCCGATCACAAGGTGGCGGCCGAGATCAAGGTGGCCCGCCAGCAGGCTTCCGAGATCATCGACAAGGCGCAGCAGCAGGCCAATCAGATCATCGACAAGGCCCGCGGTGAAGCGATCGCCGAGATCAACCGGCTGAAGGCATCCGCGCAGGACGATATTGCGTCGATGGCTCAGCGTGCCCGTGACCAGCTGCGCGAGCAGGTGGGCGCGCTGGCGATGCAAGGTGCCAGCAAGATCGTGCAGCGCGAAGTCGACGCGTCGACGCACAAGGCCTTGCTCGACCAGCTCGCGGCCGAGATCTGATCGATGGCCCAGGCAATCACCCTCGCCCGCCCGTACGCCCGCGCCGCTTTCGAAGTGGCGCATGCAAGCGGTTCGCTGGATGCGTGGTCGCAGGTGCTGGCTTTCGCCGCTGCGGTGGCGAAGGATTCGCGCGTGGCCCTGCTCGGCACCGATCCGCGCGTGCTGCCAGCACAGCTGATAGCGCTGCATCTGCCGCCCGGCGTTGCCGCCGATGCGCCGTTTGCACAGTTTCTCGGCGAGATGGCCGAGCAGCGCCGCATGGCGCTGCTGCCGGAAGTGGCCGAATTGTATGAGGCGTTCAAGCGCGAGTCCGAGTCGCAGCTGCTGGTCAAGGTGACCAGTGCAATGGCGATGGACGCGGCGCAGGCGGAGCAGCTCAAGGTATCGCTGAAGCGCCGCTTCAAGCGCGAGATCGAACTGGAAACCCGGGTCGATGCCTCGCTGCTTGCTGGCGCCGTGATCGATACCGGCGCTGAAGTGATTGACGGCTCCGCCCGCGGGCGTCTGGCGAAGCTGGCCAGCGCGTTGGCGAGTTGAGTTTTACGCGAGCTCCACTTCGCGGAAGAGCAAACCGGCCATCCGTGGCCGGACTCTTGAAAAAACAGTTTCCAAAATTTTCGGGATAACCACCATGTCCAGCACCACTTTGAATCCGTCCGAGATCAGCGAACTGATCAAGAGCCGCATCGAGCAGTTCAAGCTCGGCGCGGAAGCGCGCAACGAGGGCACGATCATCAGCGTGTCCGACGGCATTGTGCGTATCCACGGCCTGGCCGATGTGATGCAGGGCGAGATGATCGAGCTCCCCGGCAACTCATTTGCGCTGGCGCTGAACCTCGAGCGCGATTCGGTCGGCGCGGTGGTGCTCGGTGAATACGTGCACCTGCGCGAAGGCGATACCGCCAAGACCACCGGCCGCATCCTCGAAGTGCCGGTCGGCCCGGAGCTGCTCGGCCGCGTCGTCGACGCACTGGGCAATCCGATCGACGGCAAGGGCCCGCTGGGCGCCAAGCTCAGCGCCGCGGTCGAAAAAGTCGCGCCGGGCGTGATCTGGCGCAAGTCGGTCGATCAGCCGTTGCAGACCGGCTACAAGTCGGTTGACGCGATGATCCCGGTCGGCCGTGGCCAGCGCGAGCTGATCATCGG
>DHXA01000001.1:790-1247 GCA_002413455.1 Rhodanobacter sp. UBA5168 | reverse complement strand
CGATCGGCCAGAAGCGTTCGTCGATCGCCAACGTGGTGCGCAAGCTGGAAGCGAACGGTGCGCTGGCCAACACGATCATCGTGGTTGCCTCGGCCTCCGAGTCGGCTGCGCTGCAGTACGTTGCGCCGTATTCCGGTTGCGCGATGGGTGAATACTTCCGCGATCGCGGCGAAGACGCGCTGATCGTGTATGACGATCTGTCCAAGCAGGCCGTGGCCTACCGTCAGATTTCGCTGCTGCTGAAGCGTCCGCCGGGCCGCGAAGCCTATCCGGGTGACGTGTTCTATCTCCACTCGCGTCTGCTCGAGCGCGCCTCGCGCGTGTCCGAGGAATACGTCGAGAAATTCACCAACGGCGAAGTGAAGGGCAAGACCGGTTCGCTGACCGCGCTGCCGATCATCGAGACCCAGGGCGGCGACGTTTCGGCGTTCGTGCCGACCAACGTGATCTCGATCAC
>DHXA01000001.1:0-537 GCA_002413455.1 Rhodanobacter sp. UBA5168 | reverse complement strand
GACCTGTTCAACGCCGGCATCCGCCCGGCGGTGAACGCCGGTATCTCGGTGTCCCGCGTCGGTGGTGCCGCGCAGACCAAGATCGTCAAGAAGCTGTCCGGTGGCGTCAAGCTGGCGCTGGCGCAGTTCCGCGAGCTGGCTGCGTTCGCGCAGTTCGCCTCGGATCTGGATCCGGCCACCCGCGCCCAGCTCGATCGCGGTCAGCGCGTCACCGAGCTGATGAAGCAGGCGCAGTACGCGCCGCTGTCGATCGCCGAGCTGGCGCTGTCGGTGTATGCCGCGGAGAAGGGTTACCTCGACGACCTGCCGGTCAACAAGGTGCTGCCATTCGAGAAAGGCTTGCATGCGTTCATGCACCAGACTCACGCCGAGCTGATGGCCAAGATCGTGGCTACCGGCGACTGGAACAACGACATCGAAGCCACCTTCAAGGCCTCGCTGGACGAGTACAAGAAGACCGGCAGCTGGTAATACGGTAGTAGTGAATCGGAAGGGTGGACAGCGTTCTCCCTTTCCACCAGCGAGCATAACGAGCGG
>DHXA01000165.1:20024-23995 GCA_002413455.1 Rhodanobacter sp. UBA5168 | reverse complement strand
GCTCCACGCATCACGCGCCGCCCAGGCGGAGCCTTGCTGGTAATGCGCGAACAGCGCCGCGCTCTGGCGCAGATCCTTGTTCGACTTTGCCGCGCGGGTTGCGCCTCGCTCACCGGCCACGATCAGCTTGTGCATGGCGTAACGCAAAGGGTGCGGCACGTTGACCACCACCGCACCGTCGGTACAGAACAGCACCGCCTGCTGTACGTCCTGCAGCAGATACTCCATGAACTTCAACGGCTGCAGCGTGATCCCCAGCTGCGCATGCCGATAAGGCTTGCCGCCACGGTGTTGCGGTGTGATGAAGTCCAGCTGGAAATCCGGATCGCGCGGGCTTAGCCACGTACCACCGACCTTGCCATCCGAACTGCCCAGCGGCAAAAAGCCCATCTTCAGCGAGTCGATCGCGGCGGGCGTGTCGATCTCGATGTTCGCCGGCAGTGCAATCGCCAGCTGCTTGCCGGCATGGGCGAAATCGACATCCTGCGTGCGCGAAGTATCGCCCCAGCTCACGCCCAGCATGTTGCCGAAAGCCAGAAACGCATGCGTGCCCACCAGCACGCCGCCCGCACGGAAAAAACCGTAGTCCGACAGCCGGCGGATCACCCGGAAATGCGGCACCAGCACGGGTGCGCAGCCCAGTGCGATGGCCGAACGCGACAACGGTTCCAATGCCGCAGTCGGTCGACCGTCACCGTGCTGCGCGATCAACTCGCGCACCTGCGGCGAATCCGGGCCCACGTAGAACTGGCGCAGGCGACCGGACAACTCGGTGTACTGGAAATACCAGTAGACGTTTCCCTTCACCGTCTTGCTGGCAAACGAACCGCGCAGGTTGGCCACTGATCGCGCCAGCTCAAGCGCCTGCGCGGCATCCAGCAGCTGGGCATAGGCTGTTTGCGCAGACAACGAAAGCGATATGTGGTGATCCATGGCGGTTATACTAGTTTTTGCTTTTTTCTAGTATAACCAGCCCTGATGGCGGGTCAATGCACGGTGTCAAATGGCCCCACTTTCAGTCGATGGCGCAAATCCCGCGGCGCCAGGCCAAACGCCTCGCGCACGCGGTCGGCAGGGAACCCCACATCCTTCGGCTTGATCACCACCATTTCAGCCAGACGGCAGGTCAGATCGCGCGCCGAACACGCCTTGCCATGCCACAGATCGCTTTCGATCTGATACGCGAACTGGGTCAACGTGCCCAAAACCGAACGGGAGCTGCTCGCAGCCAATTCCATGTCGCGCATCGATTCGGCTTCCTCAGCCGCCATATCGGCCGGGATATCCAGATAAAGCAGCGCCTTGAACAACGCTTGGCCGAAGCGCTCGGGGATGAGCGCATACGGCGCCGCGTCGATCACCACGCCCATTCGCGTCGGCTCGCTCACCGCCAGCACGAGCTTGATGCGCGACACACGGATCAGATTGGCCGTCCATTCGCCAAGACGGTTGCTGGCAGCAGCCGGCTCGACCACCGGTTTGGCTTTCATCGCCTTGAGAAGTTTGGCCGTGCAGCGCAAGACGGTCATCGCAGGGGCCTTGCGACCTTCATGCGCCGATCGCCTGGCGCAACTGCATCTGGACCGATTTTCCCGCGGTTTTCGGATCAGTCACCATCGCAAATACACATCGCCCATCGCTGGCTGCAGCCCATACCATGCCGATGTCGCGTTTCTCTTTCGAGTCGTCGTTGCTATAGCGGTCGCCGCCCTTGTACTCCATCGCAAACAGGCGCCCATCCTCCAGTTCGGCAACGAAGTCCGGGTAGAACCGATCGGTCGAAGTCGGCAGCCAGAACGAGGCCTCCGGCTGGCGCTCCAGGTTGCGCACCCAGCGTTTCACCACGTCGAGCCGATCCAGCTCGATCGCGCAGGCAGTCTCCTCGGCGTCGATGTCTTCCTTCAGTTCGCCGGGCAGCGGGTAGTAATGCTTGCGGAATTTGTAGCGCGCGGTAGCCGGATAGAGCCAGCGTGCCGGATACACCTGCGGATCGAAGCGGAACTGGATATGTCGATCCAGCCGCACCTGCTGCGAACCGTCCAGCAGCGACTGCTGGAACGCAACGCGCTGCTGGCCCCTAAGCAGCCTGGCCAGCCGGGCCGCCGCCGCATCCGCCAGGTCGTTGGCATGGCGCGCCAGATAGGTCAGCTCGAAGCCGCGTGCCGCCAGCTCATCCAGCATCCGGCCCAGCCAGGCGATCATGTCCGGCTGCAGGATCGCATCGCGGCGCAGGCGTCGATCCAGCACGCGCAGCAGATCCTCGCGGCGAATCCCGTCAGTGCCGGCATCGATATCCAGCTCGTATTGGGCCTCGTCCTCGCGCACCTGCATGTGGCCGCGCTCCACATCGATAAGATACGGCCGCACGGTCTCCTGCCGCTGGAAATCCGGCAGCTCCGCCGACAGGCCGGCCAGCGAAAAATCGGCGAACTCCGCCAGCAGTTCCGGCTCGTACAAGGTCAACCTGCCCTGCAATGGCACGGCCAGCTGCGGCAACGGCGCGAATACCTCGCCGCGCTCGCTGGGCGCGGCGGCCATCAGCACGCGGGTTTGGTGGCGCTCCAGCTCGCGGCTCAGCTGTTCGCGCTCGCGCTTCGGTGCGGCGGCCACAAGCTGCGACACCGTATGGGCGTCGAGCGAGCCGCTGATGATCAGCTGCGCCACGCCGTCCAATTCAGCGACTTTCACCTGCGCTGGCAGCGCGGCCGCCACGGCGCGCGCCACCGCCAACGGGGCGTCGAACATAGACTCTACCGTCGCCGGCTCCACCGGCCGCTCGGCAAACAAATCAGCATCCAACGCGGGCTGCACGAACTGCGCGACTTCCATTTCCTCGAAGCCCATCGTCACCAGTCGGTCGGCCAGCTGGTTGGCCACCTGCGCCGTACCCGCACCGCAGACGTGAGCATAGGCTCGATTCAACTTCTCTGACGCGCGCCGCTGCGCATACGGCATGCGCAACACTCGGCCCAGCAACTGCTCCATGTCCTTCGCGGAACGAATGTTCTGCACGGTGCAAAAGACGTACGCGAATGAGCAATCCCAGCCCTCCTTCAACGCCTCCACGGTAATCACGAAATCCACCGGACAAGCACGGTCGAACAAATTCACGCCATCCAGATCGCGCTGGTTGCCGGTCGCGATGGCAATGCGTCGCTCGTCGATATGCAAGGTGTCGAGCAGGAACGCCTTGAGTACTTCCACGGTCGCTTCATTGCCCTGCTGATCGGCCTGGAACAGCACGATCGGCCGCACATAGTCGGGCTCCGCAGTGGCCTCGCGCGCCAGCACGTCGCGGGTCAGCACCGCATCGCGCACCGACTCCTGCCAATTCGGATGCGGTGCCAGCACGATCGGCAATTTGATCATGTGCGCGGCTTTGAGCTCCTGCGCGGAGACGTGGTACAGCAGGTTCTGGTCCTTCGCCGGCGTGGCCGTCCACTCGATCACGCAGGCTGGCCGGATCCGCTTGAGCACGTCCAGTGACAGCTTCGACTGCGCGTTGTGCGCCTCGTCCATGATCACGATCGGCCGATGCCAGGCCAGCAGGTTGGCGAAGCTGCGCTTGATCTTGCCCAGATCGCCGCGGCCCAGATACGGCTGCGCCTCGAGGTCACGCTCAGCGACCCGCTCGAAGAACGTCGCGTCGGGCGCCGCGGCGAAATGCGGTTCGAAGTTTTCCTTGTACGCGTACACTTCGCGACCCGTGGTGTTCTCCACCCGCAAGGTCTGCAAGGTGCCCACCACGATGATGGCGCGGCTGCCGAAATCCTGCGCGCGCAACTGCTCGCAGTCGGCAATGTCGAGCACGGTGAGCCGATCGGCCGGCCAGTAGCCGAGCAGCGCCTCGCGGTACGGGTGACCTGGCGTCTTCAATGCTTCCAGCGTCTGCGTGCGAATCGCATTGCTGGGCACCAGCCACAGCGCCAGCGGCGCCGCACTGCCCACGTACAGGCGCGCCGCCCGCTCGA
>DHXA01000165.1:15165-19795 GCA_002413455.1 Rhodanobacter sp. UBA5168 | reverse complement strand
CTGTCGCCCAGCGCCTCGCGCCGGGCCGCCGTGAAGGCGGCCTGCATCTGCTCGCTCGTGCGCTGTCCGCGCGCATTGACGAGGAACGCATCCAGCGCAGCCAGCGCGTCGTTCTGATATTTCTTCAGCGTCAGCGCCATCTCAACGCACCCGAATGTCGTAGGGAATCTGCTTGAACTCGATGTTCAAGTGCTTGCGCGTGGCCGGTTGCAGTCGGCTGGCCTCGCCGTACACCAGCCATGAGCCGGTGTGATTCGGCAGCAGCGCGTGGATGTGCTCCCACACCGCATGCGTCAACACGTTGCCCCCTTGCGGCCGGCGGTCGCCGAGGATGCCGTTGTACAGCAGCACGATCGCGGTATCGCCATGCACGCCCAGCAGCGGCGACTCGAAGCTTCCGACCCCGTGCGGCTCGCGCGTCTCGGCAAACCACAGGTACGCCGCCAGCGGCGCAAAGCGCACACTGGGCGAAATCCGCCCGTCCTGCTCGAACACCGGTTCGCCCAGGCGCATGAAGCGGAAACCGCTACCGCCTTGCCAGTTCACCGCCGAAGAGATGCCGCCCTGCTCGCCATCGACCACCTTGGTCAGCCGCGGCAGGCAATGCGTTCGTGCATGCTCGCCCATCTCGATGCCGATCCAGCGCCGCCCCATCTTGTGGGCGACGGCGGCGGTGGTGCCCGAGCCGAGGAAGGAGTCGAGGACGAGGTCGTTGGGGTTGGTGGCGATAGCCAGAATACGTTGAATCAACCGTTCTGGCTTCGGCGTATCGAACACGTCCGCTTTGTTGAACGCGCGAACCTCAAGCTTCGCTTCATGGTTATGACCAACGTCGTCGCTGGCCCAAAAAGTTGCCGGCGGCCGCGTGGCCCGTTCCTCAAGAAACTGCTTTACGTAAATCTCCCATCGGCCATCTTTTTCTACGATATCGAGCTCACCCTTTCTCACCACGACATTCTCTTTTTTCCACCTCCACCGCCCTTCGGTACCATCAGGCTTAACTGGCCAAATTGCTGACCCATCGGGCGCATTCACCGAGTACCACATCGAGGGGCGATCCTGCCGCAAGGATTCAGACCCTTCCTTTCGTAGGGATCGCCGCCTGTAAAACTTCTGTACGATTTCGTCGAAGTATCCAAACTGAGCTGAGTTCTGCTCTTTCGGCAATTGCTTTGGCAGAAATTTTTCTGACCTTCCGTAGACCAACAGATGGTCATGGGAGACACTAAAACCTTTCGCGTCCATACGTTCGCTATAGACCTTTTGCCAGAAGCAGTTTGCAACGAAGCTCTTCCGCCCGAACACCTCATCCATCAGCACCTTGAGGTAGTGCCCCTCGTTGTCGTCGATGGTCACCCAGATCGAGCCATCCTCCGCCAGCAGCTCGCGCAGCAGCTCCAGCCGCGGATACATCATCGACAGCCACTGACTGTGTTCGAGGTTGTCGTCGTAGTGTTCGAACGCACTCTTCGTGTTGTACGGCGGGTCGATGAAGATGCATTTGACCCGACCGGCGTACAGCGGCAGCAGGCTTTTCAGCGCATCGAGGTTGTCGCCCTGGATCAGCAGGTTGCCGCTGGCGGCATCGCCGACCTCGGCCAGCGGCTCCAGCAGACGATATGGCACCTTCTTGGCGGCGTCCTTGGCCTTGCGGTCGCCGAGCCAGTTCAGTTCAGGCATGGAGTGTTCTCTGTAAGGTCAGGCAGCTCGGGTTTCGTGGGTCCAGCGGAAGCTGGTCTTGAGTTTGCTCAACGGGTGCCGGAACGGCACCGCGCCGCGATGCTGCAGTTGCCCCGCGACGATGCCGGGTGCCACGCCTTGCCGGCGGGCAAATGCCTGCACGGTGGCGATGCGGTAATCCCCGGCCGCCATGAGCTGGGCCAATGCGTCGGGTGCCACCAGCTGGCTCGCGGCGAATTCATTGGCCTCACGTTCCTGTGCATTCACGTCGTGCGCCTTCTCGAAGTCGATGAACTGGCTGCGCTTGCCGTGCAGCAGCACGTGGCCAAGCTCATGGAACAGGGTGAACCAGAGCTGGTCGTCGGTCTTGTAACGCAGGCTCAATTGCACCAGCACCTTGTCCTTGCTGAGCCAGCGGGTGGCACCGCAGACGCGGGCACCATCCGGTGCCGGCACAAACGCCAGCGCCACGCCGAACTCGGCGCAGCGCCGCACCAGCGGCTCGACGAACTCCACGCCGGGCAGGCAGGACATGGCCTTCAGTTGCGGCAGCGCCGCGCGAAGGCCGGCGGCATCGAAGGGACGGCAGTTGAGGCGTTCGGCCTCCCGCTCGCCTTGAGCCAGCCATGCCAGCAGCGCCCATTCGTGCGACTGGAAAGCCTCGGCCTTGCGATAAGCCGCTTGTACGCTGCCCCATACATCCGGCAGGTAGTCCAGCGAGCCGACGCAGAAAAACGCGCGCAAGGCGCGCACCAGTTCCACGTCACGCAGGCGCGCGGGAATCCAGCCGAGTTTGGCCAGGGCGCGATGCGGCAGTTGATCCAGCCACGGCAGTTCGGCGGTCAGGCCGGCGTGCTCCGCCTCGCGCGCCAGGTGCTCGCGATAGCGCGCCTCCAGCGCCAGCCAGACACGTGCAGGCAGGCCGAATACCGCCTCGAGCTTGAGCGCGGTCTCTGGCGTCACCGGCTCGAGCCCGGCCAGCAGCCGGTTGACGTGCTTGGGCGAAAAGCCGATGCGCTGGGCCAGCTCGGCCTGGGTCAGCCCGATGGCTTCCCGATGTTCATCGAGCACATCGCCAGGCGAAACGGCATGATCGGGCAGGTATGCGTTGCGACTATTCATGGGTGTCTGCGATTTCGAGGATGCGGATTCCATTGACACGGCTCCAATCCAGGCCGCCCGCATCACGTTCCGGCAATGGCTCATGGTCGGGCGAGAAGATCAACCGGTAAGGATGATCGAGGTCGATCGAGAGTTGGCCGACACGGTCGCCGGTCAACTCGTGGCAGTGCATGGGGCCGCGGTATGGCGGCCCGATATCGGCGAGACAAGTGGCGGCAGCCAACACGGCGAGCCGAGTCTTCAAGAGCTTGGCACGGCGTTCGCCATGCCTGCGCTGCAACAGGCGGGCATCGTTGCATTCCTTCTCGAGCTTGCGATCAGCGAAGCGAATGTCCATCCATGGCGCCTTGTTTATTACCCGTCAGGTTAATAAAAATGTTTTCAATTGTCCAGTACCCGGTGAACAGCAGCCCAGCTGACCAGCAGCCAGGGACATTGAAAGAAATGGCCCACTTTCTTTCAATGCGACCGCCTTTCCGAAAGGAGGCTTTCCAAGCTACTGCCGCTACAATGGGCGGATGTCTCTTATCCAATTGCAACGCGTCGACTTCAGTATCGGCGGCCCGCTCCTGCTCGAACACGTCGATCTGTCGATCGAGGCGAACGAGCGTGTCTGCATCGTCGGTCGCAACGGCGAAGGCAAATCCACCTTGATGAAACTGATCGCCGGCGAGCTGCATGCCGACGATGGCGAAGTGCGCATCCAGAACGGCGTCGTGGTGGCGCGCATGGCGCAGGAGGTACCGCAGGACACCGCCGGCAGCGTGTTCGATGTGGTGGCCGAAGGGCTGGGCGATCTTGGCCGGTTGTTGGCGCGCTATCACCATCTGTTGCACGAGCTGCACACGCCTGCCGATTTCGAGGCGCTGGGCGACGTGCAGCATGAGATCGAAGCACAGCACGGCTGGGATCTGGACCGGCGCGTCGAAGAGGTGCTGACCCAGCTGGAACTGCCCGGAGACACCGACTTCGCCGCGCTGTCCGGCGGCATGAAGCGGCGCGTGCTGCTGGCGCAGGCGCTGGTGCGCAAACCCGATGTGCTGTTGCTGGACGAGCCGACCAACCATCTCGACATCGAGGCGATCGGCTGGCTGGAAAGCTTCCTCAAGCAGTTCGCCGGCAGCATCCTCTTCGTCACCCATGACCGCAGCTTTCTGCGCGCGTTGGCCACCCGCATCGTCGAGATCGACCGCGGCGCGCTGACCGACTGGCCGGGCGACTACGACAACTACCTGCGCCGCCGCGAGGAACGCCTGCACGCCGAGTCACAGGCCAACGCGCTGTTCGACAAGAAACTGGCGCAGGAAGAAGTGTGGATCCGCCAGGGCATCAAGGCCCGGCGCACCCGCAACGAAGGTCGCGTTCGCGCGCTGAAAGCACTGCGCACTGAGCGTGCCGAGCGGCGCAACCTCACTGGCAATGCGCGCATGACGCTGGCCAATGCGCAGGCGTCGGGCAAAAAAGTGATCGACCTGCAGCATGTCCACCAGGCTTACGGTGGCCGCGTGCTGATCGATGACCTGACCACCACCATCATGCGCGGCGACCGCATCGGCATCATCGGTCCGAACGGCGCCGGCAAGAGCACGCTGCTGAAGATCATGCTGGGCGAACTGACCCCGCAGCGCGGCACGGCGGAAATCGGCACCAGCACCCAGATCGCCTACTTCGACCAGCATCGCCTGCAGCTCGACAACCGCCTCAGCGCGGTGGACAACGTGGCCGAGGGCCGCGAGTTCATCGAGCTCAACGGCCAGCGCAAGCACATCATCGGCTACCTGCAGGATTTCCTGTTCTCGCCCGAGCGCGCGCGCGCGCCGATCACCCG
>DHXA01000165.1:10849-14924 GCA_002413455.1 Rhodanobacter sp. UBA5168 | reverse complement strand
GAGCCGACCAACGACCTGGATGTCGAAACGCTGGAGCTGCTGGAAGAATTGCTGACCGATTATCAGGGCACCCTGCTGCTGGTATCGCACGATCGCGCATTTCTCGACAACGTGGTCTCCAGCACGCTGGTCCTGGAGGGCGAGGGTCAGGTCGGCGAGTACGTCGGCGGATATACCGACTGGCTGCGTCAACGACCGACGGCGGCGGCCACCGTTACCACGAAGCCGGGACTCACTCGCGAACAATCCGCACCGGTGGCCACATCGAAGCGAAAGCTCAGCTTCAAGGACCAGCGCGAGCTCGAACAGCTGCCGGCACGCATCGAACAGCTGGAGACTGCGATCACCGCGCACGCTGAGGCGATGAACGCACCGGACTTCTTCAGGCAGGACAGTGCCGCCATCACCCGCGCCAACGAGGCGGCGGCGAAAATACAGGCCGAGCTGGAAATGGCGTACGCGCGCTGGAGCGAGCTGGACGGCTAGACACCGCGCGACGCGGACATGGAAAGCAGAGAGACGCACGCATTGCATGGCCGGCGTTGCGCGACTGAGCGGGCATGATGACCCTCGCTCAGCCCAGTAATGGATCTGATCGCTTCAGTCCGTCTGCTTCGAGCTGCGTGTCTTCACGTCGTGCTGGGCGAGCCTGGCAGGTTCATGCCGACTGTGCACACGGGCTCGAACCGAACAGGCGCGGGTCGACTTGCGGTGGGTGCCGCAACTGGCCTGCTTCGACTGTGCACTGGCCATACGTACGGTCGTTTTGCGATGCCGCTTCCCATGCGCAGTCCTGGCAGCACTGGCCAGCGCCTTCGTGCGCTTCATCGAACTGTGGCGAACCGCCTTCCTGTGGGGCATGGCTACCGGCACCGTTTCGGCCTCGGCGGTGCCAATCGGCGACAGCGCAGCCAGCACGTTGTGCGCCATGCGGGGTTCCGGCTTGCCGGCCGCAACGATGAGTGTGGGCGAGGTCTGCCATTGCTCGAAACCGTCATCCAGCAACTGGGCCATCTGATTGTCGCGCGAGCGCGCCGACTTTCCGCCCAGCACCACGCCGAACAGGCGGTGGCCATCGCGAACGGCTGTGGAGGCGAGGTTGAATCCTGCCGCAGCGGTATAACCGGTCTTCAGGCCGTCCATGCCCTCATAGCGCGCCATCAGATGGTTGTGGCCGCGCACCAGCCTGCCGCAGAACTTGAATTCGCGCGTGGCGAACATCGGCGACTGACGGGGGAAATCCCGATAGAGCGCGCTCGCCAGCCGACTCATGTCGCGTGCGGTGGTGCTGTCGTCGGGATTGGGCAAGCCCGAAGCGCTGGCGAAATGCGTGTGCGACATGCCCAACAGGAGACCCTGTGCATTCATCATCTCGACGAAATGGTTTTCCGAGCCGCCCAGTTTCTCGGCGACCACCGTGGCCGCGTCGTTCGCCGATTTGGTGATCATGCCGAGGACGCAGTCGCGCACCGTGATCGTCTGGCCGCGCCGCAGGCCGAGCTTGGTCGGCGCCATGCTTGCCGCATGGGCCGACACGGGCAGCTTCTGGTCGAGCGTGAGGTGGCCGGCCTGCAAGGCCTGGAAGGTGAGATAGATCGTCATCATCTTGGTGAGGGATGCCGGATGATCGACCTCATCCGCGTTCTTCTCGCTCAGCACCCTGCCGGTGGAGGAGTCCAGCACCAGTGACGCCTGCACCGCTCGGGCGGTTTGCTGCAGGCCGCCCAGCAGCAGCAGCATGGCAATCCCCTGGAGCCAGCCACGACGCCACGAAGAAGAAATGAATTTGACGTACATGCGGGTGGCCCTCGGTTGCGACTGCAACCATAACGGCCATGGCCGGGTGGAATCCAGAGGCTTCGCTTGAATGAAGCAAAATAAATGCATGTTTAACATCAGATAGTGGAACACTCCCTGCCCCATAGCATCCCATTCGTGCCAGGCATGCCGGCGCGATGGCCCGAGGCGGCATCGTCCGCTGCCCCGCGGCGTATCATCCGCGGACCGCTCAGCAAGGGACACCGTGTACACGCTATGCGCTGATGCTGATGCGCTGGTCGCGCAACATGCCTCGGCCAGTCACCGACTGACCGAACCTGGCGGCATTCGCAGCCATGATGAAACGTCGACGCTCGTGGAAGCGCCTGTGCGAGACCGAGATACTGGTCGAGTGGGCCTGAATACGTGAGCAGTGCACCCGCTGCCAACGCCTGGGCCGTCTACCTGCTGGAGTGCGCCGACGGCCGCGTGTATACCGGCATCGCGCGCGATCCCGAACAGCGCTACGCCAAACATCTTGCCGGCAAGGGTGCGCGATTTACGCGCTCGAACCCGCCGCGGCAGTTGCTCGGCTGGGTCTGGGTTGCCGGCCATAGTGAAGCGCTGCGGCTGGAAATCGCCTGGAAACGCCTGCCGCGTACCGCGCGCATCGCGGCCTTGCATGAAGGCATGGACGCGCATGTAGCCGCTGTCACAGTGCGGACGACTCCAGCGGCAGCCACAATTGCGCCAGCACCCCGGGCACGCCGTCGCGGGCAGACAGACTGACGCCACCTTCGTGCGCCTCCGCGATCTGTCGAACCAGCGCGAGACCGATGCCGGAACCGCCCGGCTTGGTGGTAAAGAACGGCACGAACAAATTGTCGCTGCTGGGCAGACCCGGGCCGTCGTCGAGCACGTCGACGACGGCCCGCTCACCGTCGGCGCGCCAGCGCATGACGACCTGCCCCGTGCTCGACAAACTCGCTTCGACGGCATTGCGCAGCAGGTTGATCAGCGCCTGCTCGAGCTGATCGGGATCGGCCTGGACAAGCAATGGTGCGCCGGTTTCCACCTGCACCGACATGCGCTGCTCCAGCCTCGCCACCGTCTGCACCAGTTCGGCCAGATCGAGTTCGCGCCGCTGCGGCGGCGGCAGTGCGGCGAGCCGGCTGTAACCGGCTAGGAAGCGCGCCAGTGACTCGGCACGATTGCCGATCACCTGCAGGCCGCTGCGCGAATCCTCGCGCCAGTCGTCGGCCAGCGGCTCGCGTTCGATCACGGTCGCCAGCGTGCCAGCCAGCGAGTGGATCGATGCCAGCGAATTGTTGACCTCGTGGCCGAGCACGCGCAGTAGCCGCTGCCACGCCTGACGCTCCTCTTCGCGCAGCACGCGACCCACGTCGTTGATCACCAGCAGCTGGCCGCTGCGACCTTCGTTGCGCAACGGCGCATGGCGGATGTCGAAGCGACCGCTGCGACCGGGAAAGGCGTGCTTGATGACGCGTGCGTCCGGCGCAGCCAGCAGTGTGTCGAGCGCGAGCTCACTGGCCTGCCGACCGATCAGTGTGTGCCGGTCGCCGGCGAGCAGGCGCTGTGCCGCCGGATTGAGCAGGCGCAGGCGCGTGTCGTGATCGAACACCAGCACCGCACTGTCCAGCGCGGCCAGCGTCTTGCCGAGCAGGCGCGAGGAATCCTCGAATTGCAGGCGCTCCTGCTGCAGGCGGTCGGCCAGCGCGTTGACGTCATAGATCGCATCGCCGAGCACGCCACTCTGCACGCCGCGCATGCTGTAGTCGCCTTCGCGCAGCGCCTCCAGCAAACCGGCCAGCGTGTATAGCGGGTACACCACGCGCCGGTGCTGCCAGCGTGCGATCAACGCGGTGGCCACCACGACGGCGATCGCCAGACTCCAGCACAACACGCGATCAGGGATACCGGCCAGCAGCAACGTCACGACGCCGATCAGCGCCGGCAGCGCCACCAGCCAGCCGCCGAGCAGCACGCGACGCTCGAATGCCGGCATGCGTGCGCGACGCCGACGTGCGGACGTCGCTGACGATTCAATCGGCATCGTCAGCCGAAGGATCGCGCAGTGAATGTTTTTCCAGTCGCCGGTACAACGTCTGTCGCGTGATGCCGAGCGCATCGGCGGCGTGCTGCAGGTTACCGTGATGACGTTCCAGCGCGCGCCGCACCAGATGCGCCTCGGCCTGGTCGATGGTCATGCCATCGATATCCTGCGCGGATTCCGCCCCCGCCGAACCGGGACCGAACGCCAGTGCCGAATCGCTGACCAGGTCGTGTTCGGCCAGCA
>DHXA01000165.1:0-10629 GCA_002413455.1 Rhodanobacter sp. UBA5168 | reverse complement strand
GCGCGTTCGGCCGATGGCGCCAGCCGTAGACCACTGCGGCCATAGCGTGCGGCGCTGCGTTCGAGAAAGTTGCGCGCCAGCGGCAGGATGTCGGCGCTGCGTTCGCGCAACGGCGGCAGGCGGATCTCCAGGGTGTTGAGGCGATACAGCAGATCCTTGCGGAAACGACCCGCCTCCACTTCGATGGCGAGATCGGCATTCGTGGCCGAGACCAGCCGCACGTCGGTGTGCTGCGTGCGCGACGAACCGAGCCGCTCGAACTCGCCATCCTCCAGCACGCGCAGCAGCTTCGGCTGCTGCGACGGCGGCACGTTGCCGACCTCGTCGAGGAACAATGTGCCGCCGTCGGCCAGCTCGAAGCGGCCGATGCGCTCGCTCTTGGCGTCGGTGTACGCGCCGCGCACGTGGCCGAACATCTCCGACTCGAACACGTTCTCGGCGATGCCGCCCATGTTGACCTTGACCAGCGCCTTCGCCCCGCGCCGCGACTGCGCGTGCAAGGCTTGCGCGATGACGCCCTTGCCGGTGCCGTTCTCGCCCAGCACCAGTACGTTGGCATCGCTGGGCGCCACCCGCGCGACCAGCTCCATCACCCGCCGCATCGCCGGCGACTCCGCGATCAGCACGTCGTTGCCGCCGCGCAGCAGCGCGTTCTCCGCTTCCAGCCGGCGCTGCCGGCGTGCGCCCTCGCCCAGCGCGATCTGGGTGCGCACGATGCTGAGCAAACGCGTGTTGTCCCACGGCTTCTCGATGAAGTCGCCGGCGCCGCGGCGCAGCGCATTCACCGCCAACGGCACGTTGCCCCACGCCGTCATCACCACCACCGGCAATTCCGGCGCGTGCTGGCGCAGCTGATCGAGCAGGGCCAAGCCCTCTTCGCCCGACGTGGTGTCGCGGGTGTAGTTGAGGTCGATCAGCGCGCAACAGAAATCACGCTGGCGCACCGCCTCCAGCGCCGCCGCGGGGCCGTCCACGCCCACGCTGGCGATCCCCTCGGACTTCAGCAGCAGGCGCAGCGCCTCACGCACGTCGGCCTGATCGTCGGCGAGCAACACGGTGGGATTCGATTCGCGCGTCATGGTCTTCCGTTCACTGGTTTGCGACGCCTGCGTCGGTAAAGCATACCTGTGGGAGCGGCTTCAGCCGCGATGCTTTTGACCCGACCTGGCCGGAGAGCATCGCGACTGAAGTCGCTCCCACAAAAAGGCTGGTGGCGGTCATTCGTATCGCAGGGCAATCGCCGGATCGACGCGCAGCGCCCGATACAGCGGCACCAGCGCAGCCAGCACGGACACGCCCACGACCAGCAGCAACACGGGCACGAAAACCGCCGGATCGTGCGCGCGCGTGTGCAATCCCGGGTCGGCCAGGACGCTTGACCATGGCAATGCCAGCGCCACGCCAACGAACAAGCCCAGGCCGAGTTGCCAGGCCAGTTGGCGGCCCACCTCGCGGAGGATCGCGCCGTGCCCCGCACCAATGGCGCGGCGGATGCCGATTTCCCGCGTGCGCTGCGCCACCGCATAGGCCAGCACGCCATACAGGCCGGCCGCCGCCAGCAGCAAGGCGATCAGGCCCAACACACTGAAAATGTCGGTCAGCAGAGCCAGCTTGACCCGTGATATCGCCATCACCTTCTTCTGGCTGTAAACACCGAACACCGCTATCTGCGGATCCACCGCACGCACGCTTTCGATCAGATGCCGCGTCCAGCCCTCGGCATCCGCATGGGTGCGCACAGCCAGCCCCATGGCCCGTTGCGGCGCCTGCCCGGCCGATTGCAGCAACGGCATCAACAGGCCCGGCAGGGATTTTTCCATCGCGGAGTCGAGCTGCAGGGGCTCGATCACGCCGATGACCGTGACCGTCCGTGCGTACGGCTTGCCCGGATACAGGATCAATGACTGGCCAAGCGCATCGCCGCGAGGCCAGAACGTGGCGGCCATCTTCGCGTCGATCACCACCACCTGCCGGCTGTCGGCCCGATCGCGCGCGTCGAAGAAACGCCCTTCCCGCAGTTGCACGCCGTAGGTGTCGAGGAAATGCGCATCGACGATGCCCATCTGCGCACGCGGCCAGCCGTCCGACGGTGGTGGCTGCCCCGGCAGCGACACGTCCTCGTGGCTGCCCAGCACCGCACTGGGAATGGTGTTGGAGGCGCTGGCGTCAACCACGCCCGGCTCATGGCGCAAGCGCTCGGCCACGTTCTCGATCAGGCGGATACGCTGCGCATCGTCGGGGAACTGCGCCGCCGGCAAGGCCAGGTTGGCCGTGAGCACCTGCGCCGCGTGGCGGGCGCCGACCGGCATCTCGGCCAACAAGCCGCCCAGCGCACGCACGAACATGCCGGCCCCCACCAGCAACACCACGGTCAGCACGACCTGCATCACCACCAGGGTTTTCGCTACCTTGCCGAAACCGCTGCCGGACCCCTTGCTGCCATCACGCAGCGCATCCTGCAGATCGGTGCGCGAGGCACGCCAGGCCGGAATCAGGCCGGCAATCGCCGTGCTGAGCATGGCCACGCCGAGGGCAAACGGCCACACCCAGCCCTGCGCACCGAACCGGAAAAAGATGTTCGGCGGATCCCCGGCGGCGACAAACATCGCGACCATCCAGCGATTGGCACCGAGCATGATCGGCCACGCCAACGCCAGCGACGCCATGCTGAGCAAAAGACTTTCGATCAACACCCCAGTCATCAAGCGCACCCGGCCGCAACCGAGCGCACTGCGCAGCGCCAGTTCGCGACGCCGGTTCAAAGTCTGCACCAGTTGCAGGTTCGCCACGTTGACGCAGGCCAGCAATAGCACCAGCCCGGCGGCGCCAAGCATCAGCCAGACCCAGTCGCGCGTATCTTCGGGAATGAAGCTCAAGGCCAGCGGCTTGATCGCCATGTCGCGCATGCGCCACTCGGCCGGTAACGCTCGGCGCAGATCGTCCGCCCGCGTCGCCAGCTCGGCACGCGCCCGCGCCAGATCGACGCCGGGAGCCAACCGCCCCACCCCGGATAACATGCGATGCTGACCCTGGCGCAGGCGCAAGGACGTCCACAGCACACTGTTCTGCGGAAAGCCGAAATCCGCGGGCAAGACCCCGACCACGGTGAACCACTCGCCGTTGACCCGCACGCTGCGGCCCACCACCTTTGGATCGGCCTGGAATTCATGACGCCACAGCGTCTCGCCCAGCAGCAACACCGGTGCCGCGCCCGGACTGTCATCGGTAGCGACGAAGCCGCGCCCCAGCAGCGGCTTCACGCCGAGCAGATCCATGAGCGACGATGTAAGCGACGTACCACGCCTGAAGCTCGCGCCTTGCCCCTGATCGAAATTCATGCCCCCATCGCGGTACGCGCCCAAGGCATCCAGGCTGCGAAAACGCGCTTGCAGTTGCAGGTATTGGTCACTGTCGATGTCGCCGATGCCATACCCGTTGTCGGATGCCTGACCTATCGCCACCAACCGGCCGGCCTGGGGAAACGGCAGCGGCTGCAGGATCAGCGTATTGACCACGCTGAACAGGAACAGCACCACCCCCAGCCCCACGCCCAGCACCGCCACCGACAACAGCGCATATCCGGGCCGCCGCATCAGCCGCCGCCACGCCTCACGAAACTCGCGCGCGATCATCATCCTTCCCCTCGCAACGCATGCATCGGTTGCACACGACCGGCACGCACCGCCGGCAAAAGACAGGCCAGCAAGCCCGCAGCCGCCAGCACCACGCACACGCCAGCTACCGCCGCCGGATCGAACGCGCTGCTGCGCCCGAGCAGCGCCATCAGCAGCGCGGACAACGCGCGTGAAGCACCCAGCGCGATACCCACGCCGATCACCAGGCCCGCCACGATCTGGATGAGTCCGCCGCGCAGTACCAACTGCACAAGTCGCGAAGGCTGCGCCCCCAGCGCCGCGCGCACACCAAACTCGCGTTCGCGCGCGGCCACCGCCACCGCCATCACCGCATACAGGCCCGCCGCCGCCAGCAGCAGCGCGAGCGCGGCGAACAAGCCGATCAGCCACAGGCTGAGCCGGGCGTTCTGCGTGGTCTGGCGCACGATGCCGCGCATGTCGCGCAGGTTCGCGATGGGCTGCTCGGGCGCGACTTGCGCCAGCGCCTCGCGCACGCCGGCCTGCCAGTCCATCGGGTTGCCGTGGCCGCGCAGCGCGAAGCGCAGCGGCTCCAGGTTGCGGAAGATCTCCATCTGCTGCGCGGGCACCTGCTCCAACGGCACGTACAACACCGGCTGCTTCGGCTGCAGCGCGCCGCGCTGCAAGGTGTCGCCCGCTACACCCACGATGCGCACCGGCCAGGTGATGTCGCCGTTGCCTTCCACCGCGACGGTCTTGCCAACAGCATGGCCGCCGTAATACGCATCCGCCAGATCCTGGCTGACGATGGCCACCCGTTCGCTGCCGGCCGTGTCGGTGCGCGCAAAGTCGCGCCCTTCGCGCAGCGGTATGTCGAACAGCGCGAAGAAGCCGGCGCCGATGCCATGGTACTGCGCCACGAACTCCTTGCCGTCCGGCGTGTGCACGCCGTTCTGGAACTGGCCGTACATGTCGTCGCTGGCAGGCAGGTTGGTGGTCACCGCGGCATCGGTCACGCCCGGCATCGCCAGCAATCGCTGCACCAGCCGCTGCGACAAGTCGTGTACCGCAGCCACGTCCGGGTACTGGGCCCGCACCGGCGCCAGTTCGAACGTGAGCACGTGGTCGTCGGAAAAACCCAGCCGCAGTTGCGACGCGTCGTAGAGCCCGTGCATGAACACGCCGGCAGCGCACAACAGCACCGCCGCCAACGCCACCTGTGCCACCACCAGCATGCGGCCCAGCCGACCGCTGCGCAGACCGATGCCGCTGCGGCCGCCCTCGCGCAGTTCGTCCACCGTGGTCGCGCTGCGGCTGCGCCACAGCGCCAGTACTGCCGCCAGCAGCGCGCCCAGCAGGCCCACGCCGAAAGCCGACACCCATGCCGCCGCACCGATGCGCAGCTGGCCACCCCACAGCCATTCGGCGGGAATGAAGCCCTGCAGCAGGGCCAGCCCCACCGTGGCGAACGCCATGCCCAGCAAGGCGCCAATGCCGCCCACCAGCAAGCCTTCGCCCAGCGCCGGCAGCATCAGCCGCGGCAACGACGCGCCCAGCGCGCTGCGCACTGCGGCGTCGTGGTTGCGCGACAACGCACGCAGCAGCATCAGGTTGGTGAGGTTGACCAGCGCGATCAACAGCACCAGCAGCGCGCTGGCCAGGAACAGCAGCAGCATCGGCCGCGCATCCTGCTGCACGGTGGCGGCCAAGCCTTCCGCGCCGAAACGCGGCTTCTGCCAATTGCCGCCCATGGCCATGTCGCGGTACATCGCGCGCTCGCGTGCATCGACCTGCGCCGACACCGCGGCGATGTCGGCGCCACGCGCCAGCCGCGCGATCGCCAGGGTGCCGTTGTGGTTGTAGTCGCGGCTCGCTTGCGGCAACGCCGTCGGCAATATCACGTCACCCGCGCCGAGCACGGTGTTGAAGCCGGCCGGCAGCACGCCGACGATGGTGCGCGGCACGCCTTCCACGCGCAGGCTGCGGCCGATCACATGGGTGTCGCCGGCATAGCTGCGCAGCCAGAAACCATGCCCGAGGATGACCGCGGGCGGGCCGTTCGGGCGATCCTCCTGCACATCGAAGTTGCGTCCCAGCACCGGCTGCAGGCCCAGCGTGGGCAGCATGTTGCGGTCGATGTAGATCACCGGCACCTGTGCGGGCGTGCCCGCACCGGCGACATTCACCGTCGAACCGGGTCGTTCCAGACCCAGCGACGTCACGCCATCGAGCTTGTCCAGATACTGGTATTCGTGCGGCGAGATGCCGCCGGGATGGCCGTTGTCGCGCAACTGGCCAAACACCACCAGTTGCTCCGGTTGCGGCACCGGCAACGGCCGCCACAAGGTGTTCTCGATCAGCGTTGCCACCGCCACGCTGGCACCGATGCCCAGCGCCAGCACGGCGGTAGCCAGCATCAGGAAACCCGGGCGGCGCAGGCTCGCGCGCCAGGCGCGCCAGATTTCAGTGAGCCAGATGCTCATGGGAAAACCTCGCAAGATGTCTGTTCCATCGACTAATCCCCACGCAAGGCGCGCATCGGCGCGGTGCGTCCGGCGCGAACAGCGGGCACCGCGCAGGCGAGCAGACCGGCACAGGCCAGCACCGCGCACGCGACGACGATGGACCAGGGGTCGAACACGCTGCGCCCCAGTTGCACGACCACGGCACGCAAGACGCCCGATCCAGCCGCACCCAGCATCACGCCGGCGAGCAAGCCCGACGCGATCTGCAGCAGGCCACCGCGCAACACCAGCAGTAACAGCCGACGCGGCGCCGCACCGAGTGCCGCGCGCACGCCGAATTCGCGTTCGCGCGCGGCCACGGCCACGGCCATCACCGCATACATGCCCACGCCAGCAAGCAGCAGGGCCAGACCGCCGAACAGGCCGACCAGCATGAGGTTGAATTCCGTGTCGGTGGTGGTGTCGTGCACGATCCACGCCATGCTGCGCACATGATTGATCGGCTGGTCCGGCGCCACCTCGGCCACGGCCTGCTTGACCGCAGCACGGTAGCTTTCGGGGTTGCCCCGCACCTTGATGGCGAATCGCAACGGCTCGTATATGCGAAACACGCGTAGCTCATCGTCCGGCATCTGCGCCATCGGCAGATAGAGAATGGGCGTCACCGAATCCGGATCTTCCGGTCCGAACTGGTAAGTGTCGGCCACCACGCCGACGATGCGCGCCGAGAGCATGCCCGCGCCCGATCCCCGCTGGATGGTCTGGCCCAGCGCGTGGCCGTTGTAATACTTGTCGGCGAATTTCCGGTTGACGATGGCCACCGCCTCGCCGCCACGCACATCGGCATGGGCAAACAGGCGCCCCTGACTCAGGCGTATGCCGAACACCTTGAAGAAGTCCGGATCGGCGGCATGGAACTGTTCGTTGAAATCCTCGCCGCCCGGCACGTGCAGACCGCCCATGTTGAACTGGCCGCTTTGGTCGCCGGCTGGCAGGTTGGTGCCGACCGCGGCTTCGCGTACGCCAGGGATTTGACGCAAGCGATCGGTCAATCGCTGCGACAAGCCCTGCACCGAAGCGGCATCTGGATAAATCGCCTGCACTGGCGCCAACTCGAAGGTGAGCACGTTGCGCGCATCGAAGCCGAGATCGACCCGCGCGTTGTCGAGCAAGGTGTGCAGGAACACACCGGCCGCGCTCAACAGCAGCAAGGCCAGCGCCACTTGCGCGATCACCAGCAGCCTGCCCAGCCGGCCGCTGCGGCGACTCGGTCCGCTGCGGCCGCCTTCGCGCAAGCTGTCCATCGACAAGGCAGCACGACCACGCCACACGCCCAGCACCGTGGCGACCAACGCGCCGAACAAGCCCACGGCGATGGCCAGACCCCATGCGAGCCAACCCAGACTGAGGCCACCGGCGCGCGTCCATTCCACGGCCATCCAGTCGACTGGCATCCATGTACGCAGGGTCCACAACCCCAGCGCGGCCAAGACCTGCCCGAACAGCACGCCAACCACGCCAATCAGCATGCCCTCCGCGATCGAAGGTAGCGCGACTCGCCAGGTCGGCGCACCAAGCGCGCCACGCACCGAGGCCTCATGGCTGCGCCCCATTGCGCGCAGCATCATCAGGTTGGTGAGGTTGACCAGCGCGATCAGCAACAGGAGCGACGCACAGGCCAGCCACATCAGCGAAGTTGCGCGCTGTCCGGAATGTTCCTCCGCACCGAAGTCCTGCGCGCCGAAATGCGCGCGATGCCAGAAGTCGCCGCCGTACGCACGACTGCCCTGCGCGGTGTAGAAGGCGTGCAGCCGCGTCTGCACCTGCGCGCCCAGCGCCTCGCGCGTGACGCCCGGCACCAGCCGCGCCACCGCGATGTAGTTGTTGCCATCGTCGCGTGTGTGCGCCGGGAAGGCAGTGGGCAGCGCAATCGAGGCCTGCCCGAGATCGAAACCCGCCGGCAGCACGCCGACGATGATGTGCGCCACGCCTTCCACCTGCAGGGTCTGCCCGATCACTGCGCGGCTGCCCCCGAATCGACGCAGCCAGAAGCCGTGGTACAGGATGACTACTGGCGAACCGTGCGGCTGGTCTTCCTCGACGGTGAAATTGCGCCCCAACGCAGGTTGCACACGCAGTGTGGGTAGCAGGCCGTGGTCGATTTCCAGTGCGGGCACCTGCACTGGCTCGCCATAGCCGGCGACGTTCGCTGCGGTCAAGTCACCCTTGAAGATGCCCAGCGAACCTACGCCCGGCAAATCGGCAAGCTGCTGGTACTGCTGCGGCGACACGGCCTGGACGTTGTCCGTTTGCAACGGACCGAGCGCTACCAGCCGATGCGGCTCGGAATAGGGCAAGGATCGCAACAGCACATCATCGATCATGGTGAACACGGCACTGGCCGACCCCACACCCAACGCCAGCACACCCGAAGCCAGCAGCAGGAAACCCGGCCGGCGCAGGCTGGCGCGCCAGGCGCACCAGATTTCAGTGAGCAACACGTTCACGCGTCGACCTCGACGCGCCCGCCGATCAGCGCATCCAGCCGTTGCTCGTCCTCGCGGCGCAGGCGGTCGAAGGTTTCCTCGTCGACCACGCGGCCGTCGAACAGGCGGATCTTGCGCTGGGCCAGTTCGGCGTAGCGGGCGTCGTGGGTGACCATGCAGATGGTGGCGCCGCCCTTGTGCAGTTCGTCGAGCAGGGCCATCACCGCCTCGCCGTTGCGCGAGTCGAGGTTGCCGGTCGGCTCATCCGCGAGCAGGATCGCCGGCTTGCCGACCAGTGCACGTGCCACTGCCACGCGCTGCTGCTGGCCGCCGGACAGCTGCGCCGGGTAATGGCGCATGCGGTGCGCCATGCCGACGCGTTCCAGTGCTTCCTGCACGCGTTCGCGCCGCTCGCCGGCACCGATGCCGCTGCGATAGGTCAGCGGCAGCTCGACGTTCTCCTGCACGCTCAAATCGCCGATCAGATTGAACGCCTGGAAGATAAAGCCGATCTCGGCGTTGCGGATGCGCGCACGCTCGGCCGCGTTGAGCGCGGCGACGTCGTGACCGTTGAGTACGTAGCTGCCGGCGCTGGCGGTGTCGAGCAGGCCGAGGATGGAAAGCAGCGTGGTCTTGCCGCAGCCGGACGGGCCGGAGATGGAGACGTATTCGCCGCGGCGAATGTCCAGATGCACGTCGCTCAGCGCGTGGGTTTCCACCTCGTCGGCCTGAAACACCTTGCGGATTCCGCCGAGGGTGATGACGTTGCTCGATGTGGTCATGTCGTCTACTGCCTGAATTGAGCCGAACCGGGACCGGACTCGGCGTGAATGGGTTGTTTCGCCTCAAGCAAGTGGGACGGAATCCGGAGACACCTTTTTTTTGCCAACCTGCCGCTATGCAGCAGTGTGTAGCTGGCGCATGAGTACCAACCAAAAATGGGGATAGCGGCCAGCCGTTGCGTGAGGCCATGAAATCCCTCGGGATCAAAACGAGTGATCGTCAGCCACATGTAGAACAATGTGAGCACGGCGGCCCATTTGGAGACAGCGGCGATCGCCGAAGATCGCTCGGCATGGCGCAGTTCCGCGATGAAGAGGGCTGGAGTAAGCACCGTGAAGAATCCGATTCCATAGAGCCCATGGAGAGGGCTGCCCATGACGAAAATTCCATTGCACAACATGCTCACCCCAAATAGGAATGAGGTCAGGACCGTAAAGACAAATCGACCGGATGCCTGGCGGAACAGGGACGCGCTGAAAATAATGATCGACGCACCGACAACGACCCCGGCAACGCTTTCGAAGGCCGCCGGATAGCTCCCCATCAATCCGAGTTCACTCATTTGCTGAGATATCGAGGAATACCCAGGTACCGCGATGCCGACCAACATGAGTGCGAGCATGCTCCCCAGGGGAACGACCAAGGCTTGTTTGATTGCGAGGTTGTGCACAGTTGAACTCCGATCAGTGCAGTGGCTAGAAGCTGACTTGGTATTGGAGAAAATGGCTCTTCCCGCCCCGTGAGGACAGGGAATTTTTGATGTCATTCGACGCGGATCCGATCGTATTTGTCCCATTGGCTGGTATCGGAAAGGATCACCCGATCGCCCGGTTGCAGTCCTTGCAGCAGTTGCACGCGGTCGACTGAGGTGGCGCCCACGCGGATCTTCACGCGGCTGGCGGTGTTGCCCGAAGGGTCCAGCCGGAACAGGTCCACTTCGCTGTTTGCCTCGACCTGGGCCGGCCGCCCGACCGACAACACCTGCTTGAGCTCGGCGATGCGAATGCGGCCGTCCACCGACAGGTCCGGTCGCGCACCTGCCGGCAACGCGCCGGCCGGCGTCACGTCCACCTGCACGCTGCCGTCGACCACCGCCGGATCGATCCGTGTGACCGTGCCGTCGATCATGCCGTTATAGGTGTTGACCTGTGCGGACATGCCCAGCGCCACATCCTTGGCCTGCACCTCCGGCACGCGCAATCGGGCGATCAGCACGTCGCCGCGAGCCACCCGCGCGAGGTCGCTGCCGGCGGCGACCTGCTGGCCCTCCTGCACCGCCATCTGCTGCAGCACGCCGGCGAT
>DHXA01000231.1 GCA_002413455.1 Rhodanobacter sp. UBA5168 | reverse complement strand
CCTTGCTGGCCGGCCTGCGCGACTGCATCGAGCAGCGCGGCATCGCGCTGGTGCAAACGCGCGAACCAGGTGGCACCGCCGTGGGCGAAGCTGTGCGCGCCATCGTGCTCGATCCGACCCAGCGTGGGCTGGCGGCCGAGACGGAATTGCTGCTGATGTTCGCCTCGCGTGCGCAACTGGTGCGCGAGGTGATCGAACCGGCGCTGCATGCAGGGCGATGGGTGCTGTGCGATCGCTATGCCGATGCCAGCTACGCCTACCAGGGCGGCGGCCGCGGCCAGCCGGCATCGCGCATAGCCGAACTGGAACGCTGGGCGTGTGCCGGCGTGACACCCGACCTGACGTTGCTGCTTGACCTGCCGGTGGCGATCGGACGCGCTCGCGCAGCCGGTCGCGGCGATGCCGATCGGATCGAAGTCGAAGCCGATGCATTCTTCGAGCGCGTGCGTGCGACGTATCGCGAGCGCGCTGCGTTGGAACCGGACCGTTTCCGGGTCATCGACGCGGGCCAGTCGCCGGCCGCGGTGCTGCAGGCGGCCACACTGGCGCTGGGCGCCCTGATCGAGAAGTCACAGCCATGACCGGGTTGCCCTGGCAAGCCGAACACTGGACACGGTTGCAGGCGCGCCGACAGCGCGATGCGTTGCCACATGCCTTGCTGCTGTGCGGGGCTGCTGGTCTGGGCAAACGCGCATTCGCCCAACGCTTCGTACAGGGACTGCTGTGCGCCGAACCCGCGGATGGCGATCCCTGCGGGCGCTGCCGCAGCTGTCTGCTGGTTGCCGCGGGCACGCATCCCGATGTGGTTTCGTTGAGCTTCGGCTCGCGCAAGGACGGCGTGCAGCGCAGCGAGATCGTGGTCGACCAGATTCGCGAATTGTCGGCACGACTGGCCATGAGCAGCCAGTTCGGCGGTTGGCAGGTGGCCACGATCGACCCGGCCGACGCGATGAATCCGGCCGCCGCCAACGCCTTGCTGAAAACGCTGGAAGAGCCGTCTGCGCAAACCATGCTGGTCCTGCTGGCCGATGCGCCCTGGCGCTTGCCGCAGACCATCCGCAGCCGCTGCCAGCGAATCGAGTTCCAGTTGCCTGCGGCCGCCGCCGCGCTGGCGTGGCTGCAAGGCGAAGGCGTGCGCGATGCCGCCGCCGCGCTCACCGCCGCCGGCGGCAATCCTGGCCTGGCCCGCATGTGGGCGCAGGAAGGGGCGCTCGACCGACGGCTGGAGGTACGCAAGGATCTGGCTGCGCTGGCGGCGGGCCGTGGTCAGCCGGTGGAAGTGGTGAAGCGCTGGCTCGACAACGAACCGGCACAACGACTGTGGTTTGCCGCCCAGGCGGTCGCCGACGAGGTCAAGGCTCGCTCAGGGAACAGCGCCGGGCCGCTGGCCAGCGCCATGGAGGTCGAGGCACTCGGGCAGTGGTACAGCGCGGTCAATCGAACTCGCGAGAGCCTGCGTGGACCGTTGCGCGGCGACCTGCTGCTGCTGGAGCTGCTGGCGCAGTGGCGTTGAACGGGAACGTCCCGGATCCCGTGCAGGCAGCGGCGTCCGCTGGATTGCCGGTTTTTTCCGCGCGGACCCGCCTGCTGGTCGTGGCGCCGCATCCAGACGACGAGACCATCGCCACGGGCATGCTGATCCAGCAGGTCCGGGCGGTTGGCGGAGAGGTTCGCGTCCTGTTGCTGACAGCCGGCGACAACAATCCATGGCCGCAACGCTGGCTGGAACGACGCGTCTGGATCAGCGCCGTCGACCGGCAGCGCTGGGGTCGTCGCCGTCACGCGGAAATGCTGGAGGCGCTGCAGTGCCTCGAGGTACCGGCACAGGCCCTGCAGTCTCTGGGGTGGCCGGACATGGGCGTCACCGATGGCCTGTTGCAGTCGAGTGATGCCGCCGTGGCCAAGCTGGCCGCGGCCATCGGTCAGTTTCGACCCAGCCTGATCGCGATGCCGGCATTGGGAGATCGTCACCCCGACCACGGTTCGGCGCACGTACTTGTCCGGCTGGCTCTGGCCGGGCAGATGGATCCACCGCAGCAACTGGCCTATATGGTGCACGGGCGCGCGCCACACAGCGGGGTCGTCGAGATCCCGGGCACCGCCGGGCAGGCGGCCAACAAGCGTGCGGCGCTGGCGGCGCATCGCAGCCAGACGGCCTTGAGCGGTGCCCGCATGCATCGCCTGGCGGCCCGACCTGAGCGTTATGTCGACTTGGCACCCAAGCCGGCAGGATCGACATCGCCGCTGCCGTGGCGACCGCCGGCATGGTTGTGGCCCTGGTTGCGGCTGAGCGTGATAAGCCCAGCTGGAACACAGAGCTGGCGCTGGCCGGATGCCCCGCTTCAACGGGACCGCGAAGGCACCTACCGGCTGGCTTTGCCGGCCGTGGCCACGGGGCCGCGTTTCGCCAGACTGGCGTCGAATCTGCCCACGCCGTGGATATTCGACCACTGGGGCTGGTGCGAACTCTGAGCCGGGCCTTCGCCGGTGATGCCGCTCTTGCATAGACCGATTGACAGGGCTAGCTTCTGAGCGGGGGAAAGATGATGTAGTGGCGGCCGCAAGGTTGCGCCATCCGTGCGACATCATCGAAATCGGATGCCGATCCAGTCTCGTGTTCTCGAAGCAAGCTGCCGATGTCGTCTACCCGGCTGGTCACCTGCATGCAAAATCCGGATCTGAACTCGTTGGATGCCCATGCAGCGCCGGCGTCGGCGTCCAGCGAGCATTTCTACGCCGCACTTTTCGACATCGGCCAACTGCTGGTTCGCTCACTCGATCCGCCCGCGCTCTACGAAGCGGTGATCGAGGTTCTCGAGCGCCGCATCGGTGCCTTGCGGGTGATGGTCGGCGAGGTGGATCACACCACCGGATGGTTTCGCCGGATCGCCCCGGCCCGCGTGGCCGCGGGGATGGAGGATATCTTTCCGGATCGGCTGCCTTTTTCGATCGCGCGACTGCCGTTCTGGGAGGGCACGCCACAGCTGGAAAGCGATATCCGCCATGCGCCGGGCTTCGAGATGTTCCGCCAGGCCTATGTACGCCATGGCATCGCTTCGGCCGTTGCCGTGCCGGTGATGAAGTTCGGCGAAGTGCGGGCGGGGCTGGTGATACGGTCCGCGCACGCCAGTTTCTTTTCTCCCCGAATGATCGAATTGCTGCAGCAGGCCGCGGCGAGCATCGGGCTGGGACTGGAGGCGCACGAGCAGCGCATGTTGCTGCTGCAGTCGGTGCGCGAGGAAGCCTGCCAGCGGCGTGCGCTGCGTTTGCTCAGCGAAATGGTCAAGGTCGTCACGCACAGCCCCGATGAGCAGACATTATTGGCCGATGCCTGCCGCGTGGCACGGCGGATGGGCGGCTACCCGATCGTCTGGCTCGCTTTGCTGGACGGCGGCGACGGGCAGACGCTGCGGTTGAGCGCGCACGATGGATTCCAGGCCAGCGCCGGGCTCAAGCTGGATATCGCGCACGTCGACAATCCGGCGGTGGTCGTCTTGCTGACCGGTCAAGCCCAGGTCAGACACCCGCTGCCACAGGATCGTCCGGAGTGGCCATTTGCCGGCGATCTGCCGCAGCCGCGTGCCCTGCTGGTACTTCCCTTGATGGTGGAGGGGGCCGCGGTAGGTGTCTTTGCCATGGTGGCATCCGATGCCGATGCGTTCGCGCCGACCGAGGTTCAGGTCTTTTCGGAAATGGCAATCGAATTGGGGTTGGGTATCCAGATGCAACGGACGCAAGCGGCGCGTCTTGCCGCCGAGCAGGATTTGCGATTCAACCTGGAGCATTTCCGCACGGTTCTGTCGAACCAGTATTCCGGCATCCTGGTGATGTCCGAAGATAATCGGGTGAAGTTTGTCAACGAGGCTTTCTGCACGCTGTACGGATTGCCCGAGGCGCCCTCCGAACTGGAGAATCTGGCCTCGGCGGCGATCTACGAACGCCTGAAAGAATCGCTCGAGGACCCGGAGCGCGAGTGGCGACGGGTGCAGGACATCCTGATCAGAAACGAGGCAGTCAAGGGCGACGAAGTCTCCATCAAGGGCGGCCGCACGTTCCTGCGCGATTTCACACCGATCACCATCGACGGTGCGGCGCAGGGCCAGCTGTGGCACCAGCGCGACATCACCGAACAGAAAATGCACGAAGCTCGGGTCGAGCGGCTGGCCTTCTACGATGTGGTCACGGGCCTGCCGAATCGTCGTCTGCTGTTCCAGTTGCTGGAAAAGGCACGGACGCTGGCCGTGGAGCAACGCTCTTTGATGGCCGTTGGCGTGCTCGACCTCGACCGTTTCAAGAGCGTCAATGACACGATCGGCCACGGTGGCGGCGATCATGTGCTGGTGGAAGCCTCGACGCGGATTCTCGGCATGTTGCGCGAAGCTGACGTACTGGCCCGTTTTGGTGGTGATGAGTTCGCTTTGGTGATCTCCGGCCTCGATAGCCGCGAGCAGCTCGATGTCATCAGCCGCTGCATCCTGCAGGCGTTGCGGGCACCGTTCCATGTGATGGGCGAACAGTTGTATCTGTCGGCCAGCATTGGCTGGACCCTTTTTCCGCTGGACGAGTCCGATGCGGAAGGCCTGATCCGGCATGCCGACCTGGCGATGTATGCGGCCAAGGAGGAGGGCAAGGATCGGGGGGCGCTGTATGAGCCGGCGATGGAGCTGGAGCAACTGCGCCTGCAAGCCATGCGCGAGCGTATCGCGCAGGCATTGCAGCAGTCGCACCTGCAGCTGCTGTTTCAGCCGATCGTGTACATAGACGGTTTGCCTGGCCTGCATGGCGTGGCCGGCATGGAGGCGCTGCTGCGCCTGGACGACACCGGACAGGAATTGACCGAACCGGCCCGGTTCATGCACGTGCTCGACGATCCCCAACTGGCGCGGCCGATCGGCCGCTATGTACTGGACGAGGCGCTGAAGCGGTGCCAGTCGTGGATGCGGAAGGGCATATCGATTCCGGTCTCGATCAACATCAGCACCCGCCACCTGCTGCACCCGGCTTTTTTCACCGATATCGATGCCGCGCTGGAGATGTATCCAGGCGTGATGGATGTGGGTTTCGGCATCGAGGTGACCGAAACCGGCCCGTCGATGGACCACACCCGCGCAAAGGTGGTCATCGAGGAGTGCCGCCGGCGCGGCATCCGCGTCGGGCTGGACGACTTCGGCACCGGCAGCGCCTCGCTGAGCCACATCCAGCAGCTGGATATCGAACACATCAAGCTCGACCAGAGTTTCGTGCGCGACATCCTCAGCGACGAACGCAACATGGCGATCGCGGCGGGCGTCATCACCACCGCACGCATGCTGGCCAAGACGGTGATCGCCGAAGGCGTCGAGACATCGGCGCAAGGCGACCTGCTGGCTTCGCTGGGATGTCATCAACTGCAGGGTTTCTCGATCTCGCGCCCGATGCCCGCCGAGGCGGTGCCGGGCTGGGTTGCCGGATGGGTGCCTCCCTTGTCGTGGGGAGCGCTCGTCAACGAGCGTCAGTCCCTGCTGGCCGGACAGCCCGACGGCGGATGAGGAATACCGTCGGAGTGGTGCCCCTGCGATACAACAACTAAGATCAGCATCAACGATCGGACGCTTCGAGCGTTCGGCAGGAGCCCAGCATGAAACCCACGGTTGCCCGTCAAGGCATCATTTCACTGAAAATCAAGGACGCGGCCTCCCTGTACAACGCGTACATGCCGTTCCTGAAGCATGGCGGCCTGTTCGCGGCTACCGCGCAGCCGTACTCGCTCGGTGACGAAGTGGTGCTGCTGGTAACCCTGGCCGAGGAGACCGAGCGGTTGTCCGTCGTCGGCAAGGTGGTCTGGATCAGCCCGGTCGGCGCGCAGGGCAATCGTACTGCCGGTATCGGCATCCATTTCAACGAATCCGGTGACGCCGAAGCCGCACGCAGCCGGATCGAGAACATCCTTGCCGGCACGCTGACCTCGGAGCGGGCCACCCAGACCATGTAGCCCATCTGGCGCCCGTCGTGACGTCACGGCGTCACGGCATGAAGAGGCGCTATTGCGCATCGTATCGGCCGTCAAGGCTTGTTGTACTCACATGCACTGATACAATGTCGCGATTCGCGAACTCATCTCGCGAAATATCGGGCGCTTGCGGTTTCAGACCTGCGAGCGCGGGCGAGCAGCCCATGGCCATAGCGGCCTGCCGAACCGAAGTCGCCGGACCGTGAGTTACTGGATAATTCCCCGCGGTCACTGATGCGCCCGATGGCGCGGAGGTACGTTGCATCGTGCTTGCCGAATACTGGCCTGTTCTGTTGTTCATCGGCGTCGCCACCGGCCTCGGTCTGGTGCTGCTGGCCGTCGGCCTGCTGGCCGGCCCGCGCCGTCCCGAGGCGGAAAAACTTGCGCCCTACGAGTGCGGTTTCGAGGCATTCGAGGATGCCCGCATGCGCTTCGACGTGCGCTATTACCTGCTCGCCATCCTGTTCATCATTTTCGACCTGGAAATCGCCTTCCTGTTTCCGTGGGCGGTGGTGTTCCAGCAGATCGGCGTGGTCGCGCTGATCGAGATGGCGCTGTTCCTGTTGCTGCTGGTGATCGGTTTTGCCTACGTGTGGAAGAAGGGAGCACTGGAATGGGAGTGATCTCCAGCATCGACAAGGTGATGCACAACCCGCAGCCACTGAACCTTGTCGACGACATCCTGCGGCCAGCCGGTGACAACCCGGTGGTGCAGCGCGGCTTCGCCACCACCAGCGTCGATGCGCTGATGAACTGGGCGCGTACCGGTTCGATGTGGCCGATGACATTCGGTCTGGCCTGCTGCGCCGTGGAGATGATGCATGCCGGCGCGGCGCGGCTGGACCTTGACCGCTACGGGGTGATCTTCCGCCCCAGTCCGCGCCAGTCCGACGTGATGATCGTGGCTGGCACTCTGGTCAACAAGATGGCCCCGGCGCTGCGCAAGGTCTACGACCAGATGCCCGAGCCGAAGTGGGTGATCTCGATGGGTAGCTGCGCCAACGGCGGTGGTTACTACCACTATTCCTATTCGGTGGTGCGCGG
>DHXA01000199.1 GCA_002413455.1 Rhodanobacter sp. UBA5168 | reverse complement strand
GACCTCGGCAAGGACTATCCGGCGCAGGTCGTGCGCCTGGGTGCGCGCATCGACCCGGTCAGCCAGACGGTATCGATCAGCGGTCGCATCGAGGGCCGCCATGACGAACTGCTGCCCGGCATGAGCGGCTGGGCCAGCTTTCCGAATCATCCATGAGTACGGTGAATACCTCGGTGCAGGGCCTGCTCGGCCTGCTGCAACTCGGCCAGCGCGTGCGCGCCGCCACCAGCGTGCAGGAACTGGGTTTCGTCGCCGTCAACGAGACCCGCGCCGTGTTCGCCTATCGACAGGCGGCGCTTTGGCTGGACGGCGATGCCAGCCACGTTGCCGCGTTGTCCGGCGTGCCGCAGGTCGATCCCGAGGCGCCGTTCGTGCAATGGCTGGTGCGGCTGTTCCGCAAGATCACGCCGGTATCCGCGCCGGGGGTGATCGACGTCGCGGCCCTGCCGGCGCTGCTCGTCGAGGAATGGGGCAGCTGGCTGCCGGCACACGCCCTGGCGTTGCCGCTGCTACATGCCGGCGGCGGCCCACGCGGCGTACTGCTGCTGGTGCGCGAGCCGCCGTGGTCCGACGAAGAGCTGGCGCTGGCCGGTGAGCTGGGCGCGCTGCTCGGGCACGGCCTGTTCGCGCTGCGCCCGCGCGAACGCCTGTGGCGTCAGCTGCTGACCCGTCTGCGCACACGCAAGTGGTGGTGGCGGCTGGCGCTGGCGCTGCTGCTGATCTGCCTGATCCCGGTACGGTTGTCCGCGCTGGCACCGGCCGAGGTCACCCCCGTCGATCCGTTCGTGGTGCGCGCGCCGCTGGATGGCGTCATCGACAATCTCAAGGTCACGCCGAACCAGCCGGTCCAGGCCGGCGCGCTGCTGTTCAATCTGGACGCGACCACCTTGCGCAGCCGCTACGCCAGCGCGCGCAAGGCCTACGAGACCGCACAGGAGGAATATCGGCAGAGCGCGCAACAGGCGGTGACCGACGACAAGAGCAAGCTGCAAATGGCCGAACGCCTGGGCGACCTGCGCCAGAAGCAGGTCGACATGAGCTACACCGCCGACCAGCTCGCGCGCGTGCAGGTGAAGGCCGAACGTGCCGGCGTGGCGGTGTTCGCCGACGTCAACGACTGGACCGGCAAGGCGGTGGTGGTCGGCGAGAAGGTGCTGGTGCTGGCCGATCCGGGCAAGGTGGAACTGACCGGCTACCTGCCGGTGGGTGATCAGATCGCGCTCAAAGCCGGTGCCGACATGACCTTCTATCCGCGCGCCTCGCCGTTCACCGCGTACCACGCCACGGTCGACAGCGTGGCATACAAGGCGGCACCGACCGACGAGAACATCCTTGCGTATCGGGTCAAGGCGCACTTCGGTGCGGGCGGGGACCTGCCGCGGCTGGGTCTGATGGGTACGGCGCGTCTGTACGCCGGGCGCGTGCCGCTGATCTATTACGTGCTGCGCCGGCCGCTGGCAACGCTGCGCCAGTGGCTGGGTTGAGCGCGTGCCGATCGAGCTGCCGACATCGCCGGCGCAGCCGCAACCGCTGCCACCGTTGCGCCAGGAACTGACCCTCAACCCCGCGCCGGCGGCCCCGGACGGTTCGCCGACCTGGACCTTGCACGACCCCGCCGCGAACCGCTTCTACGAACTGGGCTGGCCCGCGTTCGAGATCCTCTCGCGCTGGTCGCTGGGCACGGTCGATGCCGTGGTTGCGGCGGTGAACGCGCAGACCACGCTCAGTGTCGATACCGAGGACGTGGCCGCGCTGGCGCAGTTCCTTGGCGGCCACCACCTGATCCTGGCGGCGACGCCGCAGGACAGCGCACGGCTGATGCAGGCGGCGGCGCGCCACAAGTTGTCGGTAGCGGGGTGGCTGCTGAAGAACTACCTGTTCTTCCGCGTGCCGTTGGTGCGGCCGATGTCATTTTTACGCCGCGTGTATCCATGGATCAGCTTCGTCTACCGGCCGGGCTTCTGGTGGCTCACCCTCGGCGCGGCCGTGCTCGGGTTGTATCTGGTGTCGCGCCAGTGGGACAGCTTCATGCACACGTTCCATGCCTACACCACGTGGCAGGGCCTGCTTGGGCTGGGCATCGCACTGAGCTTCGCCAAGGTGTTGCATGAGCTGGGTCATGCATTTACCGCGTACCGCCACGGCTGCCGCGTGCCGACCATGGGTGTCGCGCTGCTGGTGATGTGGCCGGTGCTGTTCACCGACACCAGCGAGGCATGGAAACTGAACTCACGCCGGGCACGTGTGCAGATCGGCGGTGCAGGCGTGCTGGCCGAGTTGGTGCTGGCCGCATATGCGACGTTGCTGTGGAATTTCCTGCCGGACGGCCCGCTGCGCGCCGGTGTGTTCATGCTGGCCACCAGCACCTGGCTGGTGACGCTGGCGATCAATGCCAGTCCGTTCACCCGCTTCGATGGCTATTACCTGTTGTCGGACTGGCTCAACGTGCCAAACCTGCACGAGCGCACGTTCGCGCTGGGCCGCTGGTGGCTGCGCGAGCGGCTGTTCGGCTTCGGCGACGCGCCACCGGAGGCGCTGCCGCCGAAGCACCATCGATTCCTGGTGATCTTCGCGATGGTCACTTGGCTGTACCGTTTCGTGCTGTTCCTCTCGATCGCGCTGCTGGTGTTCCATTTCTTCTTTCGCGCGCTGGGCATCGTGCTGATGGGCGTGGAGCTCGGCTGGTTCCTCGCGCTGCCGATCGTGCGCGAGATCCGCGTGTGGTGGCAGCGTCGCGCCGAACTGCGCTGGAACCGGCATACCGTGCGCACGACAATCGCGGCCGGCTTGCTGGCACTGGTGCTGCTGCTGCCGTGGCAGGGCGAGGTGCATGCGCCGGCCGTGCTCGGTCAGATCCAGGCGCAGGTTGTGTATGCGCCGCGCGCGGTGCAGATGGTCATGTTGCCGGTGCACGAAGGCCAGCGGGTACAGGCCGGTGCGGTGCTGGCTCAGCTTGCGTCGCCGGATCTCGACTACCAGCTGGCCAGCGCGCGCCAGCAGGCCGCGCAATATCAGTGGCAGGTCGAGCAGCAGCCGTTCGATGATGAACTGCGGGCGCTCGGTCCGGCTCTGCGCAAGCGTTGGGACACTGCACGCCAGACCGTTGCCGGCTACGAAGCCGAGCAGGCGCGGCTGACTTTGCGCGCGCCATTCGGCGGCCGCGTGGTCGACCTCAATCCGACCCTGCGCGCCGGCGAATGGCTCAAGGGTGGCGAGTCTCTGCTGGGCGTGGTCGGCAACGACGGCGGCGTCAAGGGCGACGCGTTTGTCGACGAGGCCGCGTTGTCGCGCCTGGCGATCGGGCAGCAGGTCAGCTTCCGCGCGGCGTTGCCGGAGTTGCCGATCGTGCACTGCCGCGTCAGTGGCATCGACCGGCTCAATCTCGGCTCGCTCGACGAACCCTACGTGGCCAGCGTCTATGGCGGCGAGGTGGCCAGCGTGCGTCGTCCGGATGGCACCGTGACGCCGCTGGAATCGACGTTCCGAGTGCGCTTCGACGATTGCGACCGGCGTGATCCATTGCCGCGCGAAGCGCCCGGCAACGCCGCGATCGCCGGCGAATCGCGCAGCCTGCTCGGTCGGTTCACGCGCTGGTTGGGCGCGCTGTTGCGTCGCGATGTCAGCTTCTGATCACGGCGCTATCGCGCGGGTGCCGTGCGCACATGTTCAAGCGTGGCTCGAGGGATTGCGCGAAGCGCGTCGTCGCCGCGCGGCTACCAGGGCACTCAGCGTCGCCGCGATCCGCGCAGGCTGTCGATCGAGAAGCTGGCGATCTCGCCGCCGTCGGAACCACGCCGCGGCTGGCCGACGGGCGGACCCCAGGCATGCGCGGTGACGACTTCCCAGGTTGCCGGGATGCGGCCGTCCGCGCGCATCGCCTCGTAGGCGGCGAGCATGCGCTGGTAGCGTGACTTGCCGGTGAGGCCACGCAGGCGCGCGTGATCGGCGTTGGTGGCACCGAGGCCTTGCAGTTCTTCGAGCAGCTTGCGTGGCTCGCTGTACGTCAGGGTGTAGCGGAACACGTCCAGCACCGGGTCGCGCAGGCCGGCATTGAGCATGGCGTCGCCGACGTCGTGCATGTCGAGGAAACGGCTGACGTGCGGCTGCTGGTCGGCCTCGGCCCAGGCCGCGCGCAGTTCCCTCAACGTATCCGGGCCGAACGTCGAGAATGCCAGCAGGCCACCGGGCTTCAGCACGCGCACGCATTCGCCGAACAGCGCCGGCAGGTCGTCGATCCACTGGAAGCACAGGTTGGAATGCAGCACGTCGACGCTGTGGTCGGCCAGCGGCAGCGCGGTGGCTTCGGCGCAGACGCGGATGAACGGCTTCAGCCAGCTGCTGTGCTGCTTCGCCGCGCGCAGCATCGGCAGCGCCAGATCGACGGCAACCACCTCGGCCTTGGCGTAGCGCTGCTTGAGCAGCGCGCTGCCGCGGCCGGTGCCCGCGCCGACGTCGACCACGCGTTGCGGTGTCTGCGTATAGAAGTCCAGACGCTCGAGCAGGGCGGCCTGCACTTCGCGCTGCAGCACGTCGTGTTGCTCGTAGCTCCTGGCGGCACGGCCGAAGTGACGTCGCACCTGGGACTTGTCGAGTTGGAAGTCGCTCATCGGGCCTGCTCTGATTCTCTGGATGCCAGCAGTGGCTGCAAGGCCTGCACGACGTCGTCGGCATGGCCGAAGAACGGCGCGTGGCCAGCCTGCTGGATGTCGTCGTAGCTGCCACCGCACTGGCTCGCGGACCATTGCATGGCCTGCGGCGGCACCAGGCGGTCGCGTCGGCCGCTGATCCACGCGCTCGGCACACGGAGGTCGGGCAACGCGGCGCGACGATCGGTGGTTTCCAGGATGCGGATACCTTCCTGCAGCACGCGCAGGTCGGGCTCGCCGCGGGCGAACACCAGCGTGCGCAGATGGCGCAATTCGGCGCGCGGGTCGGCGCTGCCCATCGCCTCCAGCGCGAGGAAACGCTCGATGGTGGCGTGGTAATCGGTTTCCAGGTCGGTGGCGAGCTGATGCACCAGCTTGCCGTCGGCGCCGCACGGCCAGCTGGCATCGCGCACGAATCTGGGTGTGGCGCACAGCATCGCCAAGCCGCGCGCTTGCTGCGGCATCTCCAGCGCCGCGGTCAGCGCGATAATGCCGCCCATCGACCAGCCGAGCCAGATTGCCGGCGGCGTGATCTTGGCGATCGCCGCGGCGCACGCGCGTGGTTCCAGCGGCAGTCCGCAGTCGCGCGAGTAACCATGGCCGGGCAGGTCGACCACGTACATCGTGCAGTGTTCTGCCAGTGCCTGGACCAGCGGTGCCAGCACGCCGCCGTGCATCGCCCAGCCATGCAGCAGCACCAGCGGCACCGGGCCGTGGCCATGGGTTTCCACGTGCAGGCTCATGCGTCCGTGGCCTTGTCGCCGGCGCGCGGCGCGGGCATCGGGATGCCGGCCGGTGCCAGTGCGCTGTCCACGGCAACGCGTCCGTCGAACACGAAGCAGTCGCCGTGCCAGTGCGTGCCGTCGGTCTGCTCCAGGTACGTCAGGATGCCGCCTTCGAGCTGGTAGACGTGCGCCATGCCGAGGTCGCGCATGTGCAGCGCGGCCTTCTCGCAGCGGATGCCGCCGGTGCAATACGACACGATGGTCTTGCCTTCGTAGCGCGCGCGGTCGGCGGCGATCGCGGCGGGAAACTCGGTGAAGCTGGCGATGCGGTAATCGACGGCCTGGGGAAACTTGCCCACGTCGGTCTCGTAGTCGTTGCGGGTGTCCAACAGCACCACTTCACGGCCGTCGTCATCGTGACCCTGGTCCAGCCAGCGCTGCAGCGTGGGCGCATCCACCGCCGGTGCGCGGCCGCCCTCGGGGCGGATCGTCGGTAGCCGCATGGTGATGATTTCCCGCTTCAGGCGCACCCGCATGCGGCCGAACGGCACTTCATCGGACAACGACTCTTTCGGCGCGATATCGGCGAAGCGCGGATCTTCGTGCAGGTCGGCGATGAAGCCGTCGATGGCCGCGCGGCTGCCGGCAAGGAACAGGTTGATGCCTTCGGGCGCCAGCAGGATGGTGCCCTTCAGCGCCAGCGCTTCGCAGCGTGCGAGCAACCGTTCGCGCAGCGTGGGCAGGTCGTCCAGGCTGATGAACTTGTAGGCGGAGAGGTTGACGATCGACATGCGGGGGAATCGGCGGAGCAGGCGGCGATTATACGTGGTCGCCCGGCGTGGCCCGCGGCATGGCCGGCAGATGCAGTGCTTCCAGCGCTGCCAGCAGGCGGTCGACGTGGGCTTCCTCGTGCGCCGCGGACAGCGTGATGCGCAGCCGTGCCTGGCCCGGCGGCACGGTAGGTGGGCGGATCGCGCTGACCAGCAGGCCGTGCCGTTCCAGCGCCTGCGCCGCGGCCAGCGCCGCATCGGCGCTGCCCAGCAGCAGGGGCTGGATCGCGCTGCCGGATGCCGCCAATGGCAGGCCCAGTTCGGTGGCGCCGCGGCGGAAGCGCGCGATCAATGCGAAGAGTTTTTCGCGACGCCACGCCTCGGCCTGCGCCAGTTGCACCGCCTCGAGTGCGGCGGCGGCCAGTGCCGGCGGCATCGCGGTGGTGTAGATGTACGGTCGGGCGAACTGGATCAGGCCATCGATCAGCGCGGCCGGGCCGGCCACGAAGGCGCCCATGCAACCGAGCGCCTTGCCCAGCGTGGCCAT
>DHXA01000057.1:15817-29772 GCA_002413455.1 Rhodanobacter sp. UBA5168 | reverse complement strand
CCCCTCTCCCGATGGGAGAGGGGCTTTAAAAAAAAGCCCAGGCCTACCGATGCCCGAACTTCCTCTCGTCCTGTGGATTGCCCTTGCCGGTGTGCTCGGACTGCTGGTGGGCAGTTTTCTCAATGTGGTGATCCTGCGCTTGCCCGAACGCATGGCGGCGGGCTGGCGGCAGGAAGCGCGCGAGGTGCTGGAGCTCGAGGCTGATGTGACGCCGCTGCCGCCCGGCATCGTGCGTGAGCCCTCGCATTGTCCGCACTGCAAGCACCCGCTGTCGGCCTTGGACAATATTCCGCTGTTCGGCTGGCTGCTGCTGCGGGGGCGCTGCCGTTATTGCCAGGCGAGGATCTCGATCCAGTACCCGTTGGTGGAGTTGCTCAGCAGCGTGCTGAGTGCGGTGATCGTGTGGAAATTCGGGCCGTCATGGGCAGCACTGGCGGGACTGGTGCTGACCTGGACCCTGATCGCGCTGTCGGGCATCGACTTCCGTACCCAGCTGCTGCCCGATCAGCTGACCTTTCCGCTGCTGTGGCTGGGGCTGCTGCTGGCCCTGCTGCCGATGTTCGTGACCGCGCCGTCGGCGATCATCGGGGCGGCCATCGGTTACCTGAGTTTGTGGAGCGTGTATTGGGCGTTCAAGCTGCTCACCGGCAAGGAGGGCATGGGTCACGGCGATTTCAAGTTGCTTGCCGCGCTGGGCGCCTGGATGGGACCTGTATCGCTGCTGCCGACGATCCTGCTGTCGTCTCTGATCGGCGCCTTGGTAGGTGGCACCTTGATCGCTTTGCGCAAACACGAACGTGAGATCCCGATGCCGTTCGGACCATTCATCGCCGCGGCCGGCTGGGTCTGGTTCGTGGCCGGACACGGCTTGCTGCAGGGCTACATGCAACTGACCGGCCTGCGATGAGCGGACGCACGCACGCTTTGACCATCGCGCTGACCGGCGGTATCGCTGCCGGCAAGACGGCGGTGACGCGGCGCTTCGAGGCACTGGGTGTGCGCGTGTACGACGCCGACGTGGCGGCGCGTGAAGTGATCGAGCCGGGTACGCCCGGCTTGGCCGCCGTCGTCGACATGTTTGGTCCCGAGGTACTGGATGCCTCGGGGCGCCTGGATCGCCCCGCCATGCGTCAGCGCGTCTTTGCCGACCCTGCGGCGCGGAAGAAGTTGGAAGCGATCCTTCATCCGCGGGTGCGCCAATGGCTGCGCGAACGTGCGGCGGCGGAGCAAGGGCCGTATTGCCTGCTGGCGATTCCATTGCTGGCGGAAAACATCGAGCACTACCGCTGGGTCGACCGCGTGCTGCTGGTCGACGTACCCGAGTCGGTGCAGATCAGCCGCCTGATCGCCCGCGATGGTATCGACCAAATCCTGGCCCAGCGCATGCTGGCCCATCAGGCGACCCGCCTCGAACGGCTCGCGCTGGCCGACGATGTCATCGACAACGATGGCAGCGAATCTGCCCTGGATGACGTTGTAGCCATCCTGCATCAGCGCTATCTGGCCCTGGCTTCGCAGAGAGATCCGCCGGCGCCCATACACTCCTAGCCCAGCCAGAACTCGTGGATGCCGGCCACGCCCTGCCCACTGCATTGCCGGGCCTGCACGATATGCGAGGGCGCCAGACCGCCGAGTGCGTATACCGGTAACGCTGCAGACTCGGCCAATGCGTGGAATCGGGTCCAGCCCAGCGGCGGCCTCTGCGGCAACTCGCGCGTCGCGGTTACCGGCGACAGCGTGGCAAAGTCGGCGGCGATATTCGACGCCTGCTTCAGGTGCGCCGCATCGTGGCAGCTGGCGCCGACCCGTTGCGTCAGCGGCAGCGGTCGCGCGGACAGGGTGGCCAGTTGCGTGCTCTTCAGTTGCACGCCGATACCCAGCGCCAGCGCACCTTCGATATCGCCATGGAGCAGCAGCTCGGCGCCGCGTCGACGGGCCTGCGGCAACAAGGCCGCGGCCAGTTCGCGCACCTGTTCGCGCGGCCATAGCGGCAACCGCAGCTGGATCAGCCGCTTGCCACGCTCGATCGCCTGACCCATGCGCTCGAACCAGGCGCCGCATTGATCCGGCCTCACCTCGGGCGGCGTGATCGAATAGCGGCTGGGCAACCACCATGCCTGCAGGATCGCGCGATCGGCAGGCGTCAGGATCGACGGGTCGATCTGCGCCGGCGCCAGCCACTGCAACGCCTGTCCTTCCAGCGGTTGCGGCACGCCTGCCCACTGATCGGTCTGCCACGCATCCAGCAACAGTTCGCGCTCGACGTAATGGCAAGGCACCCGGATCAGGGGCTCGGCACGTTGCAGGGTGATACCGAGTTCCTCGCGAAGCTCGCGCACCAGCCCCGCCAGCGGCGCTTCGTCGTGCTCGAGCTTGCCGCCGGGAAATTCCCACATGCCGGCCAGATGCTTGCCGGGTGGTCGCTGCGCCAGCAGCACGCGCCCCTCGGCGTCGTGCATCACCCCGGCCATGACGTGCATGACCGGCTTTGGCGCGACCGGCGCCGGCATCAGCTGTTGCGCAGATATTCGACCATGTCGAAGTCGTACGCGTGCTCGGCATCGGCCTTGTGATGCACGCGGGAAACTTCGGTCCAGTCACTGAAATGCACGCCCGGGAAAAATGCGTCGGCACCGTCGACGGCGGCGCTTACCCAGGTCAGATACATGCGCCGGGCCCGCGGCAAGGCTTCGGAAAACACCATGCCACCCCCGATTACCATCAGCCCGGTATTGTCGGTACGCGCCTGCGCCTCTTCCACCGAGCGCACCGTGATCTGGCCGGGGAACGGCGCTTCGTGCCGACGCGACAGCACCAGGTTGACCCGATCCGGCAGCGCACGCCCGATCGACAAGGCGGTGTTGTAACCCATCAGGACATTCTTGCCGGTGGTCAGCTGCTTGAACCATCGCAGGTCGTCCGGCAGATGCCAGGGCAACTGACCCTTGCGGCCAATGGCAAAATTTTCGTCGAGCGCGGCAATCAGCGAAATAGCCATAACGGGTCCTTGAAAGGCGTTGGTCGGCAAGGTGGCCCGCGCCTGAATTGGCGCCACCGATGGCATCGAATCTTAACAGGATGAACTTGCTTCGCGATGGCGAATCGGAGGCTCCGCAGATACTTGCGAAGAGCCCCGGCGATCGGCCGCCATGCCCGGCGAAACGGCTAGACGGCTACATTCGCCTTGATCGCCGGATGCGGCTGGTAGCCGTCGATCGCGATGTCTTCATAGCGGAAATCGAAGATCGAACGAACCTCGGGATTGAGCTTCAGTCGTGGCAATGGCCGCGGCTCACGGGTCAGCTGCAGTCGTGCCTGTTCCACATGGTTGTTGTACAGATGCGCGTCGCCCAGCGTGTGCACGAAATCGCCCACGCCCAGGCCGCATACCTGCGCCACCATGTGGGTGAGCAACGCGTAGCTGGCGATGTTGAACGGCACGCCGAGGAAAATATCGCCCGAACGCTGGTACAGCTGGCAACTCAGCTTGCCATCGGCCACGTAGAACTGGAACAGGCTGTGGCATGGCAGCAAAGCCATCTTCGGCAGCTCGCCCACGTTCCATGCGCTGACGATCAGACGGCGCGAATCCGGGTTGCGCTTGATTTCCTCGATCACCCACGCGATCTGGTCGACTGCGCCACCGTCGGCAGTGGGCCACGCGCGCCATTGCTGTCCGTAGACCGGACCGAGGTCGCCGTTCGTATCGGCCCACTCGTCCCAGATGCGCACACCGTGTTCTTTCAGGTAGGCGATGTTGGTATCACCACGCAAAAACCAGATCAGCTCATGCACGATCGACTTCAGGTGCAGCTTCTTGGTGGTGACCAGCGGAAAGCCTTCGTTGAGATCGAAGCGCATCTGCCAGCCGAACACGCTGCGCGTGCCGGTGCCGGTGCGGTCCGTCTTGGGGGTGCCGTGGTCGAGAACGTGGCGGAGCAGGTCGAGATAGGCGCGCATCGGGGGATTCTAGCTGTTCGCCATGGGCACTTCACGCGCGTCCATGACGTGACAACCGTCACTCCCGCCCGCCCCCGCTGCGGGCCTAGACTCGCGGCATCTCCCAACGAGGCCGGCATCATGGCGCAGTGGTATTTCAGTTACGGCAAGAACACCGACCGCATCGGTCCGCTGGAGGACGCGGCTGCGCGGGTCCAGGCCCAACGCCAGCCGGATGGCTACTGCTGGTGCGAGGGCTTCACCGAATGGAAGCCGATCCGCAGCGTGACCGAGCTCGGCGGCACGGCCATGGCGCCGCCGCCGATACCGTTTGCAGCGGGCAACGCCGGTGCCGACGAGATCGATTACCGCATTGTCGGCTCGGACATGCAATTCGTGGAGATCGAGTTGGATCCCGGCGAAAGCGCGATCGCCGAGGCCGGCGCACTGATGTACAAGGAAGCCTCGGTGCAGATGGATACCGTGTTCGGCGACGGCTCCACCTCCAGCCAGGCCGGCGGCCTGATGGACAAGCTGCTGTCCGCCGGCAAGCGCGTGATCACCGGCGAAAGCCTGTTCACCACCGTGTTCACGCATACCGGCAGCGGCAAGGCGAAGGTCGCGTTTGCGGCGCCCTATCCCGGCACGGTGATGGCGATGAAGCTGTCCGACCATGGCGGCCGGCTGATCTGCCAGAAGGATTCGTTCCTCGCCGGCGCACGCGGCGTGCAGCTGGGCATCTTTTTCCAGCGCAAGATCCTCACCGGCCTGTTCGGCGGCGAGGGCTTCATCATGCAGAAGCTCGAAGGTGACGGCTGGGTCTTCGTGCATGCCGGCGGCACCGTGGTGCAGCGCGAGCTGAAGGCCGGTGAGCGGCTGGATGTGGACACTGGCTGCGTGGTCGCGTTTCACGACACGGTGAGCATGGACGTGCGGCCGGTCGGCGGCATCAAGAGCATGCTGTTCGGCGGTGAGGGCGTGTTCCTGGCTACGCTCACCGGGCCAGGCACGGTATGGCTGCAGTCGCTGCCATTCTCGCGCATGGCCGGACGCATGCTGGCGGCCGCGCCACAAGGCGGCGGGCAGCGGCGCGGCGAGGGCTCGCTGCTCGGTGGCCTCGGCGACATCCTCGGTGGCGATCGCAACTTCTAGGCTTTCCGGTGAGACGCACGGCCTGCGCCCCACTCAGGCTTTTGTCGACGGCAAGGTCGGTGCACCGCGCGACATCGCGATCAGCAGCAGCCCGGCCACGATCAGCGGCAGCGATTGCATCTGCCCCATCGTCACCCATTGCGTACCGAACAGGTACCCGAGCTGGGGATCAGGCACCCGCACGAACTCCACGGCGAAGCGGAAACAGCCGTACAGGAATGCGAACATGCCTGACACCAGATAGCGTGGGCGCGGCTTCAGCGACACCAGCCACAGCACGACGAACATCACCACGCCTTCGAGCAGCATCTCGTAAAGCTGCGAGGGATGCCGCGGCAGGCGGTCCGGCGCTTGCGGAAAGATCATCGCCCACGCCACGTCGCTGGGCTTGCCCCACAGTTCGCCGTTGATGAAATTCCCGAGTCGGCCCAGGCCCAGGCCGATCGGTACCAGTGGCGCCACGAAGTCGATGGTGTCGAAGAAATGCAGCTTCTGCCGACGCGACCACCACCAGCCGGCGGCCAGCACGCCGAGCAGGCCACCGTGGAAGCTCATGCCGCCGTCCCACACCTTGAACAGTGTCTGCGGCGCGGTCCAGATCCAGTCGATGTCCGCATAGAACAGCATGTACCAGATACGCCCACCGGCAATCACGCCCAACATGCCGTAAAACAGCAGATCGCCCAGCGCGTCGCGGCTGACCGGCAGGCGCCCACGCCGACGCCGGTACTCGCCCAGCACGGCGACGAAGAAAAAACCGAGCAGGTACATCAGCCCGTACCAGTGCACCTGGACCGGGCCGAGGTGGAACGCGACGGGGTTGATATCGACGACAAAAGGCTGGGACATGGCAACAAGGCTGGTTGGCAAAGCGCAAGTGTAGCGGGCCGGGAATGCATGGCGTCAGCGGCTCTTTCGATTGCGGCTGCGCCGGCGCTAGAATCGCCGACGACGCTGTCTGCACCGGGGGACGGGAATCAGGCAGCCGTCGTCACCGCCAGCGATGTCCGCATCCAGTCAGCCCGTTGTGCGCTCCAGGCGAGGCCGGCTCATCACACGGAGCGTGTCAGGGGAAAAACCGATGTCCTACCGTTTCGCACGGGCCATGCTGTCCGCTGCCTGCCTGTTGGTGCCAGTGACCGCCATCGCGGCCGATCTGATTCCAGTGGAAGATTTCGCGCGACATGTCATGTTGTCGCAGCCGACCCTTTCGCCCAATGGGCAGTACATCGCCGTGAACATGAACGACGTCAGCGGCGATTCGCATGCGCTGGCCATTTACAACGTGGGCGAGATGAGCAGGCCAGTAAGCATGCTGCGCTTGCCCAAATATGAGCTGGCGGTCGGTATCACCTGGGCCAGCAACACCCGTCTCGTTGTGGAAAAGGGCAAGCAGTACGGCTCGATCGACAAGCCTGCGGCGACCGGCGAAGTGCTTGCCACCGACCTCGATGGCAAGCATCAGGACTATTTGTACGGCTTTGAAAGCAACTACGGCACGCGCGCCGGCACGCGGGCCACTGACCGCGGATGGGGCTTCGTGGATGGCCAACCAACTCCCGTCAACGGCCACTTCTACATGGCCACACAGGACTGGAACAACCGCGACTACAGCACCCTTTACGACGTCGACGCGGGCAAGAACACGCGCCATCTGATTGGCCAGATCAATGTCGGCGGCATGAGCTTCATGGTCGGCGCCGAAGGGCAGGCCCACTATGCGTACGGGTTCAACGATGACTACGACTACGTCGTCTACCATCAGCAGAACGGTGGCTGGGCAAAGATGAGCAAGTCAGAGGTCGGCGGCAGCTTCGCACCGATCTTCTTCACCCCCGACCAACGCCGCGTTTACGCCAGCTACTCCGCTGGCGGCGGCCCGGCTGCGCTGGTCGAGCAGGACGAGAATGGCGGCAATCGCAAATTGCTGGCCAATGACGGTTTCAGCGACATCGGTTATATCGAGTGGACGGCGCTGCCCTATCAGCCCTTCGCTACGATACCGGCTGCCGGCGTGCCAACCCCGAGCTACATCGATCCGAACATGCCCGTGGCAAAACTGCACCGCGCGCTCGGCCTGAAATTTCCCGGCAGCTACGTCCACTTCATCAACTTCAGCGAGGATGGCGGCAAACTGCTGTTCGGGGTCAGCAGCGACCGCGACCCCGGTACCTACTATCTGATCGACACGCACAATTACAAGGTGATCAAACTGTTCGCGGTGGAACCGTGGATCGATCCGGCGCGCATGGCCGAGCGCCGTCCACTGCGCTTCAAGGCCAGCGACGGGATGGAGCTGGAAGCGATCCTGACCGTACCCAGGGGCACGACCCTGGCAAACCTGCCGATGATCCTGCTGCCCCACGGTGGCCCCATCGGCGTGCAGGACGACTGGTTCTACGATGGCGACGCCCAGTTTCTCGCCAGCCGCGGCTATCTCGTGCTGCAGGTCAACTATCGCGGCTCCGGCGGCCGCGGGGTGGGCTTCAAGGAAGCTGGCTACCTGAAATGGGGTACCCGCATCCAGCAGGATCTGATCGATGGCGTGAAGTGGGCCATCGCCGAGAACTACGCCGATCCGAAGCGCATCTGCGTCTACGGCGGCAGCTTCGGCGGCTACTCGGCGATGATGACCACGATCCGCGCGCCCGGCATGTTCAAATGCGCGGTCGGTTATGCCGGCATCTACGACCTGGCAATGATGTACAAAAAAGGCGACATCCAGGAGGACAAGTCCGGTCGCAGTTATCTGAGTACGGTCATCGGCAAGAACGATGCCGATCTCGCCGCCAACTCACCGGACAAGCTGGCCGACAAGATCGACGTACCTGTGCTGCTGGTCCACGGCGAAGACGACAAACGCGCACCGTTCGCCCAGGCCAAGGCCATGCGTGCAGCGCTCGATGCCGCGCACAAACCGTACGAATGGATGAGCAAGCCGGGTGAGGGCCACGGTTTCTACGACGAGAAGAACAACGTCGAGTTCTACAACGTGTTGCAGGCATTCCTGGAAAAGCACATCGGCAAGGGCGTGTAAACCGCGCGCCGCAGGCAATGACCGAAACGGCCACCTTCATGGTGGCCGTTTCGGTCCGCAGCCAGCCATCGCCGGAGCACGGTTCAGAGCAAGACGGGGCGATCGCGCAACTCGTCGGGCCGGGGTTCACCGTCCTCTGGAAAATGCCGCTGCAACAGCTCGTTCGCGGCGGCCACGCCCGCAAGGCTGCCGGCGCGCCACTCCCCGCGCGCATAGCACTCGCGCATGTGCGCACAGATCGCGTCCCATTCGCCCGCCGCCACCTTCGCCGCGATGCCGCGGTCGGCGACAATCTCGATGCGGCGCTCGGCCATCAGCACGTAGAACAACACGCCGCTGTTGCACTCGGTATCCCACACCCGAAGCTGGGCGAACACCTGCTGCGCACGCGTGGAGGCATCGAGGCCATCAAGCACAGCCATCGGGGACAGACGCGATTCGATCGCGAAGCAGATCTCCCCACGATGGGTGCGCTCGCCGGCCGCGACGGCAGCGGCCATTTCGTCCAGCAGCGCAGCGGGAAATCGGCGGGACAGCTGGAACCAGCCGCCGAACAGGTTTGCCAGAAGTCGCCGCATGCGCGTCATCACCAGCTCCCCGAAGAACCGCCGCCGCCGAAGCTGCCGCCTCCACCGCTGAATCCGCCGCCGCCAAAACTTCCGCCGCCGCCACCGCCGCTACCCCAGCCACCACCGCCGAAGCCGCCCCAGCCACCGCCACCGATCGAACGTCCGGCACCACCGGGCAGCAGCATCATCACGCCGCCAATCAACGCACCGAGCAGGCCGGCACCCATCGACACCAGCAACCACAGCAGACCACCGACCAGCGCGGCGCCCAGGGGCGCGCGCAGCCAGGGTCGGGCGCGGCCAAACACACTGCGCAGGAACAACGCCGCGAACACGCCGATCATCAGGCTGTTCTGCAATCCCGGACCGGAGCGCTCATCGGCGGGCGACCCCTGCACCGGTGGTGGCAACGTTTCGCCATTGATCAGCAGGGTCAGCGCGCCGACCGCGTCGCTGATGCCGCCGAAATAGTCGTTGCTGCGGAACTTTGGCGCGATGTATTCGCGAATGATCCGAGCGGTAGCCGCATCGGGAATCGCGCCCTCCAGGCCGTAACCGACCTCGATGCGCACACGGTGATCGTCCTTCGCGATCAGCAGCAGCACGCCGTCATCGACACCTTTGCGGCCGACCTTGTTCGCCTCGGCCACCGCCAGCGAATAGCTCTCGATGTCCTGCTCGCCCGTGCTGCCGACCATCAGCACAATCAGTTGCGCACCCTTGGTCTTTTCCAGCGCAACCAGATGTCCATCCAGCTGATCGATCTGCTGCGCCGTCAGCGTGCCGGTGAGGTCGGTGACATGACGCGTCAGCTTCGGTGCCGCATCGGCCGCATGCAGCAACGCCGGCGGCAGCAAGGCCATCGCCAGCATCAGGCACAGGCGCGGCAAGCGCCGAAACATCGTCAATGGGTCGAGGTGGCAGCGGCCGGCGTGCCGGTGCCGAAGTCGACCGTGGGTGCGGTGGAAATCGTCTTCTCGTTGTCCACGCTGAAGTTCGGCTTGACCTTGTAACCGAAGATCTTCGCGGTCATGTTGTTGGGGAAGGTACGGATCATCCCGTTGTATGCCTGCACCGTCTGCACGTAGCGGTTGCGCGCCACGGTAACCCGGTTCTCGGTGCCTTCCAGCTGCGCCTGCAGGTTCTGGAACAGGCCGTCGGCCTTCAGCTGCGGGTAGTTTTCGCTGACCACCATCAGCCGCGACAGCGCATTGCCCAGCTCGCCCTGCGCGGCCTGGAACTGCTGCAGCTTCTGCGGGTCGTTGAGCGAGTCGGCATTGACCTGCAAGCTGCCAACCTTGGCGCGCGCATTGGTTACCTCGACGAAGACCTTTTCCTCGTGCTGGGCGTAGCCCTTGACCGTGTTGACGAGATTGGGCACCAGATCGGCGCGGCGCTGATACTGGTTGAGCACTTCGGACCAGGCTGCCTTGACCGCCTCGTCCTGCTTCTGGATGGCGTTGTAACCGCAGCCGCTCAGGCTGACGGCAAGCAGCAGCAACACGAGATTGCGCAGAAGTTTCATGGGGTCGCTCCGCTCCGGTGGAATGTCATTCGATCATCCCATGCGAAGCGGCGCAATCGTGTTGCCTCGGGGTGAACGTGCACAGCTCAGCCGAACAGGCGCGGCCCCAGGATCAGGCCCCAGCTCAGGGCCACCGAAACCAGCAGCACGAATACCGCCGCCGAGCCCATGTCCTTGGCGCGACCAGCGAGTTCATGGAACTCGGGGCTGACCTTGTCGACCACCGCCTCGATGGCCGAATTGAGCAGCTCGGCCGAGAGCACCAGCAGCGGCGCCAGGATCAAGGCGAACTTTTCCAGTCCGCCATGGCCCAACCACAGCCCGAGCGGCACCAGCACGGTCACCAGACCGGCTTCCAGCCGAAAGGACGCCTCATGACGCCAGGCGGCCCGAAACCCCTTCATCGACCACTGGAACGCATTCCAGAGCTGCTTCGGACCACGAAAACCTTCGGCGGCCATCTCGAGCGACCGCTCAGGCGGCCGCCGGCAGCGGCGACCCGGCAATGACCACGGCGGCAGGTGCGGCGGGCGACGACGGCAAGGTGATCGGCATGGGTGGCGGTTCCCCGGAAGCAGGTTGATTCAGCGGCCCATGATGCCACAGCAACCCCCACGGACGGCCCGGCATGGCCGTCCGATGCCGGAGTACCGCGGTCCCGGTCTCCGCCATGCGGCAGTGCGGCTACACCCCGATGGTGAATAGGTTACGCTTCGGCGGTTGTGATCCGTTTCAAGATCGCAGGACGCAGGCGCATGCCGGCACGTCGCCATGGCTTGAATCACGCACGGAAAAGATATGGCAACCCAGAATCCCGCCGTCTCGCAGACGCGCTCCTTCACTACCGTCTTCATGATCGAGATGTGGGAGCGCTTCGGCTTCTACGGCATGCAGGTATTGATGGTCACGTTTCTGATGAAGAAGCTTGGCTTTGTCGACACCAAGGCCAACCTCATCTGGGGTGCAGCGGCCGCGCTGATCTATGCCACCCCGGCGATCGGCGGCTGGGTCGGCGACAAGCTGCTCGGTACGCGGCGCACCATGCTGATCGGCGCGACGGTGTTGGCGATCGGCTACGGCATCCTGTGGATCCCGCCGGAAGCACTGGGCCTGACCGATGGACGCGCCGGCATTCTATCGCTGCTGACCCCGGCCAACCTCACCTACTTCGCGCTCGGCGTGATCGTGGTCGGCAACGGTTTCTTCAAACCGAACGCGGGCAACCTGGTACGCAAGATCTACGAAGGCGACGACACCAAGATCGACAGCGCATTCACCATCTACTACATGGCGGTGAACATCGGCTCGATGATCTCGATGACGCTCACGCCATGGATCCGCAACGAAGTCGCGGCGAGCTACGGCGATTCGATAGGCTGGCACACCGCGTTCGGCGTCTGTTCCATCGGCCTGATCCTCGGCCTGATCAACTACGTATTCATGCGGCGTGCGCTGGTGCATATCGGTTCGCCAGCTGATGACAAGCCGATGAACATGGGGCGCGCGCTGCCGGTGTTCGGCGCGGCCTTCCTGCTCGTATTCGTGGTCGCATTCATTTTGCAGAGCGAAGCGGTAGCCGAGGCATGCGTCTATGTTGCCGGCGTGGTCATCCTTTTCATCTTTGGATATCTGATCTACACCAGCCAGCCCAGCGAACGCGCCGGCCTGATCGCGGCGCTCGTGCTGACCGTGCAGACGATCTTCTTCTTCATTTTCTACTCGCAGATGGCGACATCGCTGAACCTGTTCGCGCAGCACAACGTGGACCTGTCATTCAACCTTCTCGGCTGGCACCTGACCTGGATCCCCGAGCAGTACCAGAACCTCAATGCGATCTGGATCGTGGTGCTCAGCCCGGTGCTGGTGTTCGTCTACAACACACTCGGCCGCATCGGCAGGGATCCGTCGATCGCGTTGAAGTTCGCCCTGGGTTTTGCGGCGGTTGCGGTCGGCTTCTTCATGTATGGGCTGGGCGCGCACGCGGCGGTGAACGGCCAGGTCTCCTCGTGGACGATGGTCTGGGGTTACGGCTGGTATTCGCTGGGCGAGATGCTGGTCAGCGGACTCGGCCTGGCGATGATCGCGCGCTACGTGCCGTCGCGCATGGGCGGCTTCATGATGGGTGCGTATTACGTGGCCGTGGGGCTGTCGCAGTACCTCGGCAGCATCGTGGCCAACTATGCGCACATCCCCGACGACATCACCGATCCGGTGCAGTCGCTGACGATCTACGTGAGCCTGTTCAACAAGCTCGGTTTTGTGGGTATCGCCTGCGTGGTGATCGCGCTGGTCATGCTGCCGCTGATGAACAAGCTTTCGGCCAGCCACTCCGATCCCGCGAACAACCACCATCCGCTGCCTGCCGTGCGCAGCGAGGAATTCAATAATCCATAAGCCCGATGAACCCGCTGCCGGCGGCGGGTTCCACAGGCTTTCTGATCAGCCCATGACCGCGATGTCCCATCGCAGCAGCACCCACATCGGCCCGTTCGCTCTCGCCCGGACGCTGGCATGGCTGAGGCTCTGCGCGATCGCCGGACAGAGCGTTGCCGTGCTGGTCTGCGCCTGGTGGATGCAACTGCAGATCCCGCTGTTGCCGTTGTTGCTCGGCATCGGCCTGCTCGCGGTGTTTTCGGTGTTCGCCGCCTGGCGCCTGACCCAGCCATGGCCGGTGCGCGAATGGGAAACCATCGGCCATATCGCCGCCGATACGCTGGTGCTCGGCTACCTGTTGTATTTCACCGGCGGCGCCAGCAATCCGTTCATCACCCTGCTGCTGGTGCCGATCGCGCTGAGTGCCGCCGCGCTGTCGGTGCGCGCCATCCTGGCAGTGGCCGCGCTGGCCGGCGTCGCCTACGTGACCCTGCTGTACTGGCATGTGCCGTTGCCGATGCCGATGCATGGCGAACTGCGCGGCGGCTTTTCGCTGCACGTGGCCGGCATGGGCGTGAACTTCGTGATCAGCGCGCTGCTGCTGGGCTTCTTCATCAATCGGCTGGCGCACGCTTTGCGCGTGCAGCAGCTGGAGGTGCAGCGGGTGCGCGAACGGGCGTTGCGCGACGAGGGCATCCTGGCGATCGCCACCCAGGCCGCCGGCGCCGCCCACGAGCTCAACACGCCGTTGTCGACGATGCGAACCCTGCTGCCGGAACTGCGTCGCGAGCACGTCGGCGATACGTTGCTTGCCGAAGATCTGGAGCTGCTGGAGGGGCAAGTTGACCGCTGCCGCACGATCCTTCGCGAGATGGTCGCCTTCGGCAAGGCACAGCTGTCGCAGGAGCCGGAACGGGTCAGCGTGGCCGGTTTCATCCACGGCTGCCTGGAGCGCTTCCAGTTGCTGCGTCCGGAGGCCGAGCTGATCCTCGAACTGGACGAAGCGACCGCACACATCAGGCTGCGCACCCCGCCGGGGCTGCGCCACGCGCTCCTCAACCTGCTCAACAATGCCGCCGATGCCTCGGCGGGCAACCACTCGCACGCGGTGGCGCTGCGGGTATCGCGCGATGGGGGCTGGCTGCAGTTGAGCGTGCGCGATCACGGGCCCGGCTTTGACGCCACCGACGAGCTGACCTTGCTGGGCCATTCGCGAAAGCAGACCGGGCTCGGCATCGGCCTGGCCCTGGCCGAAGCCACCGCCGAACGGCTGAACGGCGAGCTGATCGCCGGCAACACCGAACACGGCGCGGAAGTGTGCCTGCGTTTGCCGCTGGCGGTGATCGCCGAAAAATAGCCC
>DHXA01000057.1:9650-15494 GCA_002413455.1 Rhodanobacter sp. UBA5168 | reverse complement strand
GCGCTCGGCTCGCGCGGGTTCGAAGTCATCACCGCCACCAGTTTCGACGAAGCGCGCGCGCTGACGCGCCGGCATCAGCCGCGCTACTGCGTGCTCGACCTGAAGCTGGGCGAAGACAACGGCCTGCGCCTGATCCCCGAACTGCATTCGCTGGTTCCGGACCTGCGCGTATTGCTGCTGACCGGCTACGCCTCGATCGCCACCGCGGTGGAGGCGATCAAGCGCGGCGCCCACGACTACCTGGCCAAGCCAGTCGATGCCGATGCCGTCGTGCGCGCGCTGCTCGACGGCGACAACGACAGCGACGACAACGATCCGCCGGACGCCCCCGAGCAGCCGCTGGCCCTGCGCCGGCTGGAATGGGAACACATCCAGCGCGTACTCACCGAATGCGACGGCAACATTTCCGAGACTGCCCGCCGCCTCGGCATGCACCGCCGCACCCTGCAACGTAAACTGAGCAAGCACCCGGTCCGCGAGCGTCCCGACAGCGACGATTGATCGGCCCCGCCAGTCGGGCCTCCCCGGGCGCTGCGGCAATCGCGACACGCATCCGTTGCCGGGCACCTTTCCCCGCGCGCACGCATCCCATCACCGACCCACGAGTGCCCGCACCGGCGCCGCTGCGACAACGCGTCACCTGTTGTGCGCACGGCGGCGGACTATCCTTGCAACCCTAGACCGCCATCCAGAGTGTCGCTTGAACGCCTTCCCGACCGGCCTTTGCGCAGTCGCACTTGCGCTGTCCGCCAGCCCGCTGCGGGCGGCCGATCCTGCCCCTGCCACAACGACCCTGGCGCCGGTCTCGGTGCACGCCAGCGACACCATGGTGATGGAAACGCCCAGCGTGCAGGTGCGCGTCAGTCGCCTGAAGCTGCAGCAGCAGAACGTCACCGAAAGCGACGATGCGCTGAAGTACGCGCCGAACATGATGGTGCGCAAGCGCTACGTCGGCGATCCCAATGCAGTGATCAGCGGCCGCAACGCCGGCACCCTGCAGAGTGCACGCAGCCTGGTCTACGCCGACGGCCTGCTGCTCTCCAACCTGATGACCAACGGCTATGACGGCGCACCCCGCTGGGGCATGGTGACACCGCAGGAAATCGGCGCCGTCGACATCCTGTACGGTCCCTACTCGGCGCTGTATCCGGGCAATTCGCTGGGCACCACCGTGCTGATCCACACCATGCTGCCGCAGCGGCTGACGGCCAGCGTCAGCAGCCAGTTCTTCAGTCAGGACTACCGCGATGCCTACGGTGCCGGTGGCCACTACAACGGTCACCAGGCGGCCGCCACGCTGGGCAACCGGCAGGGTCGCTGGAGCTGGCTACTGGCGATCAGCCAGCTCGACAACCGCGGCCAGCCGATGCAGTACGCCACCGCGAAGGCCGGCGGCGATCCGGCCACGGCGATCGCCGTCACCGGGGCCACGCCCGACCGCAACCCGAACGGCACATCGCGGCTGGTGTATGGCGCCAACAGCATCGAACACACCGTGCAGAACCAGGCCAAGCTGAAAGTCGGCGTCGACGTCACCGACCATGTCGCCGCGCTGTTCAGCGTGGGCTGGTGGCACAACCGCGCCGAAGACCGCACCCGCAGCCTCATCCGCGATGGCGCCGGCCAGCCGGTGAGCGGCGGAGTCATCAGTGCCGCCGGCCAGACCTGGACCTTGCCGGCCAGCGGCCTGGCACCCACGTCGGCCCGCGACACACACATGCTCTACGGCGTCGAGTTGAATGGCCATCTCGACGGCGGCTGGCGCTGGACCGCGGTGGCCAGCCACTACGATTTCCTGCGCTCGCTGGCGAACACGGCCAGTCTGCCCGAGCCCGGTACTCCGCGCGGTGGCCCCGGCACGGTCGCGAACAGGTCGGGCTCCGGCTGGGACACCTTCGACCTGCGCAGTTCGGGCCCGCTCGGCGAACGGCACATGCTGTACGCCGGCGTGCATGGCGACCGCTACGTGCTGGAGACCCGTGTGCGCAACGCCGCCGACTGGCGCGGCGAGGCCGACGGCACGCCGGTGAGCGCATTTGCCGGACGCAGCCAGACCCGCGCTGCCTACCTGCAGGACGTGTGGAGCTTTGCCACCGCATGGTCGTTCACCGTCGGCGGACGGCTGGAGCAATGGCGCGCCTACGGCGGCCTGCTCGCCAACGCCGGCAGCACGTTGCGTTATCCCGATCGCCGGCGCACCGACTTCTCGCCGAAGGCAGCGCTGAGCTGGGATCTCGCCGATGGCTGGGAACTGCGCCTGGCCCATGGCAAGGCGGTGCGTTATCCCACCGTCGCGGAGCTGTTCCAGGGCAGCATCTCGGCCAATGCGATCGTCAACAACGACCCCGACCTCAAGCCCGAGCGCGACGAGTCCACCGACCTCACGCTGACCCGCCAACTCGCCAACGGCCACTGGCGCCTCTCGGTGTTCCAGGACCGTATCGCCGACTCGCTCTACTCGCAAACCGACATCACCGTTACGCCCAGCATCACCAGCGTGCAGAATATCGACCGCATGCGCAGCCGCGGCATCGAGGGCGAGATCGGCCTGACGGACGTCTGGACGGCCGGACTCGACCTTCAGGCCAGCGTCGCGTTCAATAGCGCCAGGACGCTGAACGACCGCCAATACCCACTCGCCAACGGCAAATATTTCCCGCGCATTCCCAAGCTGCGCGCCAGCGTGTTCGCCGACTACCGCTTCGCGCCGCGATGGGACGTTTCGCTGGGCATCCGCCACTCCGGTCGCCAGTACGGCTCACTGGACAACAGCGACTACGTGGACACCTATGGGGCCGTGAGCAGCTTCACCGTGGCCGACGCCAAGCTGCGCTGGAAGTTCTCGCCGGGCTGGAGCGCCTCGCTCGGGGTGGACAACCTCACCAACGAGCAGTACTGGGTCTACCATCCCTATGCCGGCCGCACCTGGTTCGGCGAGCTGCGCTGGGAATTGTGAACAGCGCGGCTGTGCTCTCCCGCTCGAAGGCAACGAGGGAGTATGGCCATGGATCAACCCGAGGAATTGCGATGCGTCGCCTGCTGATCAGCCTGCTTTGCCTGTTGTCGCCCGTGCTGATGGCGCATGACGGCATGCACATGGACATGCCCAAGGGCCCCGAACTCGGTGCCAGTGCGGCGTTCGACAGTCGTGGCCGCCTGTGGTTGGTGGACGCGGCCGACGGCCATGTGCGGCTGCGCCACTCGGACGACGACGGCCGCACGCTGAGCGCACCGGTCGAGGTGAACACGCTGGCCGAGCGCATCTACGCCGAAGGCGAGAACCGACCGAAGATCGCGTTCGGTCCGCACGACGAAATCTACGTGAGCTGGTCGCAGCCGCGCGCCAAACCGTGGACCGGCTTCGTGCGCTTTGCCCGCTCGCTGGATCGGGGCGAACATTTCAGCGAACCGCTCACCGTGCATCACGATCGCGCCGAGATCACCCACCGCTTCGAAGCGCTGGCCGTGGACGGCGGTGGCCGCATCGTGATGGCCTGGATCGACAAGCGCGACGGGATCGCCGCCACCGCACGGCATCAGCCTTACCTCGGCGCCGCCGTGTACTACAGCTGGTCGAACGACGGCGGCGCCAGCTTTGCGCCCGAAAGAAAGCTGGTCGACCAGAGCTGCGAATGCTGCCGGATCGCGCTGGCGCGCACGCCCGACGGCGAAATCGCCGCGTTCTTTCGCAGCATCTACGGCGACAACATCCGCGACCACGCCTATGCGGTGCTGCACACGGACGGCCAAACGAGTCATGCCGAGCGTGCCACCTTCAGCGAATGGCGGATCGCCGGCTGTCCGCACCACGGCCCGGGCCTGGCGGTCGGCGACGACGGTATTCGCCACGCGGTGTGGTACGAGGCCAAGGACCAGCCGACGGTCCGGTACGGCCAGCTCGATCCAGGCCATCGGCCAAAACATCCGCTGGTCATCGCGGGCGCCGGCGCCAGCCATGCCGACGTGGCGGCGCACGGACACAACGTGTGGGTGGTGTGGAACCAGGTCAATACCGATGGCTATGCCCTGATGCTGCGCCGTTCGACCGACGAGGGCGTGCACTTCGATGCCGCCCGCGAGATCGCCCGCAGCCGTGGCGCAGTCGCTTCGCCGCAGCTGTTGCTGAAACAGGGCCGCGCCTTCGTGGCCTGGAATACCACCGGCGGCTTGCGCCTGATCGGGGTCCCGCGATGAAATGCCTGCTGCTGATCCTGGCCCTGTTTGCGCCGGTTCTTGCCGTGGCCGGCCCGCTGCAACCACTGGCCGCCGCCGACGTGCCGGCCCTGCTGCAACCACCGGCACACGGCCAGCGGATCATTGCGCTGTGGGCTCTCGATTGCGCGTATTGCGAGCCGAACCTCGAAGCCTTGGTCGCGCTGCAACGTGCCCACCCCAAAGACATCGAGTTGCTTATCGTCGCGACCGACAGCATCGAGCAGCGCGACACGATCGAGGCGCGGCTGCGGTCGATGAAAGTAGCCGACTATCCCACCCGCGCCTACGCCGAGGCCTCTCCCGAACGCATCAACTTCCTGCTCGATCCGCAATGGGGCGGCGAGACTCCGCGCGTGCTGGTGATCCGTGCGGACGGCAGCCGGCTCGGCATCAGCGGCGCACTGACGCCCGCGCAACTGCAGCGGCTTCGATAGTCGCGCCAAAGGTTTTCAGGGCTGCGCCGCGCTTTCCGCCGGAGCCGGCGCCGGCAACTCGGCGGTGCCATCGTCCTCGTCGCCGTAGAGCGCCACGTGCGCTACACCGTCGGCACCCATCCAGCCGCGATACATGCCGTCGGTGTTGAATGGGATCGAGATGTGGCCGTCGGCGTCCAGCGCGATCGCGCCGCCGTTGCCGCCCATCGACGGGATGTCCTGATTGATCACTTCGGCGGCGGCGCGCTTCAGCGGCACGCGCATCTCGGTAACCTTCATGCAGATCGCATGCGCCGCCACGGCACGGATGTAGAACTCGCCCCAGCCCGTGCCGGATACCGCGCAGCCGGAGTTGGCATACGTGCCGGCACCGATGATCGGCGAGTCGCCGATGCGGCCCCAGCGCTTGTCGGTCATGCCGCCGGTGGATGTGCCGGCGGCGAGATGACCCTGCGCATCCAGCGCCACCGCACCGACCGTGCCGAAGTGTTTGGCCGTCTCGACGTCCGCGTGCGGCTGCTTTGCGGCATCCTCCTTCAACGCTTTCTGCAGCTGTTGCCAGCGCTCGTCGGTGCGGAAATATGACGGATCGACCAGCGGCATGCCGATGCTCTGCGCGAACGCCTCGGCGCCGGCACCGGACAACATCACGTGCGGCGACCGTTCCATCACCGCGCGCGCCAGCAGGATCGGATTCCTGATCCGCCGCACTCCGGCGACCGAACCGGCGCGCAGCGTATAGCCGTCCATGATCGCCGCGTCCAGTTCGTTGGTTGCGTCGTGGGTGAACACCGCGCCCTTGCCCGCGTTGAAGTTCGCGTCATCCTCCAGCACCGTGATCGCCGCGGCCACCGCATCCAGCGCCGGCTTGCCTGCCTTCAGCTGGGCATAGCCGTTCTGCAGCGCCAGCGTCATCGCGGCGCGCACCGCCTTTTCCGTGGCCGGCGTCATGTCGCGCCTGATCACGCCGGCGCCTCCGTGGATCACCAGTACGGGCGCGACGGCGGCGTGGCTCATGGTGGAGATTCCAAGGGTGGCAAGGGCAAGGAACACGTGGCGCGGCTTCACTTCACTCTCCCGATGCGTGACAGGGCGAGTATAGCCAGCCCGTCGATCACTTCCGCTCGAAGCGCACCCGGTTTCCGTCGAACACCGCTTTCACGCCGTCGATATCGGCAATCAACTGCATGGCGCG
>DHXA01000057.1:7268-9428 GCA_002413455.1 Rhodanobacter sp. UBA5168 | reverse complement strand
GGTCAGCCCCGCTTCCAGTGCGACCGATACGGCCACCGCACGCGCGGATTCATTTCGTACGGCCTGGCTGACCAGATGCAGACCGGCACCGGTGTCGGCCGTGGCGGTACGTGCCGGGCAGCCAGCCAGCGATATCACATCGACGGCGTATCCGTGTTTGCCGTCTTCGCCCTTGCCTTCGGCATGCACGGATTCGCCGAGGGTGCCATGCAACTGCGTATGGGCCACGGCCCCGCCGCCAACGTCGGTCACCGCCAGATCGATACGCAACCGGTTTTCGCCTTCGGGCGCGGGCGTGGCCTCGATGGTCCAGCCGTGGGTCCTTACCGTCCCACTCTTGCCTGGCGCCATGCACAACGCAAGCTTCATCCGTTCGGCATGCGCATCGTCGGTGATGAGCTCGACCGTCATGTCCAGCTGGTACTCGTTGACGGCATCGGATCCTGAAACCGTTCCGGGGCGCTGCCCGGATGGTGCACTGGCAGCGTAGACAGAGCCGGCCACGATGCTGGCGAGCATGACAACCGCAATGCTGCCGAAACGGCGACGAAGACGACCAGGCAAGGGCAATTTCAACATGGCAATACGCTCCGTGAGTGGATGACGCGGTGACCAGGGGCAGCCGATCGGCAGTGCGATCGCGGCCGACTGGGTTTTCAACATGGCATTTGCATAACTGCGGCGGCTGCCGTGTTCGCGCAGCACGGCGGCATCACAGGCCAGCTCCTGGTCGTGACGTAGCGCGGCCAGCACCCACCATGCCAGCGGATGGAACCAGCACACCGCAACCACGCCTTGCGCCAGCAGACACCACCAGCCATCGCCACGGCGCGCGTGCATCGTTTCGTGGGCGAGGATGAGCGCGCGCTCGGTGGCGTCATAGCGGCTGTCGAAGTCCGCCGGCAACACGATGCGCACCTGCCAGACGCCGACCAGGGCGGGACCCACATCCACGCCCGCAGCACGCAGCACCGGCCAGCGCGACGACAGGTGGGTCACCTGCGTGGCGCCACGCAGGCGAAAGCGATAGCGCGACTGCGCCATCGCCGCCAGCGCCAGACTGGCCACGATGCCGGCAAGCCAGATCATTACGACACCGCTGCGCCAGCCGGTATCCGCCGATGCGCTGGCATGGACGGGTGCCGCGCCGACCACCGAGGCGATCACGTACACCAGCGAAGGCAGTGACGCGCGATCCGCCCCGGCGACATGTGGCAACTGGCTGGCCAGCATCGTCAGCGGCGGCAGCAGCCACAGCTGAAATGCGCGTTCGGCGCCAAACACGCGACGGCAAGGCCGGCGCAGCAGCGCCACGCACATGGTTGCCGCGGTAAACGCGAGGATCAGCAGCCAGCCGTGCCCAATCCAGTCGATGCCTGCCAGATCAATGTTCATTATCGTCGAGCTCCTGCAGCAGCTTGCGCAGTTCGGCGATGTCCTTCTTCGACAGCTTGCGCTGCTCGGAAAAGTGCGCGACCAGCGGTGCCACCCGGCCGCCGAACAGACGATCGAGCAGACCCTTGCTCTCCTGCTGGACATACTGCTCGCGCTTCAGCAGCGGCGTGTAGAGATAACGTCGACCATCGCGCTCGGCATGCACGGCCTTCTTCCGCAGCAGGCGATTGAGCAGGGATTTCACCGTGCCCTCCTGCCAGTTCTGCGCCGGACCGACCTCGGCGAGAATTTCCTCCGCGCTGCGCGGCGCTTCGCGCCACAGCACGTCCATTACTACCGCTTCGGCTTCGCTGATCGCCATGGGTCATCGTTTACATGCGTAAGTGATATTATGTTTACACGCGTAAATGATGACGTCAAGCCACCGGGTTGCCGGCACGAAATCCGGCTTGCGACCTTGGTACAAGGCCGGCCATAGTCAATCCGTCGTATCCTTGGCAGCTGACTCTCCCTGCAGGAAAGCACGGCAATGGACAAGGTTTACCCAAGCGCAGCCGGGGCCCTCGATGGGCTGCTGTTCGACAACATGACCATCGCGGCTGGCGGCTTCGGCCTGTGCGGCATTCCCGAGAACCTGATCGGCGCGCTGCTGGAAGCCGGCACCAAGGGTCTGACCATCGTCGGCAATAACGCCGGCGTGGACGATTTCGGCATGGGTCCGCTGTTGAAAATGCATCAGGTGAAGCGCGTCTTCGCGTCCTACGT